>JBAPZR010000421.1:0-2216 GCA_049285335.1 Xanthobacteraceae bacterium | reverse complement strand
GCAATAACCCTAACCGCCGCCTTGGCGCGTGAGGTCAGGGCAACACAAAGTTTGCACCGCCGAGCAGTTTTTTTGACGCAAATCAAAGAATTATCCGCACCGATCTGTTCATTGAATGCGTCGAGTTAGGATCGTCACGGAGGTATTCATGGGCAAGTTTGTTTTCGCAGTGGCCGCTTTGGTGCTTTCAGCGGGTGCCGCATCGGCCCAGGTTTATGTGTCGCCGGGTTACGGGTATGGGTCTGGTTACGGGTATGGGTCTGGTTACGGGTATGGGTCTGGTTACGGGTATGGGTCTGGTTACGGGTCTGATTACGGCTACGCAGGACTCTATGATTACGCAGCTCCAGCGTATGGCTACGCAGCTCCAGCGCCGACCGTAATTATCGTGACCCCAGGGCCTGCTTACGCAGCGCCGCCGGTGGCGTCCTACGCGCCCGGCTATTGGGGCGGCGGCGGTGGTTGGGGCGGATACGGGGGCGGATACCGTGCCGGGTATTGGGGGCGCTGAAGACACGTAAGTCAGATTCGCTGGCGCATTCGGAACGCGGGGCGGCACGAGTCCGAGCCCGACTCGACTCAAGAACTGCGCATGTCGTTGCGCGTTACCCGGTTTATCGAGCCATGTCTGCGTTCGCCCGCCAAAGTGCCGCATTCCGGTGCCGGTTGGGTTCACGAAATCTAGGATGACGGCTTCCGCATCATGGCGCGGCGGGATGGTGCCGGTGTCCGGCTGCTCCTAGAACACTGGGCCGGTAAGTGATCCATCCGACTCTACGTTTATCGATTTAGTTATCCAATTACTGCACTGCAATGTCGAATGTCGTCGCGCGCTCGCCAATGAGAGCATAATGTTCGCCATCGCCGGCAAAAACACGCTAATAAAATCTGGGCGTCGGCGACTGAGAGACGATTTGCGCTCCCGCCTATACGGTGAGCGCACCATGTTGAACAATCTAAGCGAGCAAATCAGGGAGTGCTTACACCACGCGGAGGAATGCGCGCGAGAAGCCGCCGAGCTGCCGAACGACTCTCCCTTTCGTCAGGACTTTCTACGACTAGAAAAGCGTTGGCTTGAACTGGCGCGGGCCATTGAGTTTGGCGAAAGCCTAGACGCCTTCACAAATAATATCCCCAAGCCCAAGTCCCGCCGCCCTGGTCCGTCGATGAATAAGCAGGCGCTTGCGTAGGGTGGGCCGCGTCCTAAATCGCCATTCACCGCCCTAGTGAGTTTTGTTAAAGTCGAGTTTGCGAATCGTGACCCCCGGGGGTGGCACGATGACCGCAACGGAAAAAATCCTGCTCGTTTGGACGGTCATGAGCATAATCGTGCTCGTAGCGATGATGCGTCTTGAGGGCAGATGAGGCAAAACGCAATCGCGGCCATACCCGTTCTCCATTCATCACCGAAAGCTACGTGGAATGGAAGAAAGCTGTGTCCTAAGTCGAGGAGTTGGTGTAAACTATCGTAAGCTGCCATGGAAACGGAACGTGCCGAGTTTTCCGTTCGGGCGAAAAGGGCAGCCGTCGTGCTGTCGGCGGGCGCGCTTCTGAAGGACCGGCTTCTTTTTCGGTCTTACATCATCAGCCTTCGTAAAGTGCGGGGATCGCCTGCGTTCAGCAAGCGCTCTGACTGCTTGCACCTGCACGGAGGAAACTTACCATAAATACAAATTGTGAGGCCCATGATGACGGGCCTAAAAGGAGCAAACACACCATGAGCGATCAAGAGCAGAATCAAGAGTCGACCGACATTTCTCCACGACCGGACGTCCCAGCCGCGGCGCCCGCGGAACCATCTGAGCCGTCGCCGACAGTCGAGTCCACTCCGGCCGACGAACCAGCTGCCGAGGCTGCGCCTGCTGCCGAGGCTGCTCCCGCCGCCGAGGCTGCTCCCGCCGCCGAGACTGCGGCCGCTGAAGCCACTCCATCCGCTGAGGCCGCGCCCCCCGCAGCCGGCTAACAAACCGTCTGCCCACATGTTGCGGGCGTTTGAAGTCAACCAGCTATGAAATCGACCGGGTACATGACAGCGTCAGGGCGGTCGCCTTTCTGCGCAACAGAATCTCCCATCATGAGCCCCTAATCTGTCGAGATGTGTTAGCCGACTTCTCCAACCTCATGACTCTTCTGGAATGGATCTGTCCTGCAAAAGCGACTTGGATTAGGCCGCACTGTCGTATTCCAGAGATTGTTCGAAAGCGACCCTAAGAGCG
>JBAPZR010000420.1:0-4351 GCA_049285335.1 Xanthobacteraceae bacterium | reverse complement strand
CCTCGTAACCGTCCATGACGGGTAGTTGGATGTCCATCAAGATCAGATCAGGCCGTTGTTTTGCGATGGCGGCGAGCGCCTCCTCACCATTCTCCACCTCCGTGATTTCATAGCCGGTAGGACCCAGCATATCGCGGATAATCTGACGATTATCAGGTTGATCCTCCACCACCAAAATGCGCTTGCTCATTCGGCTTCCACCTGCCTCTCAACAATCACCGGAAGCGTGAAGGCAAATGTCGAGCCTTGACCGGGTTGTGACTCGACCCAGATTTTGCCCCCGTGCATCTCAACGATGCGCTTCGATATGGCGAGCCCCAAGCCAGTGCCGCCCTTCTTGCGGGTGATGGCATTGTCGGCTTGCTGAAACTCCCGGAACAGTTTGGTCTGATCGGCTGCCGATATGCCGGGGCCAGTGTCACGGACGGACAAATGGAATGATCCATCGTTCGCTTCGGCTTTGATGACGACTTCCCCTGCATCCGTAAACTTGATGGCGTTGCCGACGAGATTAATAAGAACTTGTGTCAAGCGGCGGCCGTCACCGTGGCCTGGCGGCAGTTCGGGAGAAAGGTCGAGCTTGAACGCGAGCTTCTTATCGGCCGCCAACGGCTCCAGTGTGCTGCGGACGTTCTGAGCAATGTCCTGAACACAATAATCGGACAGTTCGAGCACAAGCTGGCCCGCTTCAATCTTCGACAGATCGAGCACGTCATTGATCAAGCCGAGCAGGTGCTTGCCGTTGGCCTCAAGGCGCTTGAGCACACCCATCATCTTCTCGGATGGCTCGCCATAAGCGCCGTCCGCCATCAATTCGGTATAGCCTAGGATGGCGTTGAGCGGGGTGCGCAGCTCATGGCTCATATTGGCGAGGAATTGTGACTTGTGTTGACTCGCGACTTCGAGCTGCCGCCTCTTGTCCTGGATTTCATCGAACAAGCGCACGTTTTCGATCGCGATCACCGCTTGGTCAGCGAAAGTACTCATCAGTTCAATCTGCTTGTCCGTGAACGGCCGAGGCTCCAGGCGCGTTAGTCCGAGCACGCCGATCGGCATACTTTCACGCATGAGCGGTACGGCAAGGACTGATCTAAAGTGGCCTACTTTTTGCAATTCCCACCAAGTGTACTCAGGGTCTCTGAGCACATCGGGAATATGAACAATTTTGCCCTCCAGCGCGGAACGGCCGGTCGCGGTTCCCCGTTCCGGCGTAAGCTGCCGGCTCTTCATGTATTCCAGATACTCGGTAGAGAAGCCGTGGCTTGCGGCCCAGACATAATTGCCACCTTCGCTCTTGAACAGGTACGAATTGTCCGCTTCGCACAGTGTGGCCGCCGACTCGGTCAACGTGTTGAGCACCATCTGTAGATCGAACGTCGAGCGACTGATGACCTTGAGCACGTCGGCAGTCGCAGTTTGCTGTTGCAAGGACTGCCGCAACTCATTAAGCAAGCGCGTATTCTCGATGGCAATGACGGCTTGGGCAGCGAAGTTTTGCAGCAACTCGATCTGCTTATCAGTGAACGGTAGAACCTCTTGTCGGTAGACGACAATCGCACCAACTAGATCGTTGTCCTTGAACATCGGCACGGCGGCAACAGTTCGCGCACCACCCAATTCAGCCAGCTCAGTTAGTGCTCGATCGCGCTCTGTGAAGCCCTGCTCTGTAGTGATATCGGCGATGTGTGCAACCTGCCTCGTCCGCACAACGCGGCCCATTGGGCTTCCCGGAGGCGGAGAAAAAAATGGCTCGCGCGCTCGGCGCTCGGCAAACGCAGGCGGAACGTCTTGCATGGCGTCCGTGCGAAAGCCGTCGTTCTCGGACAGATACGGTATTCCGAACTTGGCGCCGCAGACACGCACCGCATTTTCCAGCATAGCCTGAAAAACTGGCTTTAACTCACCGGGCGACGAACTGATTATTTTAAGGACCTCAGAAGTTGCTGTCTGCTGATCCAACGACTCGCTCAGCTCGCGCGTGCGCTGCTGCTCCGCCTCAAACAGCCGCACGTTCTCAATGGCGATGACGGCTTGGTCGGCGAAGGTGGTGACCAAGTCAATCTGTTGTTGCGTGAATGGCTCGACCCTAGTTCGGGCTAAGAATAGCACGCCAATCGGCATCCCCTCGCGCAGAAGCGGAACGCCAAGTGTCGTGCGGTAGCTGCCAAGCGCCTTGATGCCACCTAGTTTGTAGTCCGGATCAGCCTGCACATCGAACACATGGACCGTCTTTCCGCCAAGCAAAGCTCGACCAACGATCGATCCATGACCTGGCTCAATGGCGACTGTCTCCAGGTATTCCTTGTTCTCCGAATACTCCTTAAAGCGGCTGGTGACGCCATAACTGCCGGCCATCCGATATGCTCCGTCCCTCGGCCGCCAGATGGCAGCGATCTCGGCGTCGCACAGTCGCGCAGCTGACTCCGTTAAGGTGTTGAACACCGTCTGTAGATCAAAAGTCGAGCGGCTGATCACCTTCAGCACATCGGCGGTCGCGGTCTGCCGTTGCACGGATTGTCTCAGCTCGTTTAGCAGCCGCGTGTTCTCTATGGCGATGACAGCTTGAGCAGCGAAATTTTGCACCAGTGCGATCTGCTTATCTGTGAACGGTCGAACTTCTTGGCGGAATATTGTGATAGCGCCGATCAATTGCTGATCCCTGAGCATCGGGACGGCAACTATGGTCCGAATACCGCCAAGTTCTGCGCCGGTGACAAAAAGTGGGTTGTGTTCGGCATAAAGTCGATGCGTCGTGATATCGGCAATTTGGGCAACGCGCCTGGTTCTGGCGACACAACCGAGCGCGGACTCCGGGTGTGGCCGCAACGGGCCACGTCTCATCTCGTCAACATACGCAGGCACGTCGCAGAGTTCGGCCACTGTGTGATAAGCGGCCCCGTCGTAACCGAGCATAAAGCCGAACTTGGCTTGGCAAATTCTGACTGCGTTCTCTAGCATACTCTGAAACACAGTTTCCAGTTCGCCTGGCGACCTCGAAATCACGCCCAGTACGTCAGAAGTGGCAGTTTGTTGCTCCAACGATTCGGTCAGATCGTCGGTGCGCTGACGCAGCTCGTTGAGCAGCCGCGTGTTCTCGATTGCAATGATAGCTTGATTAGCGAAGTTCTTCAGGAGTTCGACCTGTTTATCCGTAAACGGACGCACTTCCTGACGATAAATCGCGATGACCCCAATCACTTGATCATCTCTTAACATCGGCACCGCAACTAATGTGCGCCCTTTGGCGATTTCAATGGTTGCTACCCGCATTCTAAGTCCGTATGTCGGCGCAGTGCTTATGTCCTCGACTTGAACAACTTTCTTGTTGTGAACAGCACGCCCCATAGTGCTTCGTGCATCAGGTTCCAAAAGGGGGTCACCGAATAGATAGTCGCGGTACTCTTGAGACCCGCCTTTGATAGCAACTATGCGGACTTTGTTGCCCTCGCGGAGCCACAGATTGCCGAACTTCGCGTCACAGATGCGGATAGCATTTTCAAGAATTGCTTCGAATACTGTATTCAACTCACCGGCAGACGAACTGATGACGCGCAGCACCTCCAAGGTAGCAGTCTGCTGATCTAATGCCTCCTTCAGCTCGCGGGTGAGCCGAGCGACTGTAGATTTCAAGCCATCAGCAGAAGAAGTGCGACTGTTCGCAGACTTCGAGGCATTAAGCTGCTTTGGCGTCACCGCCTTGCGGCGGCGCGCTTAGCCAGTTTGCTGCTTGCGGTCGAACGCCGTCGCATCGCCTATCCCAAAGGCTCAGGAATGCATCGATCAAAGTGGGATTACAGCAGGGAATTGCGACCGGCGAAATGGGGTTCAAGGGCTAGTTTGCACAGCATCTGAGGCGCTCATGTCCGCTTTGGGACATTAGCGGACATTGAAGCGCCTTCACACCATGTCCGCTTTACCCCCAAAAGCGGACATTCGTTGAGCGCGACGGCATGTCCGCTTTGTGCCAAAGGCGGACATTGGCTACTAATTGCTTCAGATCAAAGAAAGGATGCGCAGAAAGGCGCGTTTAACGGCAGGTTACAACCGGGGAAATGCGGATGAGTGACTTCGACGATTGGAAAAAAACGGTTCGCCGCAACAAGCTTCTCGGCATGTGGGCTGCCGAAAAATTGGGGATCAAAGGCGCGGAAGCTGAAGCCTATTCGGACGCTCTCGCCATGGACACGCTCGATCCCGGTCGAAGTGATGTGCTCAGCAAGATTCGCAAGGACTTCGACGCTGCTGGGGTGGTCCAAACGGATGAGCAAGTTTTGCGCGTCGTGAACGAGTTCACTCTCTTAGCTGGCAGCCAAATGCCTGCAACGCCGGGAGGTGCTGTCGATGCCCTGAC
>JBAPZR010000419.1:0-1738 GCA_049285335.1 Xanthobacteraceae bacterium | reverse complement strand
CGTCGCAGGCACCCCAGAGGGTGAACGCATCTCGCCGGTGTTCTGATGCGAATCGCTCGACCAGCGAGCTCTTACCGATTCCGGCTTCCCCGGCGATGAGCACCAGACTACCGGATGCCTTGCGCGCCTCCTGAAAACATCGGTTCAACACCCCGAGTTGATCCTGTCGCTCAAGCAAGTGCATGACTGCCATTATCCGACATCGCGCACCGCGTAACACCAATCTGGGGTAGCCCGAGGCGAAAAATGGGTAATGCGAAGATGGAGTACAGCGGCGCCCTGCGGATGCGCTTGAACGGCCCAAGACACTCCCATAGAGTTATGTCACGAAACCGCTGCCCGCGCAGGTAGCCAGCCATGCGGCTGATCGCCCTTGCGCACTATGTATATCTTCATAAATCAATGTGATGCATGCGCTGCACGAGCAAATGCAGGGCATCGAGTCGCTTCCGGAGCTGCTTAAAATGAATCCACTCGTCACCAAGGTTCATGGCAAGGAAAAACGCTGGAGCGCTGAATATGCCGCGCTCCGCCAACTCTGCCTTGCGTCGGGTCTCAATGAAGAACTGAAATGGGGTCAAGCTTGCTACGATCTAAACGGCGGCAATGTGGTTTTGATCCATGGCTTCAAGGACTATTGCGCGCTGCTTTTCATGAAAGGCGCTCTGCTCAAGGACCCCAAGGGCATCCTCGTTCAACAAACCAAGAATGTGCAGGCCGCTAGGCAGATCAGGTTCGCTTCTCTTGCGCAGATCAACAAGCAGAGGGCCGCCGTGAAGGCTTATCTCAAAGAGGCCATTGCAGTTGAGAAATCCGGCGCCAAAGTGCAGATGAAAAGCGCGGCACAATTCGATGTGCCAGAGGAATTTCTGACGCGCATGGAGAGCGATCCCGAACTGGCGGAAGCCTTTCATGCACTCACCCCCGGGAGGCAGAAAGGCTACTTGCTGCATTTCGCCGGGGCGAAACAATCGGCGACTCGCGCCGCGCGCGTGGAGAAGCAGGCGCCCAGGATTTTAAAAGGGCTGGGGCTGGACGACTAAGCGCCGACGCCGGCCGCGGGCAGCCCCGCTTCCCGGTAGTCGCACCGCAACCCAATCAACGCTCATTCCACGCGGATCCAATCGATGTCCCTTTTTGACGGGATTCTTCGATTTAACTATTGACGATCCGAAACGGGGTACCGCCGGCCGAAGGGCATGGGTACGCGAGGTCGCCGCATTCTCGATCTTATAGGGATTCCGCCATGCGCCTTATCAATCAGACTATGACCACCGCCACCTTGGCCGCTTTGAGCTCTTTGGCTTCCGCCGCCGACGTCGATCCGGCCTCCGCAATCCGCGGCTCGCTCGGTGCGTCGATCACGGACTTGAGTTTCGACAGCAGCGGCGGCGTCTTGCTGTTCGCTCTAAACGCCGCGTGCGTTCTGTTCTTCGCAGCCGTTGCGGTGATGGTCACACGCAGCAAGGCGCGGCGAACCCCTCGCATTCCGCTCCGCTCGAGAAATTTCGCGCGCTGAGCCTGGGAGCTTGTCCGAGTTATCGGACAGGCTCCTAGGGTTTCGCCAGATTTGCGGCCAGGCTCACGACTTCGGGCCGCCTCGCAATCAGCTGATTGCCGCGGCCGTGCACGATGGCCTGCAAATCCTCGATCGCCTGCTCGAAGTTGTCGTTGATGACGACATAGTCAAATTCGGACCAGTGGCTCAAATCCTGGGCGGCGTCCTTGAGACGGCGCT
>JBAPZR010000418.1:0-1674 GCA_049285335.1 Xanthobacteraceae bacterium | reverse complement strand
AGGCAGCGAAGAAAAACGCGCGCGCGGCGGCGAGCTGCGTTTCGGCCATGCCGACCTGCGACTGAACGACGGCATTGTCGCGAAGGAACGACTGGCTCGAAGCGGGTTTTTTGGTTCGCGCCAGCTCCAAAAAAGCATCAAGCGTCGCGCGCGCAATACCGAGCGCGATGGCTGGGAAGCTCGACCCGAACAGCTGATAGATCGTGAACGCATAGAGCGGACCATGTTCGTGCTGCTCGGACGGATCGAGCGCATGGTGCGCGATGGCGCAATCGCCCGGCACGAAAATGTCCGTCAATGCATAAGTATCGCTGCCGGTGCCTTTCAAGCCGATCACGTGCCACACGTCCTTGATCGTCGCGCTGCGGCGCGGCACCACGAAGGTCTTTTGCACCGGATCGCCGTTGGCGTCGCAGCCCAACGCGCCGTCGGGCTCGTAAATCGCCGCATGCGCGGCAAGCCAGGTCGCATGCCTGCTCCCGCTCGCGAACGGCCACTCGCCGGTGACGCGGAACCCGCCGGGCTCGGCGATGGCCTTGGCTTTGATGGTGGACGGCCCCCACGCTAGCACGCCGCGTGGATCGTTCTTGAAAATCCTCGCGCCGGTCTCCGGCTTGAGCGACCGTGCGATCGTGGAGCAAACCGAAGTCTGGGCAATGCACCATGCGGTCGAGGCATCTGCCTTCGCCAACTCCTCGATCGCTTGCATGAAAACGATGGGCGACACCTCCTCGCCGCCCAAGGAGCGCGGCACTAACATGCGGAAGAGCCGCGCCTCGTGCAGCGCATCGACCACGTCGGATGGCAATTCACGGCCGGATTCGATGCGCGGCGCCGCTGCCGCGATTGCAGGTGCGAGCGCGCGCGCATTGGCGAGACAATCGACCGGTATTCGCTGGTCCATTCGGCCGCTCTCGGCTTTCGCATGCGGGACAATACTTTGTAGCGGCGGCGGCCAGTCGGGTCTATCGGTACGAGCCTATCGGCAGCGGACTTCGGGGGAGCCGAGCGATCCGGTACTAATAATGTCGAGAGGATCGGCAAAATCACACTGCAAAATCATGATTTCTTGGAGTCGCTCTTTTTTCGCTTTCTTGCGCATCACTTTCCTGCAGTGGACAGTTGCGGGAACCGCATTGGTCTCGGCTTTGTTCCATAATCAATCCAGGAGCACGTTATGCGCCGTCTGATCTATTCCGTCATTGCTTTGAGCGTTGCAGCAACCGTTTCGATTGCTGCGCTGCCGCTATTTGCCCAAACCGGCGGCAATTCTCCCGGAGGCAAGCTTCTGCGAGGCAACGCGGCGTTCGGCGACTGGCGCAACGACAAGCCGGGAACGCGCCGGCTGATCAGGCCGCAAGACTTGCCGCCGCCCGGCGAGTCGCCGTCCGTCAGCAACTTCGTCAGAGTGGTGCGCCGGAGCGATCAAAAGCCGGTCGTCCCGCCCGGCTTCGAGGTGAACCTCTTCGCGTCGGACCTTGCCGGCCCGCGCACGCTGCGCACCGCTCCCAACGGCGACATATTCGTTGCGGAAAGCCGCGCCGGCCGCATCAGCGTGTTGCGCCCCAACGCCGGCAAGGCGGCAAAGCCCGCGGTCTTTGCATCGGGGCTGCACTATCCGTTCGGCATCGCGTTCTATCCGCCCGGACCCGATCCGCAATGGGTCTATATTGG
>JBAPZR010000417.1:0-38017 GCA_049285335.1 Xanthobacteraceae bacterium | reverse complement strand
ATGCCAACCACACCAAAGCCGACTGGCAATTCACCACCAAAAATGCCCGCATCAGACTCAAGCATCTATACCCTTCAATCTGACTGAATCAGCCGACTAGTCCGCTTGGCCCGGTTGGCGGCCGATTCGGCCCTGCGGCAGGCGCAATTCTCACCTCGTTAGCCAGGCGCGTAAGCTGATATTGCGAACGGCGGACCTCGCCGGTATGAATACGCGCCTTTCGCGCCGGTCGGCGAGGCCGGCGCATTTGCGTCGCGTGGCCGAAATTAAACAGCCGAAAACCAAGCAGCCGAAAAAACAGACCCATGGCCCGTCTTGTCATGAAGTTCGGCGGAACGTCGGTCGCCGATATCGACCGCATCCGCAACGTCGCGCTTCACGTCAAGCGCGAGGTCGACGCCGGGCATGAAATCGCGGTGGTGGTTTCGGCCATGTCCGGCACCACCGACCAGCTGGTGACGTGGTGCGAGCAGAGCCTCAAGCGCCGGCACATTTTCGACGCGCGGGAATACGACGCCGTGGTTGCCTCCGGCGAGCAGGTCACTGCCGGACTGCTTGCGATTTCGCTACAGGACCTCGATGTCAATGCGCGATCGTGGCAGGGCTGGCAGTTGCCGATCGAAACCTCCGGCGCGCACGGCTCAGCGCGCATTCTTGCAGTCGACGGCGAGTCGCTCGTCCGGCGCTTCAAGGAACGCAGCGAGGTCGCGGTGATCGCCGGTTTCCAGGGCATAAATCCGGAAACCGGGCGCATTACCACTTTGGGCCGCGGCGGATCGGATACGTCGGCCGTGGCGATTGCGGCCGCGATTCGCGCCGACCGATGCGACATCTATACCGACGTCGACGGCGTCTATACCACCGACCCGCGTGTCGTGCCGCGCGCCCAGCGGCTCGACCGCGTCGCGTTCGAGGAAATGCTTGAGCTTGCTTCGCTCGGCGCCAAAGTGATGCAGGTGCGCTCGGTCGAACTTGGCATGGTGCATAACGTTCGCATCTTCGTGCGATCGAGCTTCGACCCGCCCGACAAGATCGATCCGCACGGAAATCCGCCCGGAACACTGATCTGCGACGAAGGGGAAATCATGGAGCAACAAACCGTCACTGGCATCGCCTTCTCGCGCGACGAGGCGCAAATCTCCGTCCGCCAAGTCTTGGATAAACCCGGCGTCGCCGCCGCTCTGTTCGGGCCGCTCGCGGAAGCCAACATCAATGTGGACATGATCGTCCAGAACGTCTCGAGCGACGGCAAGACGACCGACATCACCTTCACCGTCCCGGCGGCGGACTATCAGCGCGCGCTCGACGTCATTGCCAAGGCGAAGCGCGAGGTGGGTTACACGCGACTGGATGGCGCGACCGACGTCGCAAAGATTTCAGTGATCGGCATCGGCATGCGCAGTCATGCCGGCGTGGCGGCGCAGGCCTTCAAGGCACTCGCCGAGCGATCCATCAATATCCGCGCCATCACCACCTCGGAGATCAAGTTTTCGCTTTTGATTGACGCGGCCTTTACCGAGCTTGCGGTGCGCACACTGCACTCGCTCTACGGCCTCGACAAAGCGGCCTGATCCCGACATTTCGGTTGCGGCGCACAATAGCGCCGGGCGGTTATATCACCGTCTTGTCATCGTCTTGGCTTGCGGTTTGCATACCGCATTCGATATAGGCTTTGGGACGTTCGCCGCGGACCGGAAACCGGGCGAATTTCTCTTCGACAATGGCCGGCGCGTTAGGGCTCCGCTCCGGTCAAAGCCAGGCCCGAGGATCTCACGCCATGCGTGGAGCGCTTGGCGGTCCGCGCGTGTTGTTGCGGCGGCTTCGCGAAGTGATGGCGGAGCCGGTCAGCGCGCAGGAACGCCTTGACAAAATCGTGGTGCTGATCGCCGCCAACATGGTGGCGGAGGTCTGCTCCGTCTACGTGCTGCGCGTCGATTCGACCCTTGAGCTCTATGCCACCGAGGGCCTCAACCGCGACGCCGTGCACCGCACGGTCATGCGGTCCGACGAGGGCCTGGTCGGCCTGGTCGCCAGTCAGGCAAGCGCGATCAATCTATCAAATGCGCAGGCCCATCCGGCCTATTCGTACCGGCCGGAGACGGGGGAGGAAATTTATCATTCCTTCCTCGGCGTTCCGGTTTTGCGCGCCGGCAACACGCTCGGCGTGCTGGTGGTCCAGAACCGCGCGCGCCGGACCTATTCGGAGGAAGAGGTCGAGGCTCTGCAAACCACCGCGATGGTGCTTGCGGAGATGATCGCTTCCGGCGAGCTCTCCGCGCTGGCGCCGCCCGGCGCTGAGCCGGCTGCGCGGCGATCGGTTCACCTCGAGGGCTCGGCGCTGAGCGAAGGAATCGCGCTGGGACACGTCGTGCTGCACGAGCCGCGCGTGGTCGTCACCAATTTCATCGCCGACGACGTGCCGAAAGAGCTGGAGCATCTGAAATCGGCGATCGAATCGCTGCAAACCAGCCTCGATCAGATGCTCGAGCACGGCGACGTCGTCGAAGGCGGCGAACATCGCGACGTTCTCGAAGCCTACCGCATGTTCGCCTATGACCGCGGCTGGGTTCACAGGCTCGAAGAAGCGGTAATGACCGGACTGACCGCGGAGGCCGCGGTGGAGCGCGTGCAGTCGGATACCCGCGCGCGAATGTTACGGCAGACCGATCCATACCTGCGCGAGCGATTGCACGATCTCGACGATCTGGCCAATCGATTGATGCGCCAGCTCACCGGACGCGACCACGCGCCGTCGCGCGAGAACCTGCCGGAGAACGCCATCCTCGTCGCCCGTTCGATGGGGCCGGCCGCGCTGCTCGACTATGATCGCAAACGCCTGCGCGGCTTGGTGCTCGAGGAAGGCGGCCCGCATTCGCATGTCACCATCGTCGCCCGGGCGCTTGGTATTCCCGCGGTCGGCGAGATCGACAACGCCACCGGCATCGCCGATCCCGGCGACCCCATCATCGTCGACGGTTCGACCGGCGACCTGCACATTCGGCCGTTGCCGGACATGGCGGCGGCCTATGCCGAGCGCGTGCGCCTGCGCGCCCGGCGGCAACAACAATATTCGGCGCTGCGCGACAAACCGTGCATCACCAAAGACGGCGAGGAAATAACGCTGCTCCTTAATGTCGGATTGAGCGTCGACCTGCCGCACATCGCCGATACCGGCGCCGGCGGGATCGGCCTGTTCCGCACCGAATTACAGTTCATGGTGGCGCCGACCTTCCCGCGAACGAGCGAGCAATACGCGCTCTATCGGACCGTGCTCGATGCCGCCGGCGACAAGCCCGTGACCTTCCGCACGCTCGACATCGGCGGCGACAAATTGCTGCCCTACATGCGCAATGTCGAGGAAGAGAATCCCGCTTTGGGCTGGCGGGCGATCCGGCTCGGCCTCGATCGGCCCGGCCTGCTGCGCACGCAATTGCGAGCGCTTTTGCGCGCCGCCGGCAATCGCGCTTTGAAGATCATGTTTCCCATGATCTCGACAGTGCAAGAATTCGACCAGGCCAAGGAGCTTGTCGAACGGGAGCTGACGCATCTTCGCCGCCACGGCCACAAATTGCCCGACGAGGTCGAGGTCGGCAGCATGGTGGAAGTCCCATCGCTGCTCTATCAGCTCGATGAGCTCCTGGAACGGGTCGACTTCCTGTCCATCGGCTCCAACGATCTGGTGCAATTTCTTTACGCGATCGATCGCGGCAACCCGCGCGTGTCGAGTCGTTTCGATGCCTTGTCGGCGCCGGTCCTCCGCGCTCTCAAGGACATCGCGGATAGGGCCCACGCGCACAACAAGCCGGCAACCGTCTGCGGTGAACTCGCATCGCAGCCGCTTGGCGCTCTGGCGCTGACTGCGATCGGCTACCGTTCGCTCTCGCTCACGCCCTCGGCCGTCGGTCCGGTCAAGGCCATGCTGCTTGATGTTGACTGCCGCAAGGCGGCCGCGTTCCTGTGCCCGTTGATCGAGAAGCCTTCCGGCCATCCGTCGATCCGGCCGCAATTGCAAAAATTCGCCGCGGACAATGGATTGCAGATCTAGGAACTATTCATACCCATCGTGTCACGGACCTCACGAAATCAGCGGTTCACGGCCGTTTGGCCTATTGTCCGAGCCGAACGCCTCTTTTACACAGCAATTGATATGACGTAGGTGCTTGGCGCCATTGGCGGGCATCGACGCAGGAGCGGCGCAAGCTCAGCCTTTGAAAGGCGTTCACGGCCGGCATAACGAGACCACGATGTTACCCGACCAGAAACTCGATGCCCTTGTCGTGCGGCATGCGGCCTTGGAACGCGATCTCGCGGCCGCCTTGCCGGCCGAGACCTATGTCAAGTTGTCGCGCGAATTCGCCGAGCTTGCGCCTGTGGTCGAGGCGGTAAAGTCCTATCGCGCAGCGCAGAGCGAGCTCGCGGGGCTAGCGAGCCTGATCGCCGACCCATCGACCGATTCAGAGATGCGCTCGATTGCCGAAGCGGAAAAGCCCGAGCTTGAGGCGCGCCGAGTGGCGCTTGAGCAGCAATTGCGCCTGGCGCTTCTGCCCAAGGATGCGATGGACGAGCGCAATGTCATTCTCGAAATCCGCGCCGGCACCGGCGGCGACGAGGCGGCCCTGTTCGCCGGCAATCTGTTCCGCATGTACGAGCGCTATGCCGCCAATCAGAGATGGAAAGTCGAAGTCGTCACGGCAAGCGATGGCTCGATGGGCGGCTATAAGGAAATCGTGGCTGAAATCCGCGGACGCGGCGCCTTCGCCAAACTGAAGTACGAATCCGGCGTGCACCGCGTTCAGCGGGTGCCGGACACCGAAGCATCAGGCCGCATCCACACCTCGACCGCGACAGTTGCAGTTTTGCCCGAGGCGCAGGATCTCGATCTCACGATCAATGAAACTGATCTCAAGATCGATACGCTGCGTTCCAGCGGCGCCGGCGGCCAGCACGTCAACAAGACCGAATCGGCGGTGCGGGTGACGCATATTCCTTCCGGCATCATCGTCATGATGCAGGAGGACCGCTCCCAGCACCGCAATCGCGCCAAGGCCATGGCCGTGCTGCGCACGCGGCTTTACGATCTTGAGCGCCAGAAGCAGGAAGCCCTCCGTGCCGCCGAGCGGCGCGGACAGGTCGGGACCGGCGACCGCTCCGAACGGATTCGCACCTACAATTATCCGCAAGGACGCGTGTCGGAACACCGCATCAATCTGACGCTCTATAAGCTGCCGCAAATTCTCGAAGGTGAAGCGCTCGGCGAAATCATCGATGCTTTGGTGGCCGAGAACCAGGCGGCGCAGCTTGCGGCCGAGGACGCCTGATGACGCCAAGCGCCGCTCTGGACGGATCGGACCATGCCGATTTGGACCGTGCCGCCGCTCTTGCCGCGACGAAGCCTCACACGGTTGATGACGCAAGGCGCATGTGCGCGAAAAAATTTCGCGCTTGCGGCATTGAGTCCGCGGAACTCGACGCGCGTGTCCTGATCGGCCATGCGCTGGATCTCGATCACGCCACGCTCGCTTCATCCGGCGCGCGGGTTCTCAGCGCTGCGCAAAACCGCACGATTGCCGCGTTGGCGCAGCGCCGGCTCGCGCGCGAATCGGTCGCGCGCATCACTGGAAGCAAGGAATTCTGGAGCTTACGGCTTACCGTCAACGAGGCGACGCTGGTGCCGCGGCCGGACACTGAAACCGTGGTCGAAGCCGCGCTGGCGACGCTCGAGAGGCGCGGCGAGCGCTCGCGCACGTGGCGCATAGCCGATCTCGGCACCGGCTGCGGCGCAATCTTGCTGGCGCTTCTGGGCGAGCTTCCCAATAGTTTCGGCGTCGGCAGCGACATCGATCCAGCCGCGCTCGCGGTCGCGCGCGGCAATGCGCGGCGCCTACGCGTGAGCGGCGCCGCCTTTCTTGCCTGCGACATGGCCGCGGCGTTGCGCGGACCGTTTGATCTTGTCGTTTCCAATCCACCCTATATCGCCACCGACGACCTCGAGGCGCTGCCGCCGGAAGTGCGCCTATTCGATCCGCGTGCCGCGCTCGATGGCGGACGCGACGGGTTGGACTGCTATCGGGCGATTGCGGCCGCAGCGGCGACGCTCTTGGCACCAGGCGGCATTCTGGTCGTTGAACTCGGGGCCGGCCAGGCGGAACCCGTCGCGGGACTGATCGCCGCGGCAGGGCTTGCGCCATTGACTGTGCGACCCGATCTTAGTGGCGTACCGCGCGCCCTCGTTGCAGAGAGAGCCGCTTAACAGGTATGACGCGTAACATTGCAGCACTGACAAAACTGGTGTTGAGACAAAAAAGCGCTTGGAATATTGACCGGAACCGACTACTTTGCGGCCTACGGAGTCGCCCCTGATGAGGGTGTCGCGTTGCCCTGAAACGCCCGGAGCAAAATCCGATATTTGGCTCCACGAGGTCGGCAACACAGGTCAGGCAAAAAACGAAGCTGAATAGCGAAAAGCCGAGTTTGGACGGCATACAGGATCGCCGGATTCAGATCGTGATGCTTCATGGGTTTGGCGCGCATTGATGCGTAATGGTGGCGCCCATTATCACGAAGGGTGCTGACAACGCGGCTAGCGCAGCGCCGGTGAGGGCTTGTTTTATCGGGGTCGTGACATTCAGAGCGGAGTTCGAGAGCGGCTCGGAGCCGATACGATGGTTTTTGAGCAAAATTCGGTGAAACGAAGCGGCGGCGTTGTTGCCGTCGCACAGGACGGGGGTTGGCGGAACAGCAAACCATGAGAAACGGTCAGAACAAACGTATGCGCGGGCGTAACCGGAAGGGTGGTCATCACCATCAAAATCCTTTATCGCGCATGTACGAATCCAACGGGCAAGACGTCAAAATTCGAGGAACGGCATCCCACATCGCCGAGAAATATCTTCAGCTCGCCCGCGACGCGCAAAGCTCCGGAGACCCGATCGCCGCGGAAAATTATTATCAGCATGCCGAGCATTATTTCCGTCTGATCGCCGCCGCGCAGGAACAGCTCCGCCAGAGCCAGCCCTATTACCAACAGCAACAGCCCGGCGAGATGCGGGGCGCCGACGACAGTTTCGACGACGGCGACAACGAACAGCCTCACCTCGGCGGCGAGCCGTTCGCACCGCGCGAGCCGCAGCCGTATCATCCGCGTGAGCAGCATCATCACAATCAGCAGCAGAATTACCAGCCGCAGCACTTTCAACCGCGCCAGCAGCAAGCGTCCGACAACGAAAGCGACGTCGAAAGGCTGCCGTCTTTCATCACCGGCGGTCAACCGCAACATCAGCCGTCGCAACACGGGCAAGGCGGCAATGGTCCGCACGGGCAAAACGGTCCCAATGGTCCGAACGGCTATGACGGACCGCCGGATCGTTTTCCGCTCCATCGGCGGCGGCGCCGGCATCGCGGCGGCGGACCGCGCGAGCATTCGGTCATGGATCATTCCACACCGAGCGACGATGACGGATCGCCGTCCGGCTCGCATTCGGTCGACGAATAAAGCTTAGGAAGACTCAAAGCGAAGGGGCCGGCTTTTGCGCCGGCCCTCTTTATTTCGAGGCTCTATTCGCTGTTTTATTCCTCTGGTGTTCATCGGCCGCGCGGCGCGTTGGCCAAGCGCACCAACAGCCAGACCGGCACGACGATCACGGCGCCAAGGAGGAAATAGCGCCACAGCCAGCGCACGGCATCGAAGCCCATTGTCCAGACATGCTCAAGAAGACGCTGGACGGATTCGATAATGTTCCACGGGTCTAGCCCGATCGCGGCGAGGATGACGCCGACCAGGATCGACAACAGGATGAGCCGGCCGATCACCGCGATCGGCGGACCGCCGAAAAAACGCTCAACGTGTGCCTGAGACGTCCGCGATTCCAGGGATTCTTGCGTCATCGAAACCTCCCGCACCGGTCAATTAAGGACTCGCCATGCCGGGTGCAAGCGGCAATCGGTGCGCCTCGTCCGGATTGCCGCTATGACATTGCTTCGCCTTCACAACTGGCGCTAAGTTGCGTCCCGCCCGCCGCTAACTGGAGCGTTCTGAGGACTTTCAATGGCCAAGATCGAAGACCGCGCACTCGCCCCGAATGCGAGCCTCAACGACGATATCGGCGAGGAAACGCGCCTTCGCATGTATCGCATGCAGGTCGAAATCCGCGAGGCCGAGCAGCGCGCATTCGATCTTTTCCTGCAAAATCTGGTCAAGGGCACGAGCCATCTCTCGCTCGGGCAAGAAGCGGTCGCCGCCGGTTGCGCCGCCGCCATGCGGCCAGGCGACCTCTCGTTTTGCACCTATCGCGGCCATGCGCACACGCTGGCGCGGGGCGTTCCGATCGAGAAGGTGCTGGGAGAATTGATGCAGCGAGACAACGGGCTCATGCGCGGCAAGGGCGGCTCCATGCACCTGACCTCGGCCGAGCACGGGGTCATGGGCTCCTATGCGATCATCGGTGCGCATCTGCCGATTGCCTGCGGCGCGGCATGGCGCGCGCAATACAAGGGACAGAACGACGTCTCGGTGTGCTTCTTTGGCGACGGCACCACCAATATCGGCGCCTTTCATGAATCGCTGAACTTCGCGGCGGTGTGGAAGTTGCCGGTGATCTTCGTGTGCGAGAACAATCTCTATATGGAATATACGCCGATCGGCGAGGTGACCGCCGTGCCGCATCCGGCGGCCGACCGGGCCACCGCCTACGGCCTGCCGCGCATCGTGATCGACGGCAACGACGCCGACATCGTCTATCGCACCGCCGCTGCGGCCTATGATCAAGCGCGCGCCGGAGGCGGTCCGTCGCTGATCGAGTGCCTCACCTACCGCCACAGCGGACATTCTCGGGCCGACCCTGCCAAATACCGCCCCGAAGGCGAATTGGAAAAATGGAAAGAGCGCGATCCGATAAAAATCTACCGTGAACGCCTGAAACAATTCGGGGTCGGCGAGGACATCATCGTTGGCATCGAAACCGACGTGAAACGCCGCGTCGACGAGGCGACGGAAAAATGCAAGGCGGCGCCGCCGCCCGCGCTCGAAATTCTCGCCACCGATGTCTATGCCGACGGAGGCTTCGCATGGCGGAACTGACGTACCGCGAAGCTGTCGCCCGCGGCATCGCCCAGGAAATGGCGCGCGATCCCGACGTCGTCTTCCTCGGCGAGGATATCGGCAAAGCCGGCGGCGTATTCAAAGCGACCGTCGGACTTTACGAACAATTCGGGCCGCTGCGCGTGCGCGACACGCCGATTTCCGAGCAGGCGATCATGGGGGCCGCCATGGGCGCCGCCATGACCGGATTAAAGCCGATCGCCGAAATCATGTTCTCGGATTTTTTCGCCGTTTGCTTCGACTATATCGCCAACGAGTTTGCCAAAAGCCGATACATGTCCAACGGGCAGCTCAAATGCCCGCTGGTCGTGCGCACGGGCAACGGCGGAGGATCCCGGTTCGGCGCGCAACATTCTCAAAGCGTCGAAAACTGGTGCATGATGATTCCCGGACTGAAAGTAGTGGCGCCGTCGTCCCCCCGCGACGTTATTGGGCTCCTTGCCGCGGCGGTGCGCGATCCCGATCCGGTGATTTTTCTCGAGCACAAATCCCTTTACGCGATCAAAGGCGAAGTGCCGGACGGCGAGATCGTCGATCGGCTCGGCACCGCTTCCATCGTGCGGCCGGGCAAGGACGCCACCATCGTCGCACTAGCGCTCATGGTGCCGCGCGCGCTCGCCGCGGCGGAAAAGCTCAAGTCGGATCACGGCATCGATTGCGAAGTCATCGATGTGCGTTCGCTGGTGCCGCTCGATACCCAGACCATTCTCGGCTCTGTCGCGCGCACCCACCGTCTGTTCACGGTCGAGGAAAATCCTCGGCTGTGCGGTTGGGGCGCGGAGATCGTTTCGATCGTCGCCGATGAGGCTTTTTACGATCTCGACGGCCCACCGGTGCGGATCACGACGCCGCACATTCCACTGCCCGCCGCCGATGTCCTTGAAGACCTCGCGCTGCCGAGCGCCGACCGGATCGTCGATCGAGTGAAACGCGCGATGGAGAGCTAAGCCCCCCGTTCGTCCCTGCGAAAGCGGGACCCAGTTTTCTGAAAATCTGGATTTCCGCGTTCGCGGAAATGAGCGGAGAGAAATCTGAGGAAACGACCATGGCCATGTACGACAACCTTCTCGCCAACGTACCGACCGATCTTTGGATCGGCGGCGCGTGGCGTAAATCTTCCGACAGCGGCCGCTTCGACGTGATCGATCCGGCAACCGAGAATAAGGTCGCCTCGGTCGCGAGCGCGACCGTCGACGATGCCAAGGCCGCGCTCGATGCGGCAAGCGGCGCCTTTGCGGCCTGGGCCGCCAAGAAGCCGCGCGAGCGCGCCGAAGTCCTGCGCAAATCCTATGAACTGATCATGCGCGATGCCGAACGGCTCGCCAAACTGATCACCATTGAGAACGGCAAAGCGTTGCCGGATTCGCGCGGCGAAGTCGCCTATGCCGCGGAGTTTTTCCGCTGGTATGCCGAGGAAGCGGTGCGCAATATCGGCCAGAATTCGGTCGCGCCGTCCTCGGGCGCGCGCATCTTCGTTCACCACAAGCCGGCCGGCGTTGCGGTCTTGGTCACGCCGTGGAATTTCCCGGCGGCGATGGCGACGCGCAAAATCGGCCCGGCCTTAGCCGCAGGCTGCACGGTAGTGCTCAAGCCGGCATCCGACACACCGCTTACGATGCTGGCGCTGATGCCGATCCTCGAAGAGGCCGGCGTTCCCGCCGGCGCCGTCAATGTCATTCCGTCGCGTTCGTCCGGTAAGGTGGTCGGGGCGATGCTGCACGATCCGCGTGTGCGCGTGGTGTCTTTCACCGGCTCGACAGAGGTCGGGCGCAAGCTCCTGCACGAGGCGGCCGATAGCGTCGTCAAGCCGGCCATGGAGCTCGGCGGCAATGCGCCTTTCATCGTATTCGACGATGCCGATATCGATGCCGCCATCGACGGCGCGATGATCGCCAAGATGCGCAATATGGGCGAGGCCTGCACCGCCGCCAATCGCTTCTACGTCCACGAGAAGGTGCACGACGAATTTGCCAAGAAGCTGACCGCCAAGATGGGCGGCCTGCGCATGGGCAACGGGCTCGACGACGGCGTGGCCCTCGGTCCCTTGGTCAACAAGGACGGACTCGACAAGGTGATCGAGCTCGTCGACGACGCGGTCAAGAAAGGCGCGCAGGTGCTCACCGGCGGCAAGGCGCCGGGCGGCCCAGGCTTTTTCTATCCGGCCACCGTGCTCGCCAACGTGTCCGACGACGCCAAGATGCTCAACGAGGAGATCTTCGGACCGGTCGCTTCGATCCAGACCTTCAAATCCGAAGACGAAGTGATAACGCGGGCCAATAATACCGAATACGGCCTCGTCGCTTACCTCTACACCAAGGACTTGAGCCGCGGCATGCGGGTTTCCGAAAAACTCGATTTCGGCATGGTCGGGCTAAATCGTGGTCTTGTCTCCGATCCCGCCGCGCCGTTCGGCGGCGTCAAACAATCCGGCCTCGGACGTGAAGGCGCGCACGAGGGCCTGATGGAATTCATGGAGACCCAATACATTTCGGTGACATGGTGAAACGAGCGAAAGCGAGACGAGCGAAAGCGCACCATGACCGAAAGTGACGTTGCTCAAAAGCTGCTTGGCGCCTGGCGCTATGTCGGCACCCGGATCGACGGCGGCAACTGGGATCGCGGCGCCAACCCAAAGGGCATGATCTATTACGGCCCTTACGGCGAGATGGCGGTGCAGATCGCGCCTGACGTCAAGCGCTGGCGCGCCGGCCCAGTAATGACGCCGGAGGAAACCAAAATCGCGCTCACCGACTACATCGCTTATTTCGGGACCTATACGATCGACGCGCAAACCGGAACGATGACGCATCATCGCCATGACAGCATCCAGCCTGGCGATGGCGGCGATCTGGTGCGGCGGTTCGAACTGGACGGCGATCAGCTGGTATTGCGGGCACTCAACTCGACCCTCGAGGTCACTTGGGAACGGATCAAGTGATGGACGTGTTGATGCCGCAGCTCGGCGAAACCGTCGCCGAAGGCAAAATCACCAAATGGTTCAAGTCCGCCGGTGAGCAAGTCAAGCCGGGTGACAGCCTTTTCGAAATTGAAACCGACAAGGTTTCGATGGAAGTGCCGTCGGCGACGGCCGGCGTGCTCGTTGAAATTCGCGTGCCCGCCGGCGCAGTGGTGCCGGTCGGCGCCCTTGTCGGTGTCATCGGAGACGGCACGAGCGGGATGGCGGTCAGTCCGCCGTCCGCGCCGATGTTCCCTCCTCCGCCATCACCCGCGGCCGCGGCGCCCGCGGCTTCCGCTCCGCCATCCATACCTGCCGGATCAAGAACTGCACAGAACCGCGACGCGAAACCGCCAAAAATTGCGCTCGATCCGTTCTTCGAAGTGCGCACGCCGGAACGCAATTACGGTCCGGCGCAATTGCCCGGCGGGGTAGCCGTCACGCCGCTGGCGCGGCGGCTCGCCGGCGAGGCCGGCATCGATCTATCGGAGGTTCACGGCTCCGGTCCGCGCGGTCGCATCGTCGCTCGCGACATCGGCGATCCCTCGCGCTCTTTGCGCGGCGCACCCGTCGCCGCTTCCGCTTTGAGCCCTTCCGCAGCCGAGATCAAAGCCCTTTACGAGCCGGGCAGCTATGAGGAAATGCCGCTCGACGGTATGCGCCGCACGATCGCGGCCCGGCTGACGCAAGCCGCGCAAACGATACCGCATTTTTATCTCACGACGGATATCGATATCGGCCGGCTGATCGTGCTGCGCGAAGAGGCAAACAGTGCCGCCGGCAAAGACACAGACGGCAAACCGGTATTCAAGCTTTCGCTCAACGATTTCATCATCCGCGCGCTGGCGCTGGCGCTGCAGGCCGTTCCGGCGGCGAACGCCGTCTGGGCGGCGGATCGCATCCTGCGCTTTAAACATTCCGACATCGGCGTCGCGGTGGCGCTCGATGGCGGCCTTATCACGCCGGTCGTTCGCAATGCCGAGACGAAATCGGTGAGCACGATTTCGGCCGAGATGAAAGACCTCACCTCGCGCGCCCGCGACAAGAGGTTGAAACCCGGCGAATATCAAGGCGGCGCGGCTGCGATTTCTAATCTCGGCATGCATGGCGTGCGCGAATTCTCGGCCATCATCAATCCGCCGCACGCCACCATTCTGGCGGTTGGGGCGGCGCGAAGGCAGGCGATCGAAAAGCAAGACGGCAGCGTCGCTTTTGCCAGCGTGCTGAGCGTAACGCTCTCGTGCGACCATCGCGTAGTGGACGGCGCGCTCGGCGCCGAGCTTTTAACGACTGTGAAGACATTCATGGAATCGCCGGTGAGGATGCTGGTGTGAGGCTTTATGATGAACATCGATAAGCGCGACATTATTCTCTTAGGACCGCTTAAGCCCGTCGTCGTTAAAGGGCTCGAAGCGGTCGGCACGATTTACAAGGCGGCCGAGGCCAAAGACACCGACGCTTTTTTTGCAAGCCATCGCGACATTCGGGCCATCGCGTGCAGCGCCACGACCGAGCGGATCGGCGAACAATTCATGGGACGTTTTCCGAAACTGCAAATCATTTCGAGCTTCGGCGTCGGCTACGATCACATCGACGCCAAATGGGCCGCAGCGCGCGGCATCATCGTGACCAACACGCCGGAAGTCCTGACCGAGGAAGTGGCCGACACCGCAATGGGATTATTGCTGTGCACGGTGCGCGAATTTCCCCAGGCCGAACGCTATTTGCGCGAGGGGAAATGGCTGCAGAAAGCCTATCCGCTGACCAAGGCGACGCTGCGCAACCGCACCGTCGGCATGGTCGGCATGGGCGCGATCGGACAAGCGATCGCGCGGCGGCTCGACGCTTTCGGCGTGCCGGTGGTCTATCACACGCGCCGCCCGCGGCCGGGGCTCGCCTACCGGCATTATCCGAAGCTTCTCGATATGGCGCGCGACGTCGACACGCTGATGGTGATCGTGCCCGGCGGGGCGGCGACTGCAAACATGATCAATGCCGAGGTGCTCGACGCGCTGGGGCCGAACGGCATTTTGATCAATATGGCGCGCGGCTCGGTCGTCGATGAGCCGGCCTTGATCAAAGCGCTGGCCGAAAAGCGCGTCATGGCGGCGGGCCTCGACGTCTTCGCCAAAGAGCCCGAAGTGCCGAAGGCACTGATCGAAATGGAGAACGTCGTGCTGTTTCCGCATCTCGGATCGGGATCGGTCCATACGCGCGAGCGGATGGATCAACTCGTCGTCGACAATATCGCGGCCTGGGCAGCGGATAAGCCGCCGCTCACGCCGGTGCCGGAAACACCCTTCAAATCCTGGCTGCACTAAAGCGCGCGACTCCGGCCTGGTCTTCTCATGACCGGCATGACGCGACACCGCGAGCGTGCTAACTTTAGAGCATGAGCGCCGGTAAATTCGTAATCATTGCCGCCTTTGCGACGAGTCTTTGTGGCGCCGCGTTCGCGCAAGGAACGGAGCCGAACGACAACACTTCGCAAAACCCGGAGAATGGGACGCCGCAAAATCCGCAACCGCAAAACGGCGCGGACGACGCCGCGAACGCCGTGATCGGCTCCTGGGAATTCTCTAACGCGGATCGCGACAAGGTCTGCCACATCACGTTCCGCGCCGAGGCGGTGTCAGGCGGTCGCCGCCTCGATATCGACAAGAACTGCCCGAACCTCTTCCCGTCGACCAAGAATGTCACCGCATGGGCAATCGACAATTACGGCGACTTGCGCCTGATCGATGCGCAAGGCGCCGCCTTGATCGAGCTCAGCCAGGTCGAGGGCGGCATGTATGACGGCTTCTCTCCGCAGGAGGGACGCTACATCCTCCAGACAGCCGCCGCGGCGCCGGTGCGCACGGCCAGCGACATGCTTGGGGATTGGTCGATTGCGCACAGCCCTGGAAAGCCGATCTGCACGCTGACGTTCGCAAACAGCCCCGCCGGCGCAGGCGCCGCCCCCGATGTGCTGACGCTCAAGGTCAAGCCGGGCTGCGATCCAACGGTCATGCGTTTTAATCCGACCGGCTGGCGCATGCAGGAAGGCGACCTGATGCTGCTTTCGGCACGCGGGCAGTCCTGGCAGTTCGAAGAAAACGACGCCAACACCTGGCAGCGCGTGCCGGAATCGTCCGATCCGATTCTGCTGGTGCGCCAGTAGCGGCGCGTCGGGCGGGACCCGTCGCTTGCAAAACGCGCCAAAACGCGCGATCACGCACCGCGTCGTGACAGCCTTTCGATCTTGGCCCGGGCTGCACCGACGCAGTGACGAACGACTCCTGTTTCCTCCTTTGCACGCGCCTGCCTCGAAATGAAAAAACGACATCAGGTCGTCATCGTCGGCGGCGGACCCGTCGGTGTCGCGCTTGCGGTGGAGCTCGGTTTACGCGGGGTCGATTGCGCCATTGTCGAGCAGCGGCGCGAGCCGCAACGCATCCCCAAAGGGCAAAATCTTACCCAGCGCTCGATGGAGCACTTCTACTTCTGGGGCATCGCCGACAAATTGCGGACCGCGCGCATGCTGCCGCCGTCCTATCCGATGAGCGGCATCGTCGCCTACCGCGACCTCAACAACGAATTTTGGTACGCGCCGCCGCTGCGCGAAATCGTCAATTCCTATTACTTCCAGGAAAACGAGCGGCTGCCGCAATATCAGGGCGAATATGTCCTACGCGCGCGGATGGCGGAACTCGCCAATGTGGAAGCCCGCTTCGGCTGGATCGCTGAGACAATCCGGCAGGACGACACCGGCGTCGACATCGCCATTGCCGAAACCGACGGCGGCGCGCGAGATATTCTGCGGGCTGATTACGTGGTCGGCTGCGACGGCGGCCATTCGATCACCCGCCAGCAGACAGGAATCGCCCGCGGCGGCTCCGATTTCAATGAGCTGATGGTGCTGGCGCTGTTTCGCTCGCGCGAGCTTCATGAGAAGCTCAAGCGCTTTCCGCCGCGTTCCACCTATCGCGTGATCCACCCAGATCTGCAAGGCTATTGGCAATTTTTCGGGCGCGTCGACGTCGGCGAGAGCTGGTTCTTTCATTCACCGGTGCCGGCAAATACCACGCGCGAAAATTACGACTTTCACGGCTTGCTCCAGCGTTCGGCCGGTTTTCCGTTCGCTTGCGAATTCGACTATGTCGGTTTCTGGGATTTGCGTATCGCGGTCGCCGAAGCCTACCAGGCCGGCCGCGTCTTTATCGCCGGCGACGCCGCGCATTCGCATCCGCCTTACGGCGCTTACGGCCTCAACAACGGGCTCGACGACGTCGTCAATCTCGGCTGGAAGCTCGCTGCGACCCTCGACGGCTGGGGCGGCGAGGCGCTGCTTGCGACCTACAGCGAAGAGCGGCGGCCGATTTTCAAGGAGACCGCGGAAGACTTCATCGAAGCCGGCATCCGCCGCGACCGGGAATTCCTCCAGCGCTATAGCCCCGAACGCGATCGCGATGAATTTGAGCGGGCCTGGAAGGACCACGCCAACGCGGCCGCGCCGCGCGTTCTGACCTACGAGCCCCATTACGAAGGATCGTCGATCGTGTTCGGACCGGCGCATGGCGCGAGCAGCGCGTCGGGGACGCACACGTTTACGGCTCGCGCCGGCCATCATCTGCCGCCGCAGCGCCTATCCAGCGGGCGCAACGTATTTGAGGAACTCGGAAAGGGCTTCACGCTCCTTGCCTTGGATGCCGATGACGCAACGCTGTCCGCCTTCACGCAAGCTGCCGAGGCGCAGCGCGTGCCGTCGAAAATCGTGCGGGACACTTATGCGGATGGCCGCAAAGCCTATGAGGCCAAGCT
Organism: Xanthobacteraceae bacterium; assembly: GCA_049285335.1. Taxonomy (GTDB): domain Bacteria; phylum Pseudomonadota; class Alphaproteobacteria; order Rhizobiales; family Xanthobacteraceae; genus BOG-931. The sequence goes on along the minus strand of JBAPZR010000417.1, from coordinate 21,164 downwards.
TATCCTGGTGCGGCCGGATCGCTACATCGCCTGGGCCAGCCACGCGCCGCCGCAAGACGCCGGCGCGATCCTCGCCAAGGCGGCCGGACACAGATCGTAGCATGTGTTGGATATCGACGTGTTCACGCTGCTGCGGTTTTCTTTGCAGACGATGATGCGATCTGACGGACGATAAACAATCGCTAGTGCAAATAAAACGCTGACATCGTCGCAGCGACGATCCGTTCCATCACGCCAACAAGATGACGCGCGCAAAAATCGGCGCAGCGACACTCAGAACAAATATGTGATGGTGGCGATGAGGATGCTGGCTGCCGCGAGCATCAGAATTTCAGGGCCGTCAAACGTTCTAAAAACACGAAACATGGGCACCTCACAGTGCCCGACACCCATGTTAGGAGTATCCCTGTCGAATGGTGGCGGAATTATGGAACCTTGTGGAAACGTCCGCCGCAAGACATGATCGTGCTGACGCGACCGTGCCTTCACTTACCTGGCCGTGACCGTCACGATATCCGCCGATTCAATCGGCAGCACAAATTGAAACAAGGCGCCGTTCTTGCCGTCCGACGAGGCGATGAGTTGGCCGCCGTGATGCTCGATGATCATGCGGCAAATCGCGAGCCCTAATCCCGTTCCCTGCGACTTGGTCGTGAAAAATGCATTGAAGATTTCGTCCAATCGTTTGGGATCGATTCCTGGCCCGGAATCCTCAACGGCGACGGCAATCGTCTCGCGATCGCGAAGCGCGGTCGTCACCTGCAAGACCCGACTGCGGTCCGTGACGTTATCCATTGCTTCGGTTGCGTTGCGAACGAGGTTAAAAATCACCTCTTGCAGCTGGCCCGCATGGCCATCGATAAGCGGCAGATCAGCCGCCAGCTCCGAACGCAGCTCGATGACGCGATCCTTGAACTCGCCCTGCAATGACTGCAAGACGCCAAGAATGAGCTTGTTGATGTCGACTGGGTCGCGACCCTGATCGACCTTGCGGAACAGCGAACGGATGCCGTCGAACACCTCGCTGGTGCGGTGGCCGTCGTTAACGATCCTGCGCAAAGCCGCACGGACTTCGTCGCGATCGGGCGGCACTTTGTCGAGAAATCGCAAGGCGGCGTTGCCGTTGGCCACGATCGCCGCAAGAGGCTGCCTGACCTCATGTGCGATGGCGACCGTAATCGCTTCGACGTTCATCAGCTTATTGTCGCGTTCGCGCTCGAGCATCATGTTCGAGTGCGCGAGGCGCGCCTCGTTTTCCCTGCGCTCGGCAAATAACGCGGCGAGGACCGATGCGCCGAGCGCGACGACCAAAATAACCGCCTGCGCTTGCAGGATGCGGTCGTCGATCGGCAGAGTGACATCGCCGAAATGCCCGATGCCAAGGATGGCCGTCCACACGACCGTAAGCGAAACAAGAAACGCGCCGGACGCGGCAAACAGCGGTCGACAACGCGCGGCGAGCCACAACAAGGTCGGGAAAAGAAGCGCGCCGGGTACCACGGTTTGCCAGGGCTCCTGCGGCAGCGAAATGATAACCGCCGTCATCGCGGCGAGGATCAAAAGCGCCACGGTGCCTTCGACCAATTCACCGCGCGGCGGCCGCTCGCGCGCGGCGGCTGCGAGTCCGATCACCAGCGGCGCAACGGCAATAATGCCGACGACGTCGGATGCGAACCAATGCCGCCAGGTGGTGATCATCGACACCGCGGGACTGTGGAACAGCTTGTAGCCAATTGCCCCCCCAACGCCGGAAATGGCGGTCCCGGCAACCGCCGCGACAAGCAGGCCGAGCACCTGGCGCAGCCGATCGAGGCTGAAATGCGTATGGAAATAGTGCTGGATCAAGCCGGCCGTGATCAAAGCTTCCACCACGTTGCACGCGGCGAAGATGATGGCGGCCCAAATATTTCGATCACCCATGAGATTGGCGGAGACGGTGGCGATGAACGCTCCGGCGGCGACGGGCCACCGCGCGCGAGGGCCAAGAGCAATCAAAACACCCGAGGAGATCCCGGCCGCGGGCCAGAACACGGCCACGCCATCGGGCTTCATCAGCAACCCGAGACTGAGTTGCGCTGCGAGGAAATAGGCCGCGCCGACGGCCGCCGCCAATCGGACGGCGTCCACCCATTGCCGGCTTAGTTTATCGGTGATGGGTTGCGGCCGCTGATAGAGCGTTGTCAATTTTACTCTCGCGAAATTGCAGAAGGAAGTTTGCCCGCCCCCAGACAATTGCGGTTTAAGCTCAAGCACCTGCCCGGCGCTATTCTACGCCTCGATCGATCCGGATCAAAACAGACCCAGACTGTCTGCGCTCTTTTGATCCGGTCGAACTATCACAAATCGGCCAGCAAAAATTTACCAACTCGCCGCTGGACGGCGCTGCGCGGCAGAATGCTAATTACGATTGAAGTAGTGGCCTTCCCTTTGATGATGCTCGGAGAATCGAACCAGGAGGAAGGCTGGCCCCGGACAGGGGTGTCGGGGGATGGGGTGTCCGGGGCCACTGGCGCGATCGGGGGGTTGGTGGGGACCAACAACCCGTGGGCCAAGCGTCAAACTTGGCGGCTGCCTGCATTACCGCATAGGCGGTTCCGCACGCCTTCATTCCTTAGTCGCGACAACTGTTGTAAAGGTTCACTGGCGAGGCGCAGTTGAATGAACTCCCGCATCGAGCAACAACCGGTTGTATTTATAATCGACGATGACGTCTCGCTGTGCGAGGCTTTAGCAAGCTTGTTCCGATCGGTCGGCTTGCAGGCCCAGGTATTCGGCTCGGCGCCGGATTTCCTGCAAAGCAGACTACCGGACGGACCAAGTTGTCTCGTTCTCGACGTCAGGTTGCCGGGCTTGAGCGGACTGGATTTCCAGGCTGAGCTGACCAAGGCCGATATCCAGATTCCCATCGTTTTCATGACCGGCCACGGCGATATCCCGATGACGGTGCGCGCCATGAAGGCCGGCGCCGTGGAATTTTTACCGAAACCATTCCGCGACCAGGACATGCTCGATGCTGTGCAAACGGGCCTTGAACGCGATCGCGCCCGGCGCAGAAGCGCGAACGATAGTTCCAAGCTAAAAGCCAGCTTCGATTCGCTCACGCCGCGCGAGCAGGAAATCATGGGCTTCGTCACCGCAGGCCTGATGAACAAACAGATTGCGGGCGAAATCGGCGTCAGCGAAATCACCGTGAAGGTTCATCGCGGCAACGTCATGCGTAAGATGGGTGCAAAATCACTCGCAGAACTTGTGCGTATGGCGGATGCACTCGGCGTGCGCCGATCGTGATGATTTCTTACTATACCCAAGTATAGTTTCCCTGACCATTTCCGATACACCAGACTTGCGCAGGCACAATGGCGAATCTCGCCCACGCTCGCTATTTCACGGACAATAAGGAATAAAGAATTGCTGAAGGCTCCCGTGATCAGCATAATCGATGATGATGAGTCGGTTCGCGAGGCGACCAAAGGCCTCATTAGATCCCTCGGTTACGACGCGGCCACTTTCGCCTCTGCCGAGGAATATCTGCGGTCAGATTCCATTTCGGATTCTGCCTGCCTGATTACCGACTTGCACATGCCCGGCATGAGCGGAGCGGACTTGCAGGATCGCTTGATCGCGGACGGCCGGCGCATACCGATGATTTTCATGACCGCATATTCCGAGGAAAAAGTGCGCGTCCGAGTTTTGGACGCCGGCGCGTTCGGCTTTCTGCGCAAACCGTTTGATGATGAACATCTGATCGAGTGCCTCGACAAGGCGCTTAGACAGAGCGAGACCGCAAAACAATAATGGTCGTTGCGTTCGTCGGTCCGTGTTTCCCTCACTTCTAAGATCTTTGGCTCCCGCCTATGCGCCTTGATTTTGGTTAATGGCGCGCGCACTGCATCGCCGCTCTCAGGTTTCTTTCGGCGGTCTCCTCCTATACCGACGTATAGGCTCGATCATCCCTTTTGATAGGAATTGTTTACCATCGCTCAATGGAATGTTTACCAACATACAATGGGGAGATTCGCTAAGGGATTCTACGCTCCCTGACAACAAGCAGATTACGCAACAGGGGTGTCGAACATGCGTACGAATCTCGCGAGCCTACGGGCGGATTGCGCGTCTGGACATGCGAAGGGCGCGCGTAAAGAACGCGCGATTGTTCTTTCCAATGCGCTGAGCAAACAGCCGTGCTTCGGCACGCAGCAAAGCTTTGACGACGAACGGTTGCTGGAACGGATCGCCAAGGGCGATTCGCTTGCCATGCGGGCGATGTTCGCGCGGCACAATGTGCGGGTCCACAGGTTCGTCCTGCGGCTCGTCCACGACGAAGCGTTGGCCCAGGACGTGGTGAACGATGTTTTCCTCGACGTCTGGCGCAACGCCGACCAATTTAAGGGCGAGACCAGCCAGGTTTCGACATGGATCATGGCCATCGCCCGGTTCAAGGCAATCTCCTCGTTGCGCCGGCGCCGGGACGAACAACTCGACGACACTCAAGTGGTCACTATTCCTGATCTGGCCGATGATCCCGAAACCGCCATCCAGAAGAAAGACCGCGTTGCCATCCTGCGCAGGTGCATGAGCCACCTGTCGGGCGTTCATCGCGAAATCATCGAGCTTGCGTACTACCAGGAGAAATCGGTCAAGGAAGTCGCCGGCATGCTCGGCGTGCCCGAGAACACCGTCAAGACGCGCATGTTCCATGCACGCAAGCGCATGTCGGAATTGTTGAACGAAGCTGGGATCAACCGGACTCACCAGTGAAACGCTGCCGCGTTTTTGGTGCGGCGACTGCAACACTTCGCTCTCCGCCGATTGAAACGCGCGCGCCGACAGTCTCCTCGCGAGACGGCGCGCCAGACCGTCGATCCATTTGACGTAAAACTGACAAACAAAATTCATCGACGAGTCGCCGGCGTATTTGTATGGCGGTTGTCGATCGACGCTGCGCATTGCAGCGCACAAGGAGAGCAGCAGTCACTTTATTGTTAACTCGTTCTAGAACCTTCAGCAAAGCAGCTGCGACTAACACAGTAGAAAGACGGATTTGTTCGCAAGGATAACAGTTAGCGGAGACGTACCCATGGATAAGATCGTGGCTCGTCTGAACATCAAACACTTTCGCAAGCTGTTGACGCAAGAGCTGGATCAAACAAAGCAACAAACGATCCTCCGCCTCTTGGCCGAAGAAGAAGAAAAGCTCCGCGCGCTCTGGGATCGCGGCGGCGAGCGAAAGCTCCAGGTTTGCGGTGTCTGACGGCTCGCTTCGCGCGACTTGGCTTCGGCTCGCTCGACCTCCAGCCGGAGCTGATTTAGGTCTGCACGCCTTTATCTAAATCGATGTCTGAATCCGGCCTCCGGCACGGCTGAAGCCGAGCGCCCCTCGCAAATTCCTTTCATTTTCGGCCTTTTCACCCGCCAAATCCTCTACTGGCCGGATAATTACCACGCTATGCTGACCCCACAGCGCGGCGAGTGGCGGCAAAAATGAAGCGCGAAGAGTTCGATACCGAGACACGGTTGGTGAACTTGCCACCGACACCGCGGCAGCGCTACGCGGCGTTCGGTGTCGCCGCATTGTTGCTTGCCGGATTTTTGGCCACGGCGCCGCTGGCGCACCTGACGATGCCCAGGATTGGGGCGTTTCTGCCGGCGGTGGTGGCCGCTATTTCGGTCGTCGACTTCATTACGTCGATCCTGTTGTTCGCGCATTTTTCGATTTATCGATCGCGGGCGCTCCTAGCGCTGGCCAGCGGCTACCTCTTTACGGCGCTGATCGTCATCCCGAATGCGCTCACGTTTCCTGGAGCGTTTTCACCGAACGGTCTTCTTGGCGCCAGCCCGCAAAGCGCGGGCTGGCTCTATTTCTTCTGGCACACCGGTTTTGCCGCGGCGCTCCTGACCTATGCGTCTCTGAAGGGCCACAAGGCCTCAAAGGACGACGTCGGAGCTTCGGCGACTTTTGCCATCGGTTGGAGCGCCGCAATCGTCTTTGTTGTCGTGGGTGGGCTGACCTTGCTGACCACTGTTGGCGATGGTCTTCTGCCGCGCCTTTTCCTCGACGGAACCCATTTTTCTCCGGCGGCCGATCATGTTTTCCTGCTCATGCTGTTGGTTTGCGGCTTCGCGTTTTTCGCGGTGTGGTCGCGGCGGCGATCGGTGCTCGACTACTGGCTCATCATTGTCGCCTTGGCGTTGATCTGCGAGGTCGCCTTGTCGCTGGCCGGAGCCGCGCGTTTCAGTCTCGGCTTCTACGCCAACCGCACGTTCTCGCTGATCACTTCCGCCACCATTCTGGTGCTCCTGCTTGCTGAAACAACCAAGCTCTACGCGCGTCTGGCCCGCTCGAACATGATGTTGCAGCACGAGCGGAACAACAAACTCATGAATATGGAGGCAATGGTTGCCTCGATTTCCCACGAAGTGCGCCAACCGTTGACGAGCATCGTGGCGAACAGCAACACTGCACGTCGATTTCTCGGTCGCCAGCCTCCAGATTTCAACGAAGTGCGATCGGCGTTGGACAGAATCGAAAGCAACAGCCATCGCGCCAGTCAGATATTCGACAGCTTTCGCGCCTTGTTTGGACGAGCGGTCCACGGAGCGACGCCGATCGATGTGAACGAGATGGTTCTGGAAGTCCTGCAGATTTTGCGCGGCGAGCTCAAGGACAACGACATCGCAACCCGGATCGAGCTCATGCCCGAGCTGCCTGTGATCATGGGCCACAAGGGTCAATTGCAGGAGGTGCTTATCAATTTGATTCACAATGCCATCGAGGCGATGGGCGCGATCCGGAACGGCGACCGGACACTACAAGTAAAAACCGCACGGCAGGGCGACGACGCAATTCTCCTGGCCGTGGAAGATTCCGGACCCGGCGTCGATCCGAAAAAGGCTGAGAGTATATTCGACGCGTTCGTCTCGATGAAACCGCAGGGTATGGGATTGGGACTGGCTATCTGCCGTATGATTATCGAGCGGCATGACGGGCAAATCTCGGCCTATCCGGCGCAGCCGCAGGGCACGGTATTTCGGGTCGTGTTGCCCGTGCGCTGAGGAACGCCGCCGGGTGCGCGCAGTCAATAAAAAAGGCCCCGACACACGCGTCGGGGCCTCTCGATTACGAGCCGCAGCGTATCTCAGCGGCTATAGGTCGGAATCGGCTGTAGGAGTTGAAGACTTCGTTGCCACACTGCCCCATTGTCGAATTGAATTGTCATCCCGTCTGGCGAATAGACTGCTCCTTCGTTCCAGCTCTGCGCCCAAATGTGCCCCGGCCAATCGACCCAAGCCCTGGTGGGCTGGCCGAGCTCATTGACGAGATTGAGGTCCCAGCCGTTCTGCGTAACGAAGGCCAGACCCGGTAGTCCTCCCGCGCATCCCTGGATGCACTGGAATTGACCCGAAACGTTGAGCACCTGCCCGGGAGCGGGTGCGACCACGGGCGCGATCACTGCCGGCGCAACCACTGCCGGCGGCGGCACGGCCGGCACAGCGGTGTCATAAAGCGGGTGCGAAGAATGAATCACCGCGACATGGTGGATGGGCGCGATCCTGTGGTGAGCGACTGGTCGTATTACCGGCACAGGCTGCACGGTTTGCAACTGCACGGGTTGGAGAACTCCGGCCGGAACGGCGACCAGCGCTGTCGGCGTCATCAGCGTTCCGCTCGGTGGGACAATGTAGGTCTGATACGGCTGCGCGGCCTGATACGGTTGCGCGACCAGCGTTTGGGCGCTCGCAACCGGGGCCATCGCCGCGACGGCGACGCCCAAGGCGATGCACGAGACGTATGTTCTCATTGGCTCGCTCCATGTGAAACGACCACCCCGAATTATCTAAGAAAGGGCTGGCCCGGCGAGCATTGATCTAGATCAACGGCGATCAGTCATCCTCAGTTTTCGGCATGAATGCGCGCGGCTATCGCTTGTCACCCGGGCTGGAAGCCTTTCGCGCTGAGAATCGGTTTCGCCACCGATCCGGTGAGAAATTGGATGAGCGATCTGGCTGCATCCGGGCTCTCGCTCGAAGCGCCTATGCCTGCCGTGAAAACTGTCGTGCTGGCGAACTCTCCCGGCAAAGGGCCGAGCACTTGCGCGCCCGCGACCGGCACGATCTCGGAACTCTGGCCGACGCCGATCTCGGCTTCGCCTTTGGCGACCATTTCGGCGGACTGTGCGCCAGACACCAGGATCGTTTTGGACTTCAATTGATCGGCGATTCCAAGCTGGTCAATGACGTGCGCGAAATAGACGCCGCTGGCGCCGCCCTTCGCCGGATCCGCATAGACGATCGATTTGGCGTTCAAGAGCGTTTTCTTCAGCGCCTCGGCGGTGCTGATATCCGGCTTCGGCGCGCCCGCACGGATGGCCAGCGCGACCGGCGTACCGGCTACATCGACGACGCTATTGGGTGCGAACTTGTCCTGCTTCGCCAGTTCGTCCATCACCGGTCGCGACAGGATGATCACGTCCCCAGTTTCGCCGGCCAGCATGCGCTTTCTGATGTCGGCGATCAGGCTATAGCCGATATCGAGCTTGTTGCCACTTGCTTCCTCGTATTTCGGCGCGATCTCATTGAGTGCGGCGGTGAGCGCCACGGAGGTGAGCACTTTGATTTGCGCCGCGGCCGCGTGGCTCACGGCGCTCGAAGAAAGCAGCAATCCTGCCGAAACCGCGAAAACAGATCTTCTGGAGAACGATGACCGGCCCATTTTTTGCCTCCCATATGCTTGAATTTTTCTAAGCTTTATTGTTGGAAGGCTAGCGCACGCGCGCTTTATCGACAATGCATTCGCGCGCGGCTGATGCGAAGGACGACACGACGCGCCGGCTACAGGGGAAGCCGTCTAAATCAGCTTCAGCCCCTTCAGGCTCGCGTGCCCTCTCGTTGACTGATCCTGATAGCCGCTCGATGGCGACCAGCCGACGAGGCTGCGGCGCGGTCGGCTACAATGTCCAATCGCAGTCGATACCAAACATTGATCGTCGCGCATGAGGTAACGAACGACGGCTCCGATCGGGCGCAACTCGCCAACATCGCTTGCCCTCTTCCCGCAAAGCGTTTTGACACGGCGATAAGCCGATACTCGACGATCGCGTCGGCGAGATACATTCCGAGGCTGACCCATCTCGAACATGACCGCGTGCCCGCTTTTGAGTCCGCTATCCGCACAAGAGGGGACATTGAGGCGTCGAGTGAACGGGGGGCGCCGACTTCAGTCTAGATCAGCTTCAACCCCTTCAGGCTCGCATGTCCTTCCCTGCCGACGATGAGGTGGTCGTGCACGGCAATGCCGAGCGGCGACGCCACCGCCATGATCTGCTGCGTCATCTGGATGTCGGCGTGCGACGGCGTCGGATCGCCGGACGGATGATTGTGCACCAGGATGATGGCGGTCGCCGACAGTTCGAGCGCGCGCTTGACCACCTCGCGCGGATAAACCGGCGCGTGGTCGACGGTGCCGGTCTGCTGCACCTCATCGGGATGAGCTGATTGCGCTTGTCGAGAAACAGAACGCGGAACTGCTCGCGATCGGCGAAGGCCAGCGCGGTGCGGCAATAGTCCAGCACCGACGACCACGACGACAAAACCGGACGCTTTTTCACCGCGCCGTGCAAGAACCTGTTGGCCGCCGCCTGCACGATCTTGAAATCGGTGATGCAGGCTTCGCCCAATCCCTTGATCTCGGCAAGACGCGCCGGCGGCGCGGCGATCGCTTCCGCGAACGAACCGAATTTCGCCACCAGCGCCTTGGCGAGCGGCTTGACGTCACGGCGCGGCATCACGCGAAACAGCAACAATTCGAGCAGCTCGTAGTCGGCGAGCGCTTCGGCGCCGGCCTCGCGGAAGCGCGCGCGCAGGCGCTCTCGATGGCCGTAATAATGCGGGGCGGCTTCGGCCACGCCGGCTTCGCTCTCGAGCTTCTTTTCCAGCATGAAATTAGAACGCCGGCCCCATCCGCCCGCCGCCTCGCGCAGGCGCCGCAAGCATGACCGGATTAGCGAATTTTGCAATCGGTCGCGCGGCGCATGCCGACGTCAGGTCAGTAGGGCTTCAGTAGGGCGGTTTGTCGAGGCCCTTCGGGGAGAGCGTGAAAATTTCGACCCCAGTCTCGGTGACGCCAACCGAGTGCTCGAATTGCGCCGACAGCGAACGGTCGCGGGTTACTGCGGTCCAGCCGTCCGACAAGACTTTCACATGCGGCCGGCCGAGATTGATCATCGGCTCGACGGTGAAAAACATGCCCGGTTTGAGCACCAGGCCCTCGCCCGAGCGGCCGATATGCACGATGTTGGGCTCGTCGTGGAACAGGCGGCCGAGACCGTGGCCGCAAAAGTCCCGCACGACGCTCATGTGCTGAGCCTCGACAAAGTTTTGAATGGCCTGACCGATATCGCCGGTCGTGCCACCGGGCCTGATAGCGGCAATGCCGCGCATCATGCCTTCATAGGTGACCTCGATCAGCCGCTCGGCACGCCGTGGAATTTCACCTACGGCAAACATGCGGCTCGAATCGCCGTGCCATTGATCGAGAATGAGGGTGACATCGACATTGACGATATCGCCCTCGCGCAGCGGCTTGTCGGACGGAATTCCGTGGCAAACCACGTGATTGACGGAGGTACAGGTCGCCTTGCGGTAACCGCGGTACATCAATGTCGCCGGCAAGGCGCCGTGATCCATGCCGAATTCGAACACCTTGCGATCGATGTGCTCGGTCGTGACCCCGGGGGCGATCTCGCCGACCAGCATGTCCAGGCATTCGGCCGCCAGCCGGCCGGCCTTGCGCATGCCTTCGAAGGCGGCGGGGCCGTGAATCTTGATCTGCCCGGTTTTGCGCAGTGGCGCACAGGCTGCATCGACGTAGGTCATGGCGTGCCGGAATGTCTTCGAGGTTCAGCCCGCAATGTAAGCATCGCCATCGGTATCGCAAGCAATCTTACAGGTGAGCGTCAATGGACGATTTTGCCACCCAGTTCGTCCTCGATATGAACCCGAATGATCTCGTCGAACGAGGCTTCGCCGCGAAAGCCGAGCGCCAGCGCGCGGAGGGGATCGAACCGGCTCGGCCAGCCAGCGACGATCCGGGCGACGAGAGGATCGGGCTCGCGGCGAATCCGGGCCGCCACTTGGTCGCCGGCGACCCGACGCAGCGCCGCGATTTGCTCGGCCACAGTGCAGCATACGCCCGGCATGGTGAGATTGACGCGCGGGCCGAGCTTCGAAGTATCGAGGCCGGCGGCATGAACGAGAAATCCAACCGCCGCGCGCGGACTGGCATGCCAGTGCAGCACGCTGTCCGCAACCGGCAGCACCGCCTCCTGCCCGGCGAGCGGCTCGCGAATGATCGACGAAAAGAAACCGGACGCGGCTTTGTTCGGCCGGCCCGGCCGCACCACGATGCTCGGCAATCGGATGCCGACGCCGTCGAGAAAGCCGCGCCGCGTATAGTCGGCGAGAAGGAGTTCGATGACGGCTTTTTGCGTGCCGTAGGACGTCAACGGTGTCAAATGAAAATCGTCGGCAATCGCATCTGGAAACGGCGCGCCGAACACCGCGATCGACGATGTAAAGACCAACCGCGGACGATAGCCGTTGCCGGCGGTGCGTATTGCTTCGATCAACGCGCGCGAGCCATCGAGATTGATCCGTGTGCCCTTCTCGAAATCGAGCTCAGCTTCGGCGGAAACCACCGCGGCGAGATGAAAGATGACATCGGGTCTTTTGCTCACGGCCGCGGCCATCGCCGCCGGGTCGGCGACATCGGCCGCGATCGTTTCGACCGCACTGTTAAATCGATCGGGTCTATCCGGCGTGTGTAGGTCGATCAGCGTCAGCTTCTCGATCGGCTTGCCGTTGAGCGCGCCATCTTCGACGAGGCGCGCGGTCAGCTTGCGCCCGATCATTCCCGCGGCGCCGGTCATGAGGATGTGCATGGAGGGTCGATTCCGTCAGGGAAAGTGCCATCGCAGACCGGAAGCTACTTGGCACACTACATGGCACACTACATGGCCATCCCGCCGTCGACGAGGTGCGCTTGGCCGGTAATGTAACTTGCTTCATCGCTCGCAAGAAAGAGGGCGAGCGCGGCAACCTCCTGCGCCGTGCCGAGCCGGCCCATCGGCTGCCGATCAATGAAGGACTGCCGCACCGCGTCCAATGAGCGGCCGGTTTCCTTCGACGCCGTTGCTATGCGGTCTTCCAGCGACGGCGATTCGATCGTGCCGGGGCAAATCGCGTTGCTGCGAATGCCTTGCTTGATGAAATCGGCGGCGACCGCCTTGGTCAGGCCGATGATCGCGGCCTTGGAGGCTCCGTAGACATAGCGGTTGGGAACGCCGCGGATTGACGATACAGCGGAGGAAATATTGACGATCGAACCCGATTTTTGGTCGAGCATCGCGGGCAGGAAAGCCTTGATCGTGCGGTGCATGGATTTGACGTTGAGGTCGAACGAAAAATCCCAGTCCTTGTCGCTGCAATCGAGAATGCTGCCGTTGTGCACATAACCGGCGCAATTGACGAGAATATTCAGTGCGCCGAATTCGCTCGCCACCGTTTTTGCCACGGCGTCGACACTGTCTTGCGCACGCACGTCGAGCCTGACCCGCTTTGCCGCCTTAAGATCCTGCACCTTTTCCTCGGCGACATCGGTGGCGACGACATTTGCTCCTTCGGCGATGAAAGCCTCTGCGATCGCCCGGCCGATGCCTTGGCCCGCTGCGGTTATAAGTGCGACTTTGCCCTGTAGTCTATTGCTCATCCCATTCTCCCGAACAGCGCCACGCGCGCATGCGCGCTTTCATTCCGCCGTGGCGTTCAATGCGGCCAGGCTGATCTTTTGCGCGCCTTTTTCGTCGAAATTGCCAGGCTCCAGCCAGCATTCGAAATTGCGTTTGCGGGCCGGCCATTCGCCCTCGAGCATCGAAAACCAGGCGTCGTCGCGATTGCGGCCTTTGGCGATCATGTATTGGCGGAATGTGCCTTCGTAGATGAAACCGTAGCGAAGCGCCGCCCGCCGCGACGGCGCATTTAGTGCATTGCACTTCCATTCGTAGCGGCGATAACCGAGTGCCTCGAAAACGTAACGCGCTAAGAGGTACTGGGTTTCCGTGCCGAGCACCGTGCGTTGCAGCCGGGGCGAATAAAGCACGTGACCGACTTCGATCACCCGCATTTGCGGATTGATCCGCAACAGCGTGACATAGCCGACGCCGCGATCGTCCGCATCCACGATCGCATAGGCGTAAGGGTCCTCAGCCGCCGCGCGTCGGGCGATGAAGGCTGCAAAATCCGAAGCTTCCGAAAACGGGCCGTCGGTGGAAATGTAGGTCCAGACCTCATCGTGGCCGCCGAAAGCGTCCCATAAGTCCGGCCAGTGATCGGGCCGAAGCTTTTCCAGCCGGCCGTAACGGCCCTTGAGCGTCACCGGACCGGGACGCGGCGCCGGCGTCGAATCGACCGGCAAGCCGATCGGCTGGCCGGTGACCGGATGCGGTTCGCCAACGCTCGTGGTCGAAATTCTCATGTCCGGAACTGCGGCGCCGGCGGCGGACTGCGAGAACCCGGCGGCATCATCGGGCTTGGCGTTATTCAAGGCTGCGAGACTGATTTTTTGGCGGCCGGCCCGGTCGAAATTGTCGGCCTGAAGCCGGCGCTCGAAATTGCGCTTGCGCGCCGGCCATTCGCCGTCGAGCATCGAGAAATAAGCGGTGTCGCGGCTGTGGCCCTTGGTAATCATGTGCTGGCGGAAAATGCCCTCAAAGACGAAGCCGTAGCGCAAGGCGGCGCGGCGCGAAGAGGCGTTAAGCGTATCGCATTTCCATTCGTAACGGCGATAGCCCAGCGTCTCGAAAGCATAGCGCGCCAAGAGGTATTGCGTTTCGGTGCCAAGCGGCGTGCCCTGCAGTTCGGCGCTATAAACGATGCTGCCGATTTCAACGACGCGCATCGCCGGCCGTATATGCATGAGCGCGAGGAGGCCGAGTGTCCGCCCATTCAGGTCATGCACGGCGTAATAGTAAGGATCGCCTTGAGACTCACGGCCTTCCAGCCAAGTCGTGAACGCTTTCTCGTCGGCGAACGGGCCATGGCCGGAAATATAGGTCCAGATCTCATCATCGCCGCCAAATACCCGCCAGAGCGGCGCGGCGGCGCGCGCGGCATTGAGCCGAACCACTGCGCCGAAGCGTCCGGTGAGCGTCACCGGCCCCGGAGGCGATGCCGGCGTTGTATCGACAGCCGGCCCCACCGGCTGCTGCACGGACTTGGTCATGATCTCTGAGCTTGTAATGTCAAAACTCACCAAAGTGTTCGGGAAGAGGCGTCGATTGCAACGGCGCGAAGCGATCACATGGTTATGAGTCTTGACTCTCTTCGCCGAAAAATTTGTTCAGCTCGTTGTTGGTTATCAGGCCAGCGAAGCTGTCGAATTTGCCGTCATGGGCGATTTCCGTCGCAGCGCGGATGAACGCATGCATGGCGACGCGGGCCAGCGAACCGCCAACGCTGATGCGGCGAACGCCCATCGCCGCAATATCGCTGACCGTAAAACCAAATGCGCCGCTGTTGAGGAAATTGACCGGGCGTGGCGCGACCGCCTTGACCACGGCTTCGATCTCTTCGCGGGTCTTGATGCCCGGTGCATAAAGACAATCTGCGCCGGCATCCTTGTAGGCTCTGAGGCGGCGGATGACGTCGTTGAGATCGGGCACGCCGCGGATGAAGCCTTCCGCGCGCGCGGTGAACACCACCTCGCCGCCGGCGCGATCGATCGCTGCGCGCGCGGCGCGCACGCGCGCGACTGCAACGTCGAGCGGATAAAGCGGAACGCTCGCGTCGTTGGGTGAATCCTCGATGGAGAGCCCGGCGACCCCGGTCGCGACGCAGTGCGTGATGTTTTCGGCAAGTTCATCGAGGCCGTCGGCCAGCCCGTCTTCGAAATCCGCATTTAACGGCACATCGGCGGCCTCCGCGAGCTCATGGAAATGCGCAAGCACAGTATCGCGGTCGATCGCGCCGTCGGCGCGGCCCCGCGCATGGGCGAAACCCGAACTGGTCGTCGCCAGCGCTTTGAAGCCGAGTTTTTGGAGGTAACGCGCGCTGCCGATATTCCACGGATTTGGAATGACGAAGCACCCGGCCTCGTGAAGCTTGCGAAAGACTTTGCGTTTGTCCGCGGTCGACGGTCGGCTCATGGAACTCTCATTGGGATCGAGGAACCGAGAAACGAACACTGTGCCACGATCGGATGAGCGATGACTACACAGGTTTATTCGGCGAGATCAGTGATTGTCGCGCGGCACAAATTTTTGCGCGACACGCTGATATTTCACCGCCGGCTCGAGCACCATGCCGCTGCCGAGCTGATCGACCATGGCGCGCTGGATCTCCTGCCACGGCGTTTGGCTCGGCGGATAGTGATAGCCGCCGTTCTTTTTCAAGGAGGCAAGGCGCGCGGCCAATTCGGCAGGCGCGATCAAAATGTCGGCGCTGCCTTTGTTAAGGTCGATGCGCACACGGTCGCCGGTCTTGAGCAGAGCAAGCCCGCCGTCGGCCGCCGCTTCCGGCGACGCGTTGAGGATCGACGGCGAACCCGATGTGCCGGATTGGCGGCCGTCGCCGATGCAGGGGAGCGAGGTGACGCCTTTTTTGATCAGCGCCGCCGGCGGTTGCATGTTCACGACCTCGGCCGAGCCGGGATAGCCGATCGGCCCGGCGCCGCGCATGAACAGGATACATTTCTCGTCGATCTCAAGTGCCGGATCGTCGATGCGCCGGTGATAGTCCTCAGGTCCGTCAAATACCACCGCGCGGCCCTCGAAGGCGTTCGGATCCGTCGGATTGGACAGATAGCGGTTGCGGAACTCGTCGGAAATCACGCTCGTCTTCATGATCGCGGAATCGAACAGGTTGCCACGCAACACTTTGAACCCGGCCTGCGCCTTCAGCGGCTTATCGTAAGGCCGAATGACGTCTGCGTTGCAGACTTTCGCTTGTCCGACATTTTCGGCGACCGTCTTGCCGCTGATGGTGAGCGCATCGCCATGCAAGCGACCCGCCGCGTGAAGCTCGCGCAGCACCGCTGGCAGGCCGCCGGCGCGGTAATAATCCTCGCCGAGATAAAAGCCTGCCGGCTGCATATTGACCAGAAGCGGCACGTCGTAGCCGACCTTTTCCCAGTCTTCGATCGTCAGCGCGACGCCGATATGGGTGGCGATGGCGTTAATATGGATCGGCGCATTGGTCGAACCGCCGATCGCCGAACAGGCGACGATCGCGTTTTCGAACGCGGCCCGCGTGAGAATGTCCGATGGCTTGAGATCCTCGCGCACTATCTCGACCGCGCGCATGCCGGTGGCATAGGCGATTTGGCCGCGTTCGCGGTACGGCGCGGGAATGGCGGCGCAGCCGGGCAGCGACATGCCGAGCGCTTCCGCCATCGCATTCATGGTCGAAGCCGTGCCCATTGTATTGCAGTGCCCGATCGACGGCGCCGAGGCCGCGACGATGTCGATGAATTCCTTGTAGTCGATTTTGCCCGCTGCCTGATCCTCTCGCGCTTGCCACATCAGCGTGCCGGAGCCCATGAGCCTGCCATCCTGCACGTGATTGAGCATCGGGCCGCCCGAGAGCACGATCGCGGGCGTATTCACCGTCGCTGCGGCCATCAGACAGGCCGGCGTGGTCTTGTCGCAGCCGGTCATCAGCACGACGCCGTCGAGCGGATAACCGTAAAGCACCTCAACGAGACCGAGATAAGCAAGATTGCGATCGAGCGCCGCGGTCGGCCGCTTTCCTGTTTCTTGAATAGGATGCACCGGGAATTCCATGGGAATTCCGCCGGCATCGCGAATGCCGGCGCGCACGCGCTCGGCGAGTTCGAGATGATGGCGATTGCACGGACTCAAATCGGAGCCGGTTTGCGCAATGCCAATGATCGGACGACCCGAGGTCAACTCTTCGCGGGTGAGCCCGTAATTCAGGTAACGCTCGAGATAGAGCGCGGTCATTCCCGGATTGTCCGGATTGTCGAACCACAATTGCGATCGCAGTCGCGGGTGCTTTCCGCCTTGCGAAGTCTTCTCATTCGGCATCGATGGTCTCCGGAGAATTCACGTCGTGTCGTTAGAGCCCCGTGACGCGCTTGTCCGCAAGCCACGATCTCTTGTTCACCTCAATATACCGCGTTCGTGTGACCGCGATCGTCGTCGCCGCGTCCCGCGGCGCGACGATCGTTGTCAAGCGCGCCGTTCGCATAAGCGTTTGACTATACTCATATATTTTTATTGCTGGGCGCCAGCGACTCGTTGCCGCCAAAAGGCCTCTTGCCTGCCATGCGGAGCATTTGCATTTGACCGGCGATTGGGTTCAAGTGCCGCCGAATTTGGGGGAAACCACCATGCTCAAGACCGTCGCCGCCTTCGACCGTATCGGCGAGGAGAATGCTTTCGCCGTCCTGGCGCGCGCCATGCATCTTGCAGCGGCCGGCCGCGACATCATCAATCTCGGCATCGGCCAGCCCGATTTCCGCACCCCGGATTTCATCGTCGAGGCGGCGGTGAAGGCCTTGCGCGACGGCCATCACGGCTACACGCCCGCCGTCGGCCTTCTGCCGCTGCGCGAGGCGGTCGCGGCCGATCTCGCCAAGCGCTTCAAGGTGAAGGTCTCACCCGACGAAGTGATGATCATGCCGGGCGGCAAGCCGACCATGTTCATGTCGATCTTGATGTTCGGCGAACCCGGCGCGGACATTCTTTATCCCGATCCCGGTTTTCCGATTTATCGCTCGATGATCGAATTTACCGGCGCGCGGCCGGTGCCAGTGCCGATCCGCGAGGAGAACAATTTCGCCTTCTCCGCCGATGAAACGTTGAAATTGATCACGCCGCGAACGCGGCTTTTGATCCTCAATTCGCCCGCCAATCCGACCGGCGGCGTGACGCCGAAAGCCGAAATCGACAAGCTTGTTGCCGGGCTTGAGCGTTTTCCCGACGTCGCGGTGATGTCGGACGAAATCTATGATCACATGGTCTATGACGGCGAGACCCATGTTTGCCTCCTTGCCTATCCTTCCATCCGTAATCGGCTGATCCTGCTCAACGGCTGGTCCAAGACTTACGCCATGACCGGTTGGCGACTCGGCTATGCGGTGTGGCCAGGAAAGCTTTACGAGAATGCACGCAAACTCGCGGTGAACCTGCACTCCTGTGTCAATGCCTCGGCGCAATATGCCGGCCTGGCCGCGCTAACCGGCCCACAGGACGAAACGGCAAAAATGGTCGCCAAGTTCGATGAGCGCCGCAAAGTCGTCGTCGCCGGGCTCAACAAGCTTCCCGGTATTTCCTGCGCCACGCCGAAAGGCGCGTTCTACGCATTTCCGAATATCAAGCGCACCGGCTGGAGGGCCAAAGCGCTCGCTTCGGCGCTTCTTGAAGATACCGGCGTGGCGCTGATCGGCGGGCCGGATTTCGGCATTCTCGGCGAAGGCTATATGCGCGTGTCCTATGCCAATTCGACCGAGAATATCGTCAAAGCGCTCGATCGCATCGGCGACTTCCTGGTATCGCGCAAAGCAGCGTAGCCACCTCGCCATTCCGCCACTGAGCGGATTCACGCCCTCTGCGTGAGGCGAAAGCCGACAATGACGATGACGAGCCCCGCGAGTTGCGACAGGCTTGGCGTTTCGCCAAGCGTGATGTAACCGATCAGAAGCGTGGACGGCGGCACCAGCGAGGGAAACAGCACCGCCCGGCTCGCGCCGAGCAAGACGACGGCGCGCGTGAACAAATAGATCGCACCCGCGCCGGCGAGCACGCCTTGCACGACGGCCTGCATCGCATTTTCGAGCCAGCCGGCGGCAAGCATATTGCCAAAACTGAACAAGAGAATGGGCAGGCCGGCGAGCGACAACACGCTCGTCACCGCCGCCGCGCGCATCGCCGCCACGCGCCAAAGCCGCACCAATATACCGAAGATCGCGAAAAAGCTTCCTGCCGCGACAAACAAAAAATCGCCGAGGAGGCCGTTGGCGCCCATGGTTCGCAATGCTTCGGCGCCGATCACCGCGAGGCCGATGACGATCACGGCTGCGCCCGCGATCCGGCGCCTTGGCAGGTGCTCCTTGAGAACCACGCGCGCTAAAATAAGGCCACCGAGCGCGGCGCATGACGGCTGAATGACCGCGCCATGACCGAGCGGAACCAGCAGGTAGCCGATGTAGCTCAGCAGCGCGAGCGGCAGTCCGCCGAACACCGCCAGCGCCGCGCCGCGCCGCAAGCCGACCATGCGAAGATCGGCAAAGCCGTTTCGGGCAACTAGCGGAAGCAGCGCCAGCCCCGGCCAGGCAAATCGGTGCAGCGCGATCACCAGCGGCGAGAGGCCCGCCGTGACGCCTTGCCGGGCAGCGACAAAGCCGAGCGCCCAACAAAAGGCCGCGCCGGCGCCACACGCGACGCCTCGCGCCGTCGGGTGTTTGGCGAGCAATGAGAAAGCACGTTCCAGTGAGCTTGGCACGGATTGGGATCGATCGTTAGACAACGTGAGCCGTTCGCATCGCGCGGGTATCATTGCCACACGCATTCCGAAGCGCAGCGAAAATGATAATCCGTTGCGGTTTCATACGACAACACGCGAATTTTCACGGCAGCGTTCGCGGAACGCGAAGGCGCATCACTCCAACGCCTCGACCTCCCGCCCGGCGAGAAGCTCAAGCCCTCCGGTTGCGACGACGCGCCCGCCATTGAGCCGGACGACGGTCGTCGCGATGCGGCGCACTTCCGCGGCGGTGTGGCTGACATAGACCATCGGAATTGCGGCCTCGTCACGCAAGCGCACCAGATAGGGCAGGATCTCGCCCTTGTGGCCGGCATCGAGCGACGCGAGCGGCTCGTCGAGAAGAAGAAGCCGCGGCCGCATCAGCAGGGCGCGACCGATGGCGACGCGCTGGCGCTCCCCGCCCGAAAGCATGCGCGGCCGGCGGTTGAGCAAATGCGTAATGCCGAGCAGCGCCGCAATGCGATCGAATTCACGCGCATCGCGCGGCCGTCCGCTCATGCGCCGGCCATAATCGAGATTCTGCCGCACGCTCAAATGCGGAAACAGCCGACCTTCCTGAAACACATAACCGATGCGTCGCCGATGCGGCGGCACATCAATGCGCTTTGCGGCGTCGAACAATACGGTGTCGTCGAGCGTGATGTGGCCGCGGTCGGGCGACAGCAAGCCGGCAATCATATTCACGATTGATGTTTTTCCAGCACCTGAAGGGCCGAACAAGGCGGTCACGCCGCCGGCGGCGCGAAAGTGCGCCACAAGCTTCAAGGCGCCGAGCGCTTTGTCGACGTCGACGGCGAGCACCGTCATTCTCCGTGAAAGCGCGTGGTCGCGCGCCGGCCGAACCATTCCGCCGCAAAAAGCGCGGCGAACGCCAAGACGATCGAAATCACAACCATCCGCGCCGCCGGCGCTTCACCGTCCGGGATCTGCAAGAACGTATAGATCGCCGCCGAAAGCGTTTGCGTCTCGCCCGGAATATTGGAGACGAACGTGATGGTGGCGCCGAACTCGCCGAGTGCGCGCGCAAAGCACAACAGCACGCCGGCGATGATGCCGGGCAAGGCGAGCGGCAAAGTGACGGTAAGGAATACCAGGATGCGATTGGCGCCCAACGTCGCCGCGGCGTCTTCAAGACGGCGATCAATGGTTTCGAGCGCGAGCCGGATCGGCCGCACCATCAACGGAAATCCCATGACCGCGGCGGCGAGCGCCGCTCCGGTCCAGCGAAACGCGAACACGATGCCGAAATGATCGTACAAAAAGCCGCCGATGGGTCCTTTGCGGCCGAATCCAATGAGCAGCAGATAACCGGTGACGACCGGAGGCAGCACCAGCGGCAAGTGCACGACACCGTCGAGGATCGTTTTGCCCCAGAAATTCTTACGCGCCAGCAGCCAACCGATCACCACGGCGAAGGGAACAGCCCACGCCGTCGCGACCACTGCGATCCGGAGCGACAATTTCAGCGCGGTCCATTCAGCGGTGGAGAGATCGAGCATGAGCGACGCCGGATTCGATCACCGGATGCCGCTCACGGGGTCGGCTTGATAAGGAAAGCAAAGCCGTAGCTCTCGAAAATCGATCTCGCGGCCGACGAGCGCAGGAAC
>JBAPZR010000416.1:0-2437 GCA_049285335.1 Xanthobacteraceae bacterium | reverse complement strand
ACCTGGAAATGAGGCTCGGATGGCCAAGATGCGCACCTGCCGAGCGCCCTTTGCAGATGTGGTTATTCCGTCCGTCGCGACTATCGCCCATGCTCGAGTCCCACCCAACGCCGGTCCTGCATCAGTTCAGGCCGTGGTGACCACATGATCGGCCGCCCTTGGCTCGTCGCGCGGCCGATCCGAATGGCAAGCAGATCAGCAACTCGGGTTACGTTGGTGCGATGCCAACTTTTGTATTTCTGACCCAGTGCGGGCAGAGCGAAATAGCACTGCTTCATTAAATCGGTAGTCGTCAGCGGCTTACCCTGGAACAACAAGAACGCCCATCGGCTTCGCTTTTTAAGCCGACCGTCGCGAGCATCTGTAAAGGGCGCTCGGCGGGCGCGCATCTTAGCCATCCGAGCCGCATCTCCAGTCTGCCCATCCATCCCCCCTTTTCGTTGCTGTTGGTCTCTTGTTTTTCGCAACGCGATTACGCATGCAATAAATTCACGAAGCCGTGATTTTAGCATGAATTAGTGTAGGCTCGAAATACCACTGGGTCTTCTCGCGTTCGGCGGGCGCCGGGAGGGCGACGACGCGACAGACGCGCGGATTCAAACGTTGCGTGATGCGCTTGATGACCCCGCCCTTGCCGGCGGCATCGCGCCCCTCGAAGATCACGATGATCTTCGCCTTGGTATGCTGGACCCTCAACGATAGTCGGACATATGAGCCCTGGGCCCGATGTCGCGTGATCATCTAGGAGATGAAACTTGCGGCGATAGCTACATGGCAAGCGACGTAACTAAATGCTGTGCTAAACTCCGCAGAGTTCATCGAGCTTATCAAGTATCAACCCGATCTCCTTAGCTTCCTCAGAATTTGGTTCCAGTTTGTTCAACTCGACGGCCAGCGCGACAAAATCAGGACCTAGTTTCTTCTCCAACTCTTCTGCCTTATTGGATAACTCCTCGGCTTTTTCGGTGTCTTCCTCCTCGTTCGCTTGTCCGATTTGATCGCTGACATCAGCAAGTTCGCAGTACGTCTGGACCTTCTGCTTGTCACCGCTGGTCATTTTGACGACTTTCTCTGCGTCAGCCTTGAGCTTCGCAATGTCTGGCCGATCCTGCGCATACCCGGGCATAGTGGAAATTGCGAAGGCGGCAACTATCGACGTGATTTTCATGAAGGAACTCCCGCCTTTTCTTTAGCCCAGCAACAACCATGTTAGGGCCTGCGTTACTCCTTGCGTAGTAGCTCCGGCTGCTTCGCCACGTTGGCCGCAATCCGCTGAGCCTCATCTTTGCACCGCGCGACGGTGTGACACTGCCGGGCTTTTTTCGGCCGGTGAACCTGGCGCAGCTTCTTGCCTTCCACAGATACGCGCGGCGCTCATGCACACTTATGCTGGCAAATGGCAGCCTGCCGACTTAGTGACTCCATAGAGTTCAGTTCTGAATGGATCAAGTTCAAAGAAAGCAAACGAAACAATACGGGCTTCGTCGCTCTCCTGTGACTGCCACTCCCTCTACGATGCGGAAATCATGCGAATTTGATTTGATCGATATCAAACTTTTTTGCTGGCTCCATCTGATCGAACGATTAGCTGCTGAAGTGACATGCAGCGCAACGCGGGTCTCACACGTCAAATTCATCCACGAGTGTGAGTTGCGGCACATAGCGCAAATTGCACTATGCGACCGTAGTGCAAGTTGCATTATTTCGGCCGCGGCAATGACGGCCGTCTACGGAGTTGCGTCGCGGCAGGACGTTTGAATGCGCGTGGCATGCAACTCTAATTCCGGACTGTCTCCCGTGCCTATCGGCCAAGACAAGCGCCTATTTTTAAATGGACTCTGGCCTGCCGAGCCATAACGAACCGGCCACCTTGACCAGACCCACCTTTTTGACCGAGAAGGCTCTGTCTTCCTTGGCCACAGCTCGTGTAACGCGAGGCGGAACCCCGCACGTTAAAGTGTTCCTCACGACAAATTTATTTTGTTCTGTGATTCATGACGCGGACGTGAATACGATTTGCTCGTTTCCGACTGCCGCGCCTCAACAAAGCCAACGAATTGTCACCGGGCTTTTATCTTTTCTTCCGACAAGAGCGGCTACGACATTCCTAAACTCAACAGTAGGAGTTCCGCTATGGGCATGCTTATGGTCCGTTGCCCAAAGACAGGACAGGCGATCTCCACGGGGCGACTCATTGAATCCAGGCTATTCAGCAGCACCCCTGTTTTTTTCAGCAGCACCTACTGTCCACACTGCCGGGTGAGGCATGAGTGGTTTGTCAAAGACGCATGGGTTTGTGATTCTGACCCGTCTGAATGTGAATTCGTGGGGTAGGCTACAACGCACCGCGCGATCATTTGAAATGGCACCCCAAACTGTTCAGCAACCTTAGCGGAAAGGCCATTGAAACGCCCGCCGACACACTCCGCTATTATGT
>JBAPZR010000415.1:0-8512 GCA_049285335.1 Xanthobacteraceae bacterium | reverse complement strand
GTCGCCGGTTTGTTCGTTGGGGCGCTGGCGCCCTCCTCGATCCGGCCGAGCACCGCGCCGACCGCGACCGTATCGCCGTCCTTGGCGGCGAGCGCACCCAGAACGCCCGCGGCCGGCGCCGGCACTTCGATCGTCACCTTGTCGGTTTCGAGTTCGACCAGCGGCTCATCGACCGCGACGGCATCGCCCGGCTTCTTGAACCATTTGCCGATGGTCGCCTCGGTTACCGATTCCCCGAGCGTCGGCACGCGAATCTCAGCCATCGTCTCCTCTTCGTCATGGCCGGCCGAAGGAAGGCCAAACGACGCCTTCTACCGGTCATGCGCTTTATTGAATTGCGCCGTCGCGCCCCAGTGGCGGCACATTCATCGCAACGCCTCGTCCAAGAACTGTTTGAGCTGTGCAATATGCAGCGACATTTGCCCAACCGCCGTCGACGCCGACGCCGGCCGGCCGGCATAGCGGGCGCGCCGACACTTGGCGCCGATCTGATTGAGCACCCACTCCAGGAAAATATCGACGAACACCCACCCGCCCATATTGCGCGGCTCTTCCTGGCACCAGACGACCTCGGCCTGCTTGAACCGCGAAAGCTCCGCCATCAACGCCTTGG
Source organism: Xanthobacteraceae bacterium (assembly GCA_049285335.1). GTDB lineage: Bacteria > Pseudomonadota > Alphaproteobacteria > Rhizobiales > Xanthobacteraceae > BOG-931. The sequence goes on along the minus strand of JBAPZR010000415.1, from coordinate 7,899 downwards.
TCGGGAACGGATAGAGCTGCTCGATGCGCAACAGATAGATGTCGTCGATGCCGCGCTGCTCACGTTCCTCGTAAAGATCGTAATAGACCTTGCCCGAGCAGATGACGACGCGGCGAATCTTGTCGTCGGCGACAAGCTTGATCTTCTCATTCGCCAGCATCTGCGCGTCGTCCCACAGTAGCCGGTGAAACGACGTGCCGAGACCCATTTCCTCGAGCCGCGACATCGCCCGCTTGTGGCGGAGCAGTGACTTCGGCGTCATCAGGATCAGGGGCTTGCGGAATTCACGTTTGAGCTGGCGGCGCAGAATGTGGAAATAGTTCGCCGGCGTCGTGCAATTCGCCACCTGCATATTGTCTTCGGCGCACATCGAGAGAAAACGCTCCAGCCGGGCCGAGGAATGCTCCGGCCCCTGGCCCTCGTAGCCGTGCGGCAATAGGCAGACGAGTCCCGACATGCGCAGCCATTTGCGTTCGCCGGACGAGATGAACTGATCGAACACGACCTGCGCACCGTTGGCGAAGTCGCCGAATTGCGCCTCCCAGAGCGTCAAGGCGTTGGGTTCGGCGAGCGAATAGCCGTATTCGAAACCGAGCACGGCTTCTTCGGACAGCATCGAATTGATGACTTCGAAGCGCGCCTGGTCGTCGCCGAGATTGTTGAACGGCGTGTAGCGCTGCTCGGTCTCCTGGTCGATCAGAACGGAGTGGCGTTGCGAAAACGTGCCTCGTTCGGAATCCTGACCCGACAGGCGCACGCGATGGCCCTCAAGCAGGAGCGAACAGAAAGCGAGCGCCTCGGCGGTCGCCCAATCGATCCCGGCGCCGGCTTCGATCGATTTGCGGCGATGATCGAGGAAGCGATTAAGCGTCTTGTGCAGATGAAAATCCGGCGGGACGGCCGTGATGCTTTGACCGACCTCCCTGAGCTCGGCGATGGCGACGCCGGTTTTGCCGCGGCGCGGATCGTCGCTATCGCCCGCCGCCTTGAAGCCGGACCAGCGGCCGTCGAGCCAATCCGCCTTATTGGCGCGGTAGCCGAGCGCGGCATCGAGCTCGGTGTCGAGCCGGTTGCGCCAATCCGTTCGCATTTTCTCGACGTCGCCGGCGCTGACGATGCCCTCGTCGATGAGTTTTTTGCTGTAGATTTCGAGCGCCGTCGGGTGATCGGCGATCGCCTTGTACATCAAGGGCTGCGTGAACGACGGCTCGTCGCCTTCGTTGTGCCCGTGTCGGCGATAGCAGAACATATCGATGACTACCGGCTTCTGGAATTTCTGCCGGAACTCGGTCGCGATCTTGGCGGCAAAGACTACGGCTTCGGGGTCGTCGCCGTTGACGTGGAAGATCGGCGCCTCGATCATCTTGGCGACGTCGGACGGATAAGGCGACGAGCGGGAATAGCGCGGATTGGTGGTGAAACCGACCTGATTGTTGACGATGAAATGCACCGAGCCGCCGGTGCGGTGACCGCGCAAGCCCGATAGCCCGACGGACTCGGCGACGACGCCCTGTCCGGCGAACGACGCGTCGCCGTGAATGAGCAGCGGCATGACCATCGTGCGGTCTTCGGGCGTGGCGCCGAGAAGGTCCTGCTTGGCGCGGACTTTGCCGAGCACCACCGGGTCGACGATTTCAAGATGCGAGGGATTGGCGGTAAGCGACAGATGAACCTTGTTCTGATCAAATTCGCGGTCCGACGAGGCGCCGAGATGGTATTTCACGTCGCCTGAGCCTTCGACAGCATCGGGCGTGGAAGAGCCGCCCTTGAATTCATGAAAGATGGCGCGATGCGGCTTGGCCATGACTTGCGCCAATACGTTGAGCCGGCCGCGATGCGGCATGCCGATCACAATCTCGCGCACGCCGAGCGCGCCGCCGCGCTTGATGATCTGCTCGAGCGCCGGAATCATCGACTCGGCGCCGTCGAGCCCGAAGCGCTTGGTGCCAGTGAATTTCAGATCGCAGAATTTCTCGAAGCCTTCGGCCTCGACCAGCTTGTTGAGGATGGCGCGCTTGCCTTCGCGCGTGAAGGTAATCTCCTTGTCCGGTCCCTCGATGCGTTCCTGAATCCAGCTCTTCTGCGGGGCGCTGGAAATGTGAAGGAATTCGACGCCGAGCGTCTGACAATAGGTCCGGCGCAAAATCCCGACGATTTCGCGCACCGTGCCGAATTCGAGCCCGAGCACGTAGTCGAGAAAAATCGGCCGATCGAGATCCGCGGCGCCGAAGCCGTAGGAGCCCGGATCGAGCTCTTCCTCGTCTTTCGGCGGTTCGAGCCCGAGCGGATCGAGATTGGCGTGAAAATGGCCACGCGCCCGATAGGCGCGAATGAGCATCAGCGCGCGGATGGAATCACGCGTCGCACGTTCGACTTCGGGCGAGGTGATATCGACGCCGCGCGCCTGCGCTTGCGCTTTGACCTTGCCGGCGATTGCCGCGGCCGTCTCGTCCCAGGCGCCGTCAAGCGCTGAAACAAGATCGCTTCGCTCCGGCACCGGCCAGTCCGGCCGGCTCCAGGACGGACCGCGCGCATTTTGTTCGATATCCCGGCGGTCGTCCTTCAGGCTCTGGAAGAAGGATTGCCACTCGGCGTCGACCGCCTTCGGGTCGGCTTCGTAGCGGGCATAGAGATCGTCGATATAGGCGGCGTTGCCGCCATACAGAAACGAAGTACGGGCGAAGGCGGCGTTCGCATCCTGGCGAGACATGGCTACCGACCTTGGTACGACCTGTGAACAATCCCGGCGGACGGGACTGGTAACGCAAGAGATAGCAATCGCTCAGCGCGAAAGGTGCGTGACTATGCGGTCCGGCGCTGGGATTCCTCTCCTACCCCTATGTAATCGCTCGATGCGGCGGGCAAAAGACACGACAATGAATCGTCATTTCCATGTATCCGCGAGCGTTTTGCCAAGCCGCGCAGGGGACGGCGATACCTTGATGCCGGCGGCTTCCATGGCTTCGATCTTGGATTCGGCGCCGCCCTTGCCGCCCGCAATGATGGCGCCGGCATGGCCCATGCGCCGGCCGGGTGGCGCGGTGCGTCCTGCGATAAAGCCGACCATCGGCTTTTTCCGGCCGCGCTTGGCTTCGTCCTTGAGAAACAGCGCGGCGTCTTCCTCCGAAGCGCCGCCGATTTCGCCGATCATCACGATCGCCTCGGTTTTCGGATCGGCGAGAAACATTTCCAGCATTTCGATGAAATCCGTGCCCTTCACCGGATCGCCGCCGATGCCGACTGCGGTGGTCTGGCCGAAGCCTTCTTGGGTTGTTTGAAACACCGCTTCGTAGGTCAGCGTTCCGGAACGCGAAACCACGCCGACTTTGCCCGGCTTGAAAATATTGCCGGGCATGATGCCGATCTTGCATTCGCCAGCAGTCATGACGCCGGGACAATTCGGCCCGATCAGGCGCGACTTCGATCCGCACAGCGCGCGTTTAACCTTCACCATGTCAGCGACGGGAATGCCCTCGGTGATGCAAATGATCAGCGGGATCTCAGCCACGATCGCCTCGCAGATCGCATCCGCCGCGCCGGGCGGGGGCACATAGATGACACTCGCATCGCAGCCGGTTTTGTCGCGCGCCTCGGCGACGGTGTCGAAGACAGGAAGCCCGATATGGGTCGAGCCGCCTTTGCCGGGCGAAGTGCCGCCGACCATTTTGGTGCCGTAGGCGATCGCCTGTTCGGAGTGAAACGTGCCGTTCTTGCCGGTCAGTCCCTGGCAGATCACCTTGGTATTTTTGTCGATGAGGATAGACATTATGCGGCTCCCCTCACCGCTTTGACGATTTTCTGCGCGGCGTCGTCGAGATCGTCGGCCGACGTCACGTTGAGATTCGATTTTGCGATGATCTCCTTGCCGAGATCGACATTGGTGCCCTCAAGCCGCACCACCAACGGCACGCGCAGGCCGACGTCCTTCACCGCCGCGACGACGCCTTCGGCAATGATGTCGCAGCGCATGATGCCGCCGAAAATGTTGACCAGGATTCCCTTTACGTTGTGATCGGAGGTGATGATCTTGAAAGCGGCGGCCACTTTTTCCTTGGTGGCGCCGCCGCCGACATCGAGAAAGTTCGCCGGCGTCTCGCCATAGAGCTTGATGATGTCCATCGTCGCCATGGCGAGTCCGGCGCCGTTGACCATGCACCCGATGGTGCCGTCAAGCGCGACATAATTGAGATCGTAGCGCGAGGCTTCGATCTCCTTTTCGTCTTCCTCGGTGATATCGCGCAGTGCCGCGATGTCGGCATGGCGGTAGAGCGCATTGTCGTCGAAGGCGATCTTGGCATCGAGGCAAACGAGCTGGCCCGCTTTGGTGACGACCAGCGGGTTGATTTCGAGAAGGCTCATGTCTTTCGCTAGGAACGCCTGGTAAAGCTTCGGCAGCACGCTTGCGGCCTGCTTGGCGATGTCCGCAGAAAATCCGAGCGCCTTCACGACATATCGCGCATGGTGCGGCATGAAGCCGGTCGCCGGATCGATCGAGAAGCTCACGATCTTGTCCGGACTTGTGTGCGCGACCTCTTCGATGTCCATGCCGCCCTCGGTCGAGGCGACGAAGGCGACACGAGAGGTGACGCGGTCGACCAGCGCGGACAAATAATATTCGCGGTCGATATTGGAGCCTTCCTCGATATAGAGCCGCCGCACTTCCTTGCCGTGAGGTCCGGTCTGGTGCGTGACCAAAACCGAACCGAGCAGGCGCTCGGCCTCGCGCTTGACCTCGGTGGTCGACTTCACGAGCTTGACGCCGCCCGCTTTGCCGCGGCCGCCGGCATGGATCTGCGCCTTGACCACCCAAACCGGCCCACCGAGTTCGCTTGCCGCTTTTTCCGCTTCCGCAACGGTGAATGCGGCAATGCCGCGAGGCACCGGCACGCCGAATTCGCGTAACACCGCCTTGGCCTGGTATTCGTGGATGTTCATGGTGCTCTCACGCCTCCGGCACTGGCGCCGCGCGAACCCGTATACGGACGATCCGGGGCTTTGGCATCAAAGGCTCCCGGGACTTCACTTCCCCAGATCGGGCGCGATCTTCTTGCAGGCGTCGATGAGAGATTGCACCGACTGCGCCGATTTCTCGAACATGGCGCGCTCGGCGCCATTGAGCTCGATTTCAACGATCCGCTCGACCCCTTTGCCGCCGATCACGACCGGCACGCCGACATAAAGGTCTTTCAGATCATATTCACCGTTGAGCCAAGCGGCGGCAGGCAGCACGCGTTTTTTGTCGCGCAGATAGCTTTCGGCCATGGCGATCGCGGACGACGCTGGCGCGTAATAGGCCGAGCCAGTGCGCAGCAGGCCCACGATCTCGCCGCCGCCGTTGCGCGTGCGGTCCACGATTTCGTCGATTCGCGCCTGCGTGGTCCAGCCCATCTTGACGAGATCGGGCAGCGGTATGCCGGCCACCGCGGAATAGCGAACCAACGGCACCATGCTGTCGCCATGGCCGCCCAGCACGAAGGCGGTGACGTCCTCGACGGAGACATTGAGTTCGTCGGCCAGAAAATAGCGAAAGCGCGCCGAATCGAGCACGCCGGCCATGCCGACGACCATCGTTTTGGGTAGCCCGCAACACTTCTGCAGCGCCCAGACCATCGCGTCCAGCGGATTGGTGATGCAGATGACGAACGCGTTCGGCGCGTATTTCTTGATGCCGGCGCCGACCTGCTCCATCACCTTCAGATTGATTCCGAGGAGATCGTCACGGCTCATGCCGGGCTTACGCGGCACGCCGGCGGTGACGATGCATACGTCGGCGCCCTCGATCCCTTCGTAGGAATTGGCGCCGGTCAGGCGGGCGTCAAAGCCTTCGACCGGCGACGATTGCACGAGGTCCAGCGCCTTGCCTTGGGGCACACCTTCGGCGACGTCGAACAGGACAACGTCGCCAAGATGCTTTAGTCCGATGAGGTGGGCCAGCGTGCCGCCGATTTGGCCCGAGCCTATCAGTGCGATCTTGCTTCGCGGCATCAGATAAAGTCCCTGATCGGTGAGATGGCCCCGGTCGCCGGGGTCATTAGCCGTTTCGGCCGGCGCGTTCAAGTCGGACGAAAACGCGCCCCCTTAAGTCTCCACGATGCCGCTTGAGGAGCCCGACATTCGTTCGTGCGCGGCGCCGTGCGGCCGCGCCAGATAGTCTTGTGAACGCATTTCGACGAGGCGCGAAGCGGTACGTTTGAATTCCAGCGCCTCGAAGCCTTCATCGGCGCGGTAGAGCGCGTCGGGCGCCGCCGCGGCCGAGGCGATCAGCTTCACGTTCGTGTCATAGAGCGTGTCCATCAAGATAATAAAACGCTTGGCGGCGTTGCGGTTGTCGTAGGTCATGACCGGAATGCGATCGAGAATGATGGTGTGATATTCACGGGCGATCCGCAGATAATCGGCGGCCGCGAGCGGTTGTTCGCACAGATCGTGGAAAGAAAACCGCGCCACCCCCCGATAGGCGCGCGGTACGCGGATTGAGCGACCCTTGAGCGCCAATTCCTGCGCCGTCCCCTGTTCACCGGCGGTCAGGCGCCGCCAGGCATCATCGAGGCTCGCGTCCGCCGCGGCATCAGCCGGCATGTACCAGACCGGCTGGCCGCCGAGCTTTTCCAAACGAAAATCCGTCCGTGCATCGAGCCGCACCGCGTCCACGCGCGCTTGCAGCAGCTCGATGAACGGCACGAACAGCGCCCGGTTGAGCCCGTCTTTGTAAAGCTCCTCCGGCGGCACATTGGATGTCGCCACCATCACGATCCCGCGCTCAAACAGCTGCGCGAACAGCCGACCGAGAATCATCGCGTCGGCGATGTCGGTGACGTGAAATTCGTCGAAGCAAAGGAGCCACGCTTCTTCGGCCAATTGCTCGGCGACGAGCTTGATCGGGTCGGCACCCGCATGTTCGCCCACCTTCATGCTCTGCCGCACCGCGTAAATGCGGTCGTGAACGTCGAGCAAGAATTCGTGAAAATGGGCGCGGCGCATGCGCTCGACCGGACTATTTTCGAAGAAAAAGTCCATCAGCATCGTCTTGCCGCGACCAACGTCGCCGTAGAGATAAAGTCCCTTGATGGGCGCAGCCGCATGTTCGCGGCTCGCGAACAGCCAACCCAGTGCGGACGATTTGTGCGCCAGGCGACGTTCGGCGATCCGCGCCTCGAGCCGCGCCAGTTTTTCGACGACGGCGCGCTGGCCATCGTCGTATTCGAGACGCCCGGCGGCGACGCTGGCGGCATAGAAAGCTGCAACGGAGTTCGCCATCAGAATTGAGCCATCAGAATTGGGCTACCGGATCGGCGCTTTGCCTTGTGGAAGGAAATGAACGCGTGTGAGTAAACGTGGCGGGTGGACTTGTTTCGAGGATATTTCGCGTCGACGCGGTTGGCAGGTCTTCGCTTGGCAGGATTTTTGACAGTTAGATGTCACCGTTCAGCCGCGCCAATAACGATCGTTTCGGTTTTGGTCAATTTCGGCTTTCGCTTGGCGAAGGTCAACAATCGATCATTGTGACATTCGATAGACATCGCCATGCGTTTACGGAATGTGGCTATGTTGCTCAATCCTTCGCCTTGCCTCATTCCGATGGCACACGACATCATGATTTGATTCGCCGCGCGTGTGCCTGTCACGCTCGCGCGCTTTCTGGGGAGGAAGCGACTGGAGAGGGTCTTGCCAATACAACGTCAGGAGACCCAATGCAGGAAGTCCTTCCCGAAGGCGGCGTGATCCGCAAATTGTGGATCGGAGAGACGGGCAAATATCGCGAACACGTTTTGCGGCTCGATCCCGAAAGCCGGCGCAACCGTTTTGCCGGCGGGGTATCCGATGATTTCATTCGCGACTACGTCGATCTTGCGACTGGGCTCGACGCGGTCATCCACGGCTTCTTCGTCCGCGGCATGA
>JBAPZR010000414.1:0-2602 GCA_049285335.1 Xanthobacteraceae bacterium | reverse complement strand
GTTGTACTCACCGCCGGAGCGCGGCAGCATCGCGGCCAGTTCCGCGTAGCAGAACGCCCCGCAGAGCGCGACGACTCCGCCGATGATCCACAACAGCAGGAGTAAAAAGCCGGACGTTGTGTCACGGACTTGAAATCCCAGACTCGTGAAAACGCCGACTCCCACCATGTCGGCAATGACGATCGCTGTTGCCGTTATCCATGACACCTTGCCAGCTGGCATCTTACCGGCGGCCGCCGCGGCCGAAGCCGAATCGTTCATGAGTGATCTTTGTCTTTGCCCCGTCGGCAACATTGCGGGAGACTGGTTAAGATTTAACAAGTGTTTTGCTTTTCTAGGGCAGCTTTTACGAACAGTGTGAAATTAGTCAGCTCGTGACGCCGCAGTGCGGCACGCGAATGATCACTTAAAGACCGAAAGTTCTCGAACTCTCGCCACAATGCTGGATAAAACCGCGTCCCGTTGAGCGGGAGAGGGTTCCCATGAAACGGCAGGCTTGCTTGGCCGGCGCATTGGCGTCGGTCCTCATGACGTGTGCGGCCGCAGCTGATGCGGCTGCGTGGGCGTGAACTGAGCGCGCTCTCTATCCGTCTGTCAGCAGCCCGATCGCCAATCGCTTTTCCCACAAAAAGGCTCTGTCGCGCCCGCCGAACAGCGGTTCGCGAAAGATGCTCGGAGAGGACATCGGCAGTGAACAACGACGTTCAGCGAAATCTCATGACTTGCATCGCGAGTTGTTTCTTTGCAGCTATGTTCGTCAGCATCGCGTCAGCGAAATCGCCCCGTGAAATTGCCAATGCGACGCGAACGACTCCCGACGTCGAAATCTCTCAGTCGGTCTTGCGGGATGCGGTCAAAGTTCCGGCTGACGATGATCTGAACTCGTCGAAGCAGGACCATCCTTCATACGTCGCAGATTACGCGTATTCCGAAGTTCCACCTGACAAGAAGCCAGCGGATACGGTTCTCGAATCGCTGAAGGATATTCCAATCGGAACGCCGCAGGAGGAGATCAAGCGCGCGGCCGAAGCCTTCGGCGTTAACGTGACCTTTATGGAAGCTATCGCCAAGATCGAATCTGATTTCGATCCCAAGCAGAAGACCGGATCGTATGTCGGTCTATTCCAATTGAGCAAAGACGAGTTCGCCAAATATGGCTCCGGCGACATCTTGAACGTTCGTGATAATGCGATGGCGGCGGCTTATAAATTTGCGACCGAGGCGATTGTGTATCAATTGCGGACCCACAAGGAAGCAGCATTCGTTGACGTCTATATGATCCACCAGCAAGGAAGGACAGGCGCCGAGGAACATCTCGATCATCCCGAGAGACTTGCTTGGGAATCGATGTGCGCTACCGATGAAGGAAAAGCGAAGGGTGAGAAGTGGTGCAAGCGGGCAATTTGGGACAATACGCTTCCAGCAATAAAGAAGCTCGCAAAGACAGTAGATAACCTGACGTCGCAGGAATTCGTAAATATGTGGCGAGATCAGGTTGATCATTTTTATGTGCACTATTCCTCGCATGGTTACGAGGATTAGCCGGCTACTCGCGTTTCGCTTAAAATGGGGTCAGGAATGAATGTTGTCACGCTCCCGGTCGATGACGGCTATGCCACGCTCGGACACTTGATCGAGCGGGAACACGTTGTTGAAGCCATCCGCAAGGACGGGACGTCCATGGGGCTGTTCAGCAGTGCGACTGCGGCCGCAGTCGCTCTTGTTGAGAGCGCAGGGCCCGCGCAGCAGGCGGCGGACTCAAAAGAGCAGTGAACCAGAAACAGCGCAAACACCTCTCCGCGATGTGCCGATGCGGTAAGGTGAAGTTCGAGACAGTCGGGCCGCCGATTCTGACCGGCTCCTGCTATTGCACGAGTTGCCAAGAAGCCGGACGTCGGTTCGAGCAACTGGCCTTTGCGCCGCCCGTGCTCGATCCCGACAGTGGGACAGGCTTGATCCTATATCGAAAGGATCGAGTGCAATGCGTGATGGGGCACCAGTATCTTGAAGAGCATCGGCTCAAGCCCGATTCTCCCACCCGACGGGTCATTGCCAAGTGCTGTAACTCGGCAATGTTCCTCGACTTCACCAAGGGACACTGGTTGTCGATGTTCCGGAACCGCTTTCCGACAGACGCGCCTCCACTTGAAATGCGGGTCATGACAAAAGAGCGGCACGTCGGTGTCGAGCTTGCCGATGACTTGCCGAACTATAGTGGTCACTCCGGCAAGTTTATGTTGAAGCTGATCACCGCTTGGATTGCGATGGGTTTCCGCAGGCCTGAAATCACCTTGGGAAAGCCAGTACATAGGTCGCAGTAAGCCCCCGACCCAAAAGCCAATGGGAACTAGAGGCAACAATCGCAGCGACCGCTGACGAGTCGAAATGCTGTCGCCGTCATCGGCTAAAGCGTCCCTGCTTGACAACTCCAGCCAGTCCCTGCTTGACAACTCCAGCCAACTGGCCCCGGCCGACTCCAAGCCCTTATTTTTTCTGAGGGAACGCTACTGTGGCAGACGCGTAGGAACGAATCGAATCTATGCTGGTTAAACAAGGATGACGCGGATTCCCGATTTCCACGAGGAAATGGACCGCTTCCAGA
>JBAPZR010000413.1:0-1687 GCA_049285335.1 Xanthobacteraceae bacterium | reverse complement strand
GTTTTGAGTCTGCGGGGCAAGCTCAGATGACGCGCTTGCAGCCATCATCTGGCAATGTGGCATTCTTAGGCAGAGACTTTGATTTAACGGCGTCGGTGAAAATCTAAGTCCGTTAGATCACGCACATTGTATGGTTTGGGTGACAAGCGGACGTGGTGCGGTCAAATTGCAATGTCCGCTTTATTCGGTGTCGTGGCGGTGCAGACAAAAACCTTGGATATTCCCGCGTTCTTGGCGATTCCCTTGGCTGTGTGAACAGCCGTCAAGAATGAAAGCTCACTTACGGTGCGCGCAACCGTAATGTTAAGGCCAAGGGGATGTGTCGTTTGCGCGTATTCTTCGCCATACATGACAAGCACGTATTTTTCACCGGTGGGAATATCACTCGGTGACGAGATGTATTTTACTTTTGCCATTGTGTAGGCCCTTCATGCTTTAGGATTGTCTAGGACGCGAGCGCTTGTCGCTTCAGACTAGTGTCTGAGGCAATTCAGTCGATGGGCTGATCGCTCCTCCCCCTCTCGGTGCCCTCGTCTGCTGCGCGTTAAGATATCGCACCACTGATCAGCGCATTTCCCGCGTCCAACAAAGCCTAGGAACGGATCGCTGGGTTATCACTGATACGCTTCTAAATGTGGGCGAAACACCAACACAATGCCCCCACGACAAACCAAAATATCCGAACTCCTGTCGAGCGGAAGAATGTTGCTGCATTATTTTTATAACGTTAGTTGCATGAATGATCGGCGTCTGACCAAAAATGCTCACTTAAATTTGTCATACTTACGCCGTTGAAGTGCCGACAGCCGGTTAAACGAACGGGTTAGGAGGAGGTGGGGCGGAATCAGCAGGAGCATTTGCTACATGCGAGATGTTGAGTTGCATGCTTCCAGCGCGGCGCGGCTGCACTGATCATGCAACTGGGGATTTTTGAAGCTTACCGTCTTCATGAGCGTTGGTCTCGCGTCTCCCGCCCCTCGCGGATGATATGGCCGGCGTCGGCGGGACAGCGAAGCGGTGTAGCGCTCCAGAACTGATTTGGCAGGATAGCCTTCGTGGGTCGATACATACCAAGATCCGGGCGAGGCAAGCCGCATTAAGTACGTGCCACCTCCTGCGTCTCCGCCGCACTGAAGGCAACCGATAACTTTCACGTGGCTTTTTCAACTCGGTGCTGAGAGTTACGTTCTTGTATAATTTCGGCGGAGGTTGTGGTCTCTTTCATGTGATTTTAAGGAGGGAAGGCAATGACGCAGTATCAGGGTAACGTGCAAAGCTACGTTCTCGAAATTCAATCCCCAAACAATCCTTACATCTACAAGAGTACCATAAGTCTCCACGGGGATTTCGGATTGGCGATTCTCTATTTCGTGCCGCAGGATGGGCAACTTGGAAAGAACCAAAAACGCGCTGGGCACGACATCTTCGATATCTATTATTGTATGGATTCCTGGCCGCATTTCACAGACCTGCTGCGCAACGAGAAGCCGGCGCACTTCCAGTACGACGATTCTAACAACACAGCTCAAATCTCAAGCGTTCGCGCCACTGTTCCTGGTGGGTCATCCCGCTTTGCCGAGCGGTTCACCAAAGCCCACTTCCTTTCCCGACAAAATCGCTAAAAAAAAGATATATGATCAGCCATGCGCTGTGTGCCGTCCCATTCGAGTTCGTGATCAACCTCAAG
>JBAPZR010000412.1:0-3383 GCA_049285335.1 Xanthobacteraceae bacterium | reverse complement strand
CTCAATGAGGATTTGTCTCGCGAATATCAGGCAATCATAGCCTATGTCGTTTATTCTCAGGTGCTCAAGGGCGCCGAATATATGAATATTGCCGATCAACTGGAAAAGCATGCGGGACAAGAACTTCAGCACGCTCTCACGATTTCCCGCCAGATCGATTATCTCGGAAAGATGCCCACGGTTTCTCCGAAGCCTGTCAAAACGTCGGACGATCCGAAGCAAATGCTCCGCTTTGATCTCGACAATGAGAACGAGACCGTCCGCAATTATCGAGAGCGAGTAAGACAATGCGAGGCTTTAGGCGAGTTTGCGATGGCTGAACAGATCCGGCAGATTCTCGTGCAAGAACAGGATCATCAGATAGATCTGGCGACGGCGCTGGGTGAGGAGGTACCCGACGTGAGTGGTCGAAAGTAGCAATCAGCAGGACGTCGCGATTTCGAGTGTGATGAAAGCACGGTGGGGGAACTATCCGGGCAAAAAACCGGTCTGTGGCAGTGACAGATTTGGTGCCAGAGGTCGCTATTGGGCGGTTCTCAGCTCGAAAACTCAGCCGATGGAATCTTGACGATCCGTACTGGCGGAGTCGCTCTCGTTCGACTTCTCGCGGCATAAAGCCGCTTTGATTATCCATCTCGCTACAGTTCACGAACGTGACATACAGATTTGATGTTGTCAGAAAGCCGCACTCACCGTTTATCAAATAATTGCCGTATCGCTTACCCCTTTCCGGTCCTGACTTGGCTTGGGGAGCTGACAAAAATGTTGGTTGAGTGAACGCGCGCACAACGGCATACTGAGCCGCGCCATATTGAAACGTGTTTTCACAATCTACATAAATTCGTTTTGTCTGATCGCCGGTAACTGGACGCCAACACCATTCCGACGATTGAAAGCGCCGTGACGGCTGTGGCCAGCAGCCCAGCCAATAGAGCCATCCCTGAACCTCTAAATTGCCCATGACCGCTTTCTTACGCACCAACAGCATCATCAGCACCATGATCGGCGGCACCCACTGCCTTTGCAAACCCATCAGTCGAGGTATTTGCCAGGTTTTGTTTCGGTCAAGGTGGTCCACAACAAAATAATAGAGGCAGCGGCTGCTGCGCTGAGAACGAAAAAGCCGACAACATGACCAAATTTTTCGAAGAGAAAGCCGGTGGTACCTGTGCTGATCGCTGCAGCGATGGCTATCACAGCGCCAATGAAGCCTTGAACCAGGTTGAAGCGGCCGGTTCCGGTTGTCATGTCGGCGATCATCAGAACCGTTATGACGGTAACGCATGCTGCACTAACGCCGCCGAGAGATTGTCCGAGAATGAGAATGGGATAGCTACTGTAGGCCGCAAATAGCAATGCGCGCAGGCTCTCAATACCCAAACCAATCAACAGCATGGGCTTGCGGCCAAAAGTCTCGGAGTAGTACCCGACCCATGGCGACAACGCCGCGGCGATAATTTGTGGAGTAACAATAAGTCCTGCCATAAGGAGTGATGCAGACTTATTCTTATCTTGCGCTAGATCTTGGCTGATCATCGGAAGCACTGAGGCATCGGCAAGTTGGAACAGAAAAATGCAAGCCGCAAAAATGTACAGTCGTAGGTTTTTGCCCAAATCGAAAATGCGCTGAAAATTAGTCGCGTGCCGGCCAATTCCGGCGTTGCGGGATCGCGCGTAGTCGATCTCATCGCCACGTATGAGGAACAATGCAATAAGGGCTGGGAAACACAGTACTGCGGCTCCAACAAATATGGCACTCTTGGAAATATACTGTCCAGCCGCACCCATAGCACCGGCGGTAAGGGCATTCCCCGCGGCATCGTACGCATTGTTTCGACCAGTCCGCGCCGACATTGCACTACGCCCTACAAGTCCGAGGCTGATTGCAGCAATCGCAGGTGTGATAATGCCGGCGCTGAGGCCATGCAGAATTTCAGCGGTGAAGACTAAGACGAACGTTGGCGCGACCGCGAGAATAGGGGCAGACACTGCGATCATTGCAATGCCAAGTGCGACGAAACTGCGTTTCCAACGTACCCAGTCGACAATCGCGCCGCCGGGAAGATGCGCGACCAAGCCGGCAACCGTGCCCGCCGATAAAGCAAGCCCCACCTGTCCTTTGGCCCAGCCCAAATCAGCAAGATAAAAGGCAACGAAGGCGCCAAAACCGGTCTGAATGTCAGCAAGGAAGAAATTTAGCCAGTCAAGACCTAATCGACTCCGTTTCGAGATCGAACCGGGGAGGACCTTGCGGACATTCAGGTAACGCACAAAACCGGTGGGAATCCAGGACGAGGCCGATTTCAGACTTCGAGCGATTAACCTTTGCAGCGCGGCTAATGCGTGCGTCATAGCGTAAGAAGTCGCGAGGATGCATAGCGTTCCCGGTAAGAATCCGCGCGAGCCGTCTGTTTCCTGACCGTGAAATCGGAGTGGAAGCAGTTTTATGCTCATGGCGATAGCGCAATGCTGGGACAGCGCAGTCGCGGCGCAGCTAATCGTTCATCGGATTCAGAAGGGCTATAAATTGCCGATTGCTGTAGTTACGGTTTAGGCTCGAACTGCTGCCCCCGGTCTTCTCGCGGCAGTTTTTGCAGCCACTGTTTCAAGCAATCGTCCGAACCTCTCGCGCAGTGGGAAAATGGTTTGGGCACAAGCCACCATCTCATCCGGTCTCGCCTGCTTCTGGGCGATCGCGCTTTTCATGGTGAATAGGAATCAACAAGCCTGCCGCGAGCAGCGGCCATTCGGTTGCCTAGTGCAATTTTATTAATCGTTGGAGTGCGGATTTGCGACGCAAAGTAGATTGCTTGTTTTAATATCGTCCTGACACGCCTCCATGGTCTGATATTCACATTGCAGCGCCTGCTCGCCTTTACTCTCCACGCAGAAATTGGCGCCGCCTCTGACTTTTGGGATCGCGTCTCTTGAAGTGTCTTGACCGTAGGCGGTCCCGAGACCATCAAATAATCCAATGATTAGTGTGATGATTATAAAAGACTTCATCATCAGCGTCATTAGCGTCTCTTTCTGGGCCGAGATATCCCGGCCGGCAGTTGCTAAAATTCGCCAGCTCAAGCGTTGTTCCGGTTTCCCCAACCAGTCGCGGAACGGCGTGCGACGAGCAAAGTGTATGGTCGGCGGCCAAGGACGCCTCACCGGACGGACACTTAGCGGCGAAGAACAGTACCCGACACCGGGATTGAGATAACCGCGCACTTGAAGCGCATCGGGCTGTGTGTCGGTGATGTCGATCGACCGGCGATGGAGACCCCAGCTTTCACGCCGCTCTGTACCAGCATAATCGTCGGCACTCGTCAAAGCATAGTGCTCAGTGTTGTAATCATCACCGCTAGAACGTCCATGACTCCCATGGCGAAGAG
>JBAPZR010000411.1:0-3321 GCA_049285335.1 Xanthobacteraceae bacterium | reverse complement strand
CCGCCTATCCGATACCAACGGTACCCATACGCCTCTAGACAGACCCGATGCTTACCGTTCTGAAGTCGAGTACTGTGATCATCCGACAACAGGCTAATCAATCTGTCGCCATCCTCTTTCGCCAAACCGGTGGCGAATTCTAGTTCGCGCGGCTCGGCGGCCAGATTGTGCAGTGTCAAGACTGAGTTGTTTCGCCAATCGTACCGTACCGCCAGGATGGATTTATCACCGACATCCAACACCTTGAAATCACCCCACCCGATTTCGGGAACCTCCTTGCGCATGCGGATAATGCGCTCGGTCCAGTTCAAGAGGGAGCTTGGATCGCGGCGCTGGTCCGCCGCATTCACATGTTGATAGCCATATGGACCATCGTCGACGACGGGCACCACAGGTCTCTTGTTCTTGGTAAATCCACCGTTCTGTTCACGCGACCATTGCATTGGTGTGCGACAGCTTGTGCGTTCCGGCAATGCGAGATTATCGCCCATACCAAGCTCGTCTCCATATCGGAGTACGGGCGTTCCCGGCAATGTGAACATCAGGCTGTAAGCCAATTCTAGGCGACGCCGATCGCCGCCAAGCATCGGCGCAAGTCGTCTCCTGATACCGCGTCCGTAGAGTTGATCTTGCGCATTTGGACCAAACGTCGAGAACACTGTCTGCCGCTGCTTCTCGCTTAAGCGGCCAAGGTCGAGCTCGTCATGGTTTCGCAAAAAATTGCCCCATTGACTGCTGGGCGGTCGCGTCTGTGTTTTGATCATCGCCTTCGCCAGAGGCCGCGTGTCCGCCGAGGCCATGGCATAAAACAAATGTTGATTAACCTGAAAATTGAACATCATCTGCATTCGATCAGCCTCGGCTCCGAAATAGTTCAAATCGGTGCGCGGCAAGACGTTCGCCTCGCCCAGGATGATCGAATCGCCGACGCGCCATTGCAGAAATTCCCGGAACGACCGCAGCATTTCGTAGTGCTCGCGGGGCTTGTCAACGTCGGCGCCCTTGCTGCTGATGACAAACGGCACCGCGTCCATACGAAAGCCCGAAACGCCAAGTTGAATCCAAAAGCCCATGATCTTGAGGATTTCGGATTGCACCTCGGGATTTGAGGTATTCAGATCTGGCTGGAAATTATAAAACCGGTGAAAATACCATTCCCTTGCTAAACTATCGTAGCTCCAAGTTGACTTCTGCACGCCGGGGAAGACCATTCCGTGGTCAGCCCTCGGAGGACGTTTCTTTGACCAAACGTACCAATCGCGATACTTCGAGTGAGGATCGTGTCGCGCTTCTTGAAACCATTTATGTTCATTCGACGTGTGATTGACGACGAGATCAATTATAACCCTGATGCCTCGTTGACTGGCGGCATGGGTGAATTCAACGAAATCGCCAAGTGTTCCATGGGCTGGGTTCACTCCGTAATAATCTGAAACGTCATAACCGTCATCCCGGCCGGGAGAGGTTTGGAACGGCATCAGCCATATCGCCGTTATGCCAAGACCATGCAAATAGTCCAGTCGGCGCATCAATCCCTGGAAGTCACCGACGCCGTCGCCATTAGCATCCATGAAGGCGCCGAGTGAGAGGCAATAAATGACGGCATTCTTGTACCAGAGGTCTTTGATCATGCTGTTGCGCCAATTCTCCAGCCGGCGTCACGCACTTTTTTACGAGCACTTAACTGCGATCGACGCCGATTGAAAAAAGTGTCCACACCTTGGCGACAAGATGAACGACGGCTTTTGGGATTCGATTAGTCAGGTGTTTGAAACCCGTTTCTTTGGCGACCTGCGAGCGGCACCGCGGGAGAGTCTTCATCTTCGAACTTCACCAGAGTGCCGCGACCAACCATCCCGGCGAGGTCGAGGGCGTCCCAGTTGGTCAGCCGGATGCAACCGTGGGATTCGGTCTTGCTGATGTTCTTGGGTTCGGGCGTGCCGTGAATCCCATAGGAAGGCGCCGTTAGATCGATCCAAACGAGTCCCACCGGGTTATTTGGCCCCGGTTTAACGGTCAGCTTATCGTTGGCCTTCACGCCTTTCCAGGCAAATTTCGGGTCGTAATGGTAGTCCGGATTCCAGGCTACCCGCCTCACTTTAAAAGAGCCGGTCGGAGCCGGCTTCTCTGCACTGCCAATTGTAGCGGGATAGAACGCAATCAGCCTTCCGCCCCGATCATAGGCCCGCACGTCACTTGCAGCTTTGTCGACCACGATGGTCGCGACGCGATTGCCTTCTGCATTGCGCTTTTTGGGCGGAATCGCTTCCACTGTCCGGTCTTCCCCCTTCTGTAGCCTCATCGGCTCAACGTTCGCCACAACAATCTTTTCACCCGCACGGTCAAAACCGACGCCCGGATTGAGTTTGTGTAAGAGGTCTTCGCTCATGTGGAATTTTTCGGCGAGCTCCTCCGAGGGATTCTTGTAGGAAAGACCCTGCAGCTTAGCCATCTCATCCAAATTGGATGGGGTACGCTTATCGAATGGTCCGGCGACATCTGCGTCGGAGATTGTGTAGAACAAAAGCGCTGGTTCAGAGACATTCGAGGCGAGCGCGTTCCAGGTATTAGCATCAATCTTCCCGGTCGCGTTAAGATCATTCGCTTGCTGGAATGCTCGAACGGCTTTCCGGAAGTTCTCTCCATTCTTGCCGTCAATCTCACCAGGCGAAAAATGATCGCGGTCGAGCAGCACTTCAGCTTTGACGATGAGTGAGGAATCTTCGGCATTCGCACTGCTCAGAGCGGCTTGATTGACCGAGCGCACGGTCATTTTCGACGCAGTCGGCGACGTTTTATGATGTGCCGCGACTGGGGAAGTGGTGGCACTTAGAGTGACAACAAGCATCGCGCTCGGCGGGAGTTTCATTGAAGATCAACGGATCTCATGCCGTCCTGGTTCCTAATGACTGGATATTTGCCACATGCTTCAGAGCGTTTTACCGGCTTGATGCGCATACCCGACAAGGGAAAAAGACGCCGCCGGAGGAACGCTGTGCGATTAGCTGAGTTCAATTACGGACGGGCTAGTTGCCCGGATGTATCAGTGGCCTCGATCGCCCCGGCCCCGTATGCTCGACGATCGAGGCCACCATGATCCAACAAGAAAAGGTGCAAACAGCTGCCGCGCATGGATGATTACGTTTTCGCGGGGCTGGTGACGATCGCTGTCACGCTCTTCGCCATGGGACTCATGGACGTTCTACCGCGGCGTTGTCGCCATGGGTCGGGTACTACTCCGAAACTTTTGGCCGCAAGCCCCTGCTGTTGATTGGTTTGGGTATTGAGAGCCTGCGCGCATTGCTATTTGCGGCATACAGT
>JBAPZR010000410.1:0-2177 GCA_049285335.1 Xanthobacteraceae bacterium | reverse complement strand
GCCGATAATACCTCAGTCGCTAGCCGAAGTGCTGGAGCTAACCCTTACTCTAGAGCCGAGCACCGAGGGTCAAAAAATTGCGCAACATGAGATCTGACGGAAACCGCGATGACAACAAAAGACTTAGGCGCCGTCTTTGATGCCCATGTCAGGGCAGAGTTTGTTGACAAGGACGTGGCTGAGACGATGGCCACAATGACGGCCGAGCCTTATTTGACTCACGTTCCGACCATGACGGGAGGCACCGGCAGGGCTGAAGTCGAGCGCTTTTATCGCGATCATTTCGTCGGCCACTGGCCGGATGATGTTGAGGTAAAGTCCATATCGCGTACCGTTGGGCAGAACCGAGTGATTGACGAGTTGATCGTCAGCTTCACCCACAATCGTGAAATGCGTGTTTTTCTTCCGGGCGTAGCGCCGACCGGTCGCAAGGTCGTGCTGGCGAACGTGGTCGTGATGGGCTTCGACGAGGCTGGTCGCGTTGCTTACGAACACATCTATTGGGATCAGGCCTCACTGCTTGTTCAAGTCGGACTACTCGATCCCAATTTGCTTCCTGTATCCGGCGCCGAGCAAGTCTCCCGGCTGCTGGATCCCAGGCACCCCGCTAATGAAATGATCGACCGTTGGCGATTGAAAATGAAATAATCAAGACCTCGACTGGCCCGGCTCCCGCGCTTGCTTTTTGACGGGCGCTTCCGCGGCCTGCTCGCGAGACGTCGTTCATTTCTCCCTGTGTGGCTCCGGCCATCGGGTTGAGGCATTCGACGGTCCGCAGCCACGAGGCACACGCCAGCAGGCTTGCTCCTCGATTAACCGGGATTGGGAGCAAGTCATGAAACCGTCATCGAATGGGATGCTAATCCTGGGCATGCCTGGAGGCCCGCCCCGCGATTTTCGCAGCCCGCACTGCGGAGCCTTATACAAGCTCGTGCGAGTGCCAAAATCAGAGCCCGATAGACTCGAGTCGGTCCCTTGCGTCGCAACTTGAGGACCCCGAGTGGTGAGGCTGCTTGGGGTCTCTTTTTTCGTCACGAGAAAGGAACACTTATGGCACTTTCGCGTTGCGTTCGGGTCGGGGAGGTGTCCCTGCGTGCGGTCGGAACAGTATCGGCGCTTCGCTCAAGCGTGCCTGGAGATGGCGCGTAATGCCAAAGATGAGCGAATGCGGGCGTCGCTAATACACATGGCACAAGTATGGTTTCGTTTGGCGGGAGTGCAAAAGCCAGACGATGAGGAAGCGAATGATGAGAGCTAAGTCTGTGATACAAGGTAAAAGTGAGCTTCTTCAATCTTAGTATCGCGTTATTCTCCTCAGGTCGGACCGCGCGCCGGTGAGCCGGCATCGATCAAAATCAAAATATGCTTGGGGCTGACCGGCACCGCATTCTAACCCGGTGGCATCATGGCTACCCCCTCGCTGCCTACTGGAACTATTAACGCACTGCCTGGCCGGGGCGAGGCAAAACAAGGAGTCGACTCGATAAGCGCGACCTTCGCTGAGAGTCTCACAGCCGCCCGGCAGCCATGAAAGCGAATCCACGGGCTTGTGTGAGTCGTGCAGCAGCGCGTGTCGTGCCGACAGGCTTAGCGTAAATGTGGAACAAAAATTTCGCAGTGATACCCTTCGTCGTCGGCCTTAGTCTCCAGCGACCCGTTAAGCTGCGTCACAAGCGCGGTGATCATGCGCGTGCCGAGTCCCGATGTTGCGCCGGTAGCGGGCCCTTTACCAGTGTCGGAAACTCTAAGCCTGAAGCTGTGGTTCCCCTCATCCCACAGTCTCACCCGGCAAGGCAGCTCGGCGTGCCGGAAAACATTTGTCACGAGTTCGTTCACGATTAAAGCGACCGATATGGCCTGGTCTCTGTCAACGACAATCGGCTGCGCATTCACCTGGATTGCGTCCGAGCTGCCATAGGCCCGTGCAATGTTACCGCAGAGATCGCGGAGAAACCTGTCGAACGTTATGCTCCCAATGTGCCTGTCTTTGTACAATCGCTCGTGCACGGTGGCGATTGCCATCACCCGGGCTTCGGCATTGCGGAGCGCCTCCGCGGCAACATTG
The DNA here is from genome assembly GCA_049285335.1 of Xanthobacteraceae bacterium. GTDB lineage: Bacteria > Pseudomonadota > Alphaproteobacteria > Rhizobiales > Xanthobacteraceae > BOG-931. Next base: position 112 of record JBAPZR010000410.1, on the reverse strand, counting down.
TCGTTGACCAACGGCAACTGCATGTGAAGCATGCTTGAGACGATCTGAAGACTGTTCTTTAGGCGATGATTGGCTTCCTTGAACAGAAGCTCGCGTTCTGCCGCACGTTGTG
>JBAPZR010000409.1:0-1958 GCA_049285335.1 Xanthobacteraceae bacterium | reverse complement strand
ACCTATAGCTGTGTCAGATTGAGAAAGATTCACGGCCGCTTGCACGTTTGCCAGCAAGTTCCTGCTTCGGTGTTCTGCTTCCCGGGCCAAAGTGTCTATTTGTTCCCGAACCCGCTTTTGCTCGGTAATGTCCCTGGCGATTTTCGATGCGCCTACGATCTTGCCTGAAGCATTTTTGACGGGAGAAATTGTCAGCGACACTTCAATCAAGTTGCCATGCTTGTGTTTTCGAACGGTCTCGAAATGGTCGAGGCGTTCTCCTCGCCGGATTCGCGTTAGAATCACACGTTCTTCATCCTGCCGATCCTGCGGAATAACAATCGTGATGGATTGGCCAATTGCCTCTTCGGCGGTGTAGCCGAACACACGCTCCGCACCCTTATTCCAGCTTTGGATAATGCCGTCGAGGTTCTTGCTAACAATCGCATCGTCACTCGACTCGACGATCGACGCCAGCGCCTGCAATCTCTGTTCACTTTCGCGCAGCGCATCCGCAGTTTGTTGTAGTGCCTTCTCAGAGCGCTTGCGCTCGGTAATGTCGATTCCCGTGGGGTTCAGGAAAACAACTGCCCCCGACTCATCCCGAATGGGATGCATCGCAAAATCCACGACGCGCTCGCTGCCGTCCGCCACCCAATATCTGAGCTCTTCGCGGAAAACGTGACCCGAAACAGCTTGATCCGTCGCGAAACGAATCCTCGCCTTCATCTCATCAGAACCGCGCCACCAGGGAGTGTCCCAAAATGGTCGGTCCAGGACCTGTTCTCTCGTGTACCCGCACCAATCCACGGAAAGGTCGTTGGCGCGCAGGTTTCCTTGCAGGTCCATGATGCCAGCGAAAATGCCGGATTGGTTGAAAATAGCTGCGAATTTGATGGCGGCAAATGACAGTCCTCGCGCCAGCTTTGCTTGCTGAGTGACGAGTGCTTTGAGCTCCGTAACGTCGCGATTGACTTCAAACACCGTGTCACCACGGAGTAGCTGCATCCGGCTGTCTACGATGATTTCACGGCCATCCTTGCAGATATGGCGGAGTTCACCAGACCAGCTCCGTTCATTCCGAAGCCGTGAACGTAGCCAGCTAAATTCGACCGGGAATTTAGTTTGCAACAGAGAATGGCTGACGCGGCCAACCGCCTCGTCCCTGGAAAACCCGTAAAGTTGTTCGGCCCCGGCATTCCAGAACTTGATCGCCCCATCCAGACGCCACGCGAGCATCGGCTCGTAGGACAACGAAAGCAAATCAGCTAAGAGCTCTGTGTCGAAGGTCGCCTCTGGCTCGGTAGACCCTCGTTCTATCTGTAACCCAACTTCGTCTTGCACTACTGGACCCTTAGAGACCTAAGCAAAGCGGTTTGCGGCGAGAGCAATAGTCTATCAGTATCGCCCCACGTTTCACCACTTGCATCCTCCGAGAGTCACCGCGCGCCGGTTCCTGATCATTGGAACCACCTCTTATGACTAGAATTGGGGGGGGAAAGGTTCCCAAGCGTCATCGCGATCCCGCAGCCTTCTGATGGAGTTCACTGCCCCGCATTCCATGACCCTACGGCTAAGCAAATGAAGCGGCTCCATGTCTTGTCCTGCTTGCGCCGCCGACGAGCGGGTCCTTCGCAAGCAACGCCACCGCGCATCCGTGAGATCGTCAAATCTTAATTGTCGATCTTGGACGAATGATCCTTGTCGCTAATTGCATCGTAGCATGCGCAGGCATTGGCCTGGAGAGCAGACCGATCGAGGATCGTGATCCGGCCGCGGGAGTATCTCACAATGCCGCGGTTCTGCAGCTGCTGGGCAAGTAGCGTCACCGTTGTGCGCCGCACGCCCAGCATCGCCGCCAAACAATCTTGGGTTAGCAAGAGTTGATCGCTGCCGGTCCGGTCGACACATTGCAACAGCCAGCGACACAAGCGCGAAGAACTATCGTGAACGGCGTTGCATGCTGCGTTCTGCTGGGC
>JBAPZR010000408.1:0-3979 GCA_049285335.1 Xanthobacteraceae bacterium | reverse complement strand
GACCAAATGCAGACGCGATCCACCCCTCGTGATAAATGGCCCGGCTTCCCATGACTTCGAAATACTGCGTATGTTTCACCTCCTCGGCCTTCGGATCGTTGAAGGTGCTCGCAAAGCTGACGCCGTCAAACGGATCCTGGGGAACGCCGTTGACTACGCGCGGCGGCTTGATGCCCAAGATGTCATAGATGGTTGGAACCACGTCATTGACGTGCAGGAATTGCGCGCGGGGCGTGGCGTCGGCCTTGATCTTTGCCCGCCAGCGGATGGCCAGCGGATTGCGGGTGCCGCCGAAATGCGAGGCGATGAGCTTGGTCGCCTGATAAGGCGTACTGCCCGCCCAGGCCCAGCCAGCATGATACATATTGTCGGTTTTAGGCGAGCCGAGCACGTCGAGACCGCCAAGCGCGTTGAGCGCCGCGATCTGCTGTTTCGTAGTGGTGGGAATACCATTCTGCGCCAGAAGTTCGCTAATCGTGCCGTCTTGGCCTTCGGCCGAAGCGCCGTTGTCACCCCAGATATAAAGAATCAGCGTGTTCTCGCCGTAGCCAAGCCGATCGATTTCATCAACGATGCGGCCGACCTGTACGTCTACGTGCTCAGTAAATCCGGCAAACACCTCCATTAGGCGGCGCTGGAAAGGCTTTTCGTCGTCGGGGATCGAGTCCCAGGAAGGCAGGGTGGCCGGCCGCGGGGTCAGTTGCGCATCTGACGGTATCCAGCCCATCTGTTTGGCGCGTTGGTAGACACGCTCGCGGTATTTATCCCAGCCATCGTCGAACTTGCCTTTATACTTGTCGGCCCATTCTTTCGGGACGTGATGCGGGCCGTGCGATGCGCCGCTCGCCCAGTACATAAAGAATGGCTTATCAGGCGCGAAGGCTTTGTGTTCGCGCAACCAGCCGATCGCGTCATCGGCTAGGTCTTCGCTCAGATGATAATAATTGTGCCCACCTGACGTGTGTGGATGTTCAACGTAAGCTGAGTTTCGGACGAGTTGCGGTTCCCACTGCGATGCTTCACCGCCGAGGAAGCCATAGAAATATTGGAAGCCGTAGCCGGTGGGCCAATTATCGAAGGGCCCCGCAGCGGTAGTTTCTTCGGGAGGCGTGTTGTGCCACTTCCCCCAAGCAGCGGTGCTGTAGCCGTAGTCCTTGAGCACCTCGGCGACCGTGGCGCTGCTCTTAGGGATGACGCCCGTGTATCCATCCCAATCATTCGCCAACTCCCCGATCTGACCGTTGGCGACACGATGGTGATTGCGACCCGTGAGCAAAGCTGCGCGTGTGGGCGAACACATCGCGGTGGTATGAAAGCGGTTGTAGGAGATTCCCTCGTTGGCGATCTTACTCAGCGTCGGCGTGTGGATTTCGCCGCCGTAGGTATCGGTTTGGGCAGGCCCGACATCGTCAATAAGCACGATGAGAATGTTAGGTGCATCCTTCGGTAGATGGTTCGCAGGCGGGAGCGGACTGTAAATTGACTCCTGCATCGTCCGGGCGGCAGTGCTACCTGATTGTTTGGGCGGAAAGGGTAAAACCTCCTGGGCCGCGGCCGGACTCGCAAAGCCGGCACTTAGCGTCATGGTCAGTAACCCGGCTAACAGCTTCAGGCTCATCGCACACTCCTTCGAGCGTGAATAGGTCAACTTCAGTTTAGCAATTTCGCCTTCATCGCCGGGGTGGCGGCTTTGCAGTACCGGAAGAAGGACTTGTCACAAGGATAGGGCCCGAGGATTTGGCAGCTCAGTAGTACCGAGCGCAAACGCCTCCGTGCCATCGTGCACACCTTCGGACGGCCCGGCGGGTATGGCGGATGGTGGTTCTAGCCACGCAGACACCTCCAACTCGTGTCCTACCCGGTCCGCACGCGTAGGCCACCTGTGTGATCATGCCCTCCGGCTGATGAATCGGCGCGGGTGTCATTGCTTCCGCCGATGTTGCGACGGCTAAGGCAAAGCCAGCAACAGCAATCAACCTGATCATTCTTTTCCTCCCTTGTGGACGTGAGGCTTTGTTTTAATGACTACGCCGATCCTGATTCGGTCCCGGACACAGGAAGCCCCGGCGATATCCCACGCGATTCGTCGGGGCCTCTTCGATATTGGCCGAACGAACGCCTTACCGCAGATCTGGGCGTCCCGTTAAGTCAGTCGCTGTATGCTCATTAGTACCAACGATGGCAAACACCTGCGCGCCAATATGCACACCGGCGGGCGGAGTTGTAATAGCCGTAACCGGCTGCGCCCGCTGCCGCGGCACCATAGTACGCACGCCGATGCACACGACGATTGACGCCAGCGACGCTCATCGGTGTCAGTGGACGCCCAATTCGGGCGCTGGCAGTATCGACCGACAATGACAGCGTTTTCGCTGGTGACCAATGAAGTGAGAGTGGCGCTGCACATAAGACCGCGGCGGCAGCGACGACACCAAGTACAGTCAACTTTTTCATGGTGATTACTCCTTCAAATTGTTCCTCTGTGATCAAAATAGAAAACTTCACGGGGCGCATCATTGATGTGGGTCAATCAATGCCACAATCTGCGCATCGGAACAGCGGTGCTGCGAATTCACAAAATAACCGCGTAGAAAACTTCACGCCCGGTGCTCAATGTGTTGGCCAAAATTACGAGTTGAAAGTCCGGACCTCCGGAATTGTCATCGCAATACGAGACGCTCACGGGAGATAGATAGGCGTTATGATCGCCGCCGATGACTCAACGCCGCTTTCCCTCCGTGGACGGTCGAAGAAAATTTCGCGTACTTCGTCGTGCGCGACGCCAACGGACAGGCGCTCACCTATATCTATTTCGAAGACGAGCCGGGCGGCGATCAGCAGGCAAATTGCTGACGCGCGATGAGGCGCGAAGAATTGCTACAAACATTGCTAAACTGCCGACCCTGCTGGCTAAAGATCGCGGGCGATGTGAGGCGCATCATCAAAACCACGGTATTGGCCTTATTGCTACTTGTCTTAGGAGGTCACCCGCGAGCTGCCGAGAACCAACCGAAGGTGATCACGCTGTCCTGCGATGGAATGCTCACCCCGACCTGCGGTGCTAATAAACCAGAAGTCCCGCAGCCGTTGCAAAAGACCGGCGTGATCGTAAACTTCGATGAGCCACCGTGTTTTTTTTGGCTACGTCGTTCCGATCGACGATGTCGATGAGGCCAACATCAACTTCGGCGGAAGGTAGATCGTCGACTACGGTTTTAGCGTCGCCATCAGGGGCAACATTGATCGAGTGACTGGTCGCATGGACGCAACTGTCAGACCCGACAAAACAGCCCGATCCTAACACTGCCACGATCCACTATGACGTGATTTGCAAGGCGACCGACGGCGCAATTATGAGAAGGTGATGCGCCCGGTTAGGAGCCACTGGCGCCACCAGGCGCGAGCGTACCGGCCTCCGGCGAAGAAGTAATTGCGCCGCACTATCGGCCGCAGTAATTAGCACCGAGTCTCGAAATCAGTAAGTTCTAGCTCTAAAGCTTGGCGCCCGAACGCCATAGGTTGGATATCAACCGCGCCTCAACGTTGGACAGGGACATCCGAGGGCAACCAGGATACCCCCGAATGCGATCACCAGCTTCGGTCCGCGCCGCACGCCGAGAGCGTCGGCGATCCAACCGTGGATCGGCGTGAGCCATGTCTCGAGAGCAATGAAGATGCTGAACGCTAACTGGATCGAAGCGATCGACCAGCCATGCGCTTTGTTGATCGGATTGACGAAAAGCGTCCAACCGTACTGCAGGTTGGCGACCAATATCATGCATAAGATGCAGCAAATGAGCTGAGTCCAGCGCGTTGCCGCAATTGCGGTTGATCGGCTGTCAATTGTTGCCGTCGTCATAGTTTCCGTCCCCTTGTTGAGCGCGCCCTGGGGTTCGGGAATCGGCCACTCAAACATCCCGAACACCGAACACCGCGCCGTTTTTTGTAATAACAACCGGCCAAGTTCGCTGATGCGACC
>JBAPZR010000407.1:0-2646 GCA_049285335.1 Xanthobacteraceae bacterium | reverse complement strand
GTTGAGGCACTCTAACGGACTCCTTACCGAACGATTTACGGTTGGTAGTCGCTACGAGTCTTCTGGCGACGCTCTTGAGCAAATTCAATTGCGAGTTCGAACAGCACCCCAGCCTCGCCAATGGCATGGACACTCTGTTGCATCGAAGTTGGAAGCATCGACACGCGAAATTAGTAAACTAATTAGCGAACGCGAAATATTGCGCGAGTGTTGCGGACCCTCGTGACTGGAGACGGGACTTAGGGTCTACTCAATGATGTGCTCGGCCAGGCCCGAGCGGCCTCTTTCGTTTTGCCTTCCACAATGAATCATGCAGCAGTTTCCTTGACTCGCCGAGGCTGCTAGAAGCGGCGTCCTGGCACGGCTTGACCTCGGACCGCCCTGCAGTACGTTGAAAGCTAAGAAGAAGTCAGTCACGGGGAGCGAGCGAGCAGTTGGCGGACTTAACGCTGACCGTCAAACCAAGACATTCTGCCTTGGGCGCGATAATGGGTGCGCCCAAGAACCGTATTGCTTGCTGACGCGCATGGCGGCAATCTCGCGCGCTGGTGGTGTGAGGATGAGTGAATACATAGGGTGCTCCTCTATAACGCTGCGCTCGCTGTGGCTTTGTTGGTTTCTGGCTGTGCCGCCAACTCGGTCAGTGAGGCCGAGCAAAAAGCTGTCACCGAAGCCGCAACGGCGCCTGCGAAGCTTCAACCGGGAGATAAGATTAGAATCACTGTGTATGGGGAAGACAAGCTCAGTGGCGATTACCAACTCGATCAAAGCGGTCAAATTTCTCTGCCTCTGGCGGGTACCATTACGGCACAAGGCCTGACCCAAAGCGAACTTGAGCAAGCGCTGACTAAGAAATTTCGCAGCGAATATCTAAAAGATCCAAAAGTGACTGTGACGATTGCGACGCTACAACCCTGTTACATAATGGGTGAAGTCGAGAAGCCGGGGCAATATCCCTACCAGAGCGGCCTCAACGTACTCACCGCGCTCGCCATCGCTGGCGGCCCCACTTATCGGGCGAACCGCAATACCGTTGAGATCCAGAGACGCGGCGAGACCGCCATGCATGATTATCCAATATCGGTTACGGTCCCAATTTTACCAGGCGATGTCATTAAAGTTCCTGAACGATACTTTTAGTTAGTGCTGCCTCTTTCGCTCATGACGGATACGGCATCATGGCATTTCATCTGTTCACCCCCGCGGTCGCTCCGCCACGTGCGGCACGCGCCGCCCTGACATCTTTGGAGGATTGCGACTCAACTAGATGGAATTTGGGTGCTTTGTGGCGTAAATGCCATATTTCCGCGCAGCGTGGGCCTCTCAATACCCATTGGCGCCTAAACAAATCGCCGGGGGGCGTTAGCCTCCCGGCGAGTTTTGGGGGTGCTCCCAGGGTCTGGGGATAAATCCACAAATGAGCCTGTGCATGGTCGGTCAGCGGTCGATCAGCGTCAGGGGGGCGGAAAGCGTTTAAGCTCCGTTAATTCTATTAAGGTACGACCTGTATTTCGGCTGTAAGTGATCGCGCACTATGAGAAACGTCTTATTGAAAAATGGCATGCCTGATGGTTGTTGTAACCACCAGTTTTACACGATGCGCGTTACCTCTATCGCAGCCCGAGGTTTTTGAGCCACCGCCTGGGACCGACCAACCACAGTTGGAAGCCCCGCCGGCATCATTGCTGCCCGCAAAATAGCTTCAGGACTTCCGCAACAGCTCTGGCAGTTTCGCAAAGTTCGCCGCAATCCTTCGCGCCTTGGCCGCAGTGGTATTGGGTATTTGCCTGACCCGATTTTCGCTTGCCAGGTATCGAGATCACACGTGAAATTGTCTTATCACCACTTTCCGGAGCACTAGTACTTCGGACGGCAACGCTGTTTGACATAATAACGTTGGCGTTGTTGGGGTGTTTTTCACCCGTCTGTCTTTCTTCACCCGCGTGAGTCAAGCGACAATCCGAGGCTGAATGCCTTTTGCCGCGTCGCACCCTCGCTGCGTTTGAGGCTTCTCGCGACTTTTTTTGCCGGCGTCTTGTTGCGCGCCGCTGACTTCAAGGCACGAATGTCCGCGCTCGTCCAAGAGCGTCGCTTTGAGTTTCTCTTAGCCATTTACGGTTCTCCTAATCTAGAAACATGCGCTTATAAGGTCTCTCGCGTTGCTGCTTTTTTGCAGAGCGGAGTTTTTACTCTGCCGATTCTTTCTTCAACCACATACGATCGGCCGGTCACGCCCCTTTAAAATGGGCTCGTAATCTCTTTCCAGATAATGCGCGCGGCCACAGCGCGTAGCCTTTCCGGGGTCATGCCACACGAGCTGGAGTAGACATCAGTTGTTTCGTTCGGCGCGCACGGCACCCGCTCGAGCTTCAGGCAATTGCAAACCAACGGGCGAAATGTCCCTTGACGGGCGGTCGAGCGACTACCGCGTCACCACCACGCGGGTGCCGACGCCGACGCGGCTGTAAAGATCCATAATGTCTTCGTTATACATGCGGATGCAGCCGTGCGATACGAATCCGCCGATCGTGCCGGGCGCGTTGGTGCCGTGGATGGCGTATTCGCCGCCGCCCGACAGCGTCATGGCCGCCGCTCCCATCGGGTTATGCGACGAGCCGCTCGGAACCACGGTCGGCAGCGACCGGT
>JBAPZR010000406.1:0-2540 GCA_049285335.1 Xanthobacteraceae bacterium | reverse complement strand
AACTTCCAAGTGATCGGTCTGAGCCGGGATGATGTGCTCACGGCGGGTTAGGCGGGAGGCCATCATTCCGGCTCGCAACCTCTGGGCTGGACTGCTCAGTCCGACCCAGCACTACTGTAAACACCCTACCGGCCAAGTTTAGTTCAACGCTCGTTGGAGACTCTTGAGCGCGGCAAACGACGCTAAGCAGACAACCGCGTGCCCGACATTAATTCAGATCAATAGCGAATGCTGACCAAGGCGGCGGATCGCGGCGAAGTTGCCGGAGCTGTTGCAGAAAGCCTAAGTGTGATCCCTGACTGACAGCGCGGCAGCCGGGATTTGTTTTTCCATTGCGGTGTTTATCTTAGCGGACAGTTAGGAAACCCGTGGAAGGTCTCGTTGTGCTGAATACCCTTGCGAAACTGACGTTTGGTGTCGCCGCTCTTGCAGCGACAACGTCGTTTGGAACTTCGCCAAGCCATGCCTCTGGCAACGCCCCTTGGTGCGCGGTGATAAACATCGGCACTGGCGATGTCTACTGGGACTGCCAATACCCCACATTCGAGGCGTGCTACCATTTCGGTAACATACTCGCCGGTAATCGTGGCTTTTGCAATTTGAACCCGTCGCCGGGACCGTCTCAGGTGGTCCCTTACAAACACCAGAACCGCCACACGCGATACTGACAAGCGCGCGGATCGCGGCCAACTTTGCGAAGCTGCCGGAACTATTGAAGCGGTAGGCGACGAGTTGAACGATTGATATGCTCCTGGACGCGGGGGTGAAATGGGAGGCCCTCACCATGTCGCATGGCAACCGAAATTCGAAGCGAAAGGGTCGGACGAAAGCCGTAACGGTATTGGGAGTCGCTGGGGCGTTGTCGCTGGCGGGCGGCGCGTCCGGAGCGGCCGTTGGTCCGCCGGGCGATACTCTGACGGCGAACGCGGCAGTTACTATCTATGAGGAAGAAATCTCCGACGTTAGCCTGTCGACTTTCTACGTCTTTGACCACGAAAACGCTGGAGCACGTCGTCCCGGCTTACGACTTGCCCAGAGGACGCGCAGTGGTCGACCGAGGCAAGGTAGCGGAGGCTGCGCAGAAGACTGCGCAGGCGGAGGCCCCACATGCTGCGCTACCTGCGCAACCGGGCCAGGCTGCGCTCAGTGATGTTCCGCTTTTGGGGGTTAAAGCAGAAGACAACAGCGGGCAGAAGCTCGGCTATTTCCATTTCGAGGAAGTGGTCGGCGGCGAAACTCCTCACCGTTCCCGGTCAGTGACAAAAAAAGTAGGTGCCTCCAGTGGTGCTTACAGGTGAACATTGGAGCGACCGCTTCGTTAATGTATTAACGCAGTTACTTACAGACGTGCACTGTGACCAGTTGAGTTGAAGACCACATAGCGCCGGACAGAACGTGACTGTGCAAGTGCATCCCCCAAACGGAACACAAATGTAGTTCGCTGCGATGGTTTGGCCTCGGAATACGCTTTGAGTGTTGGTAAAACACTGCACTGGCACTGGCCACCGGGGCGGCGGAGTCTTCTTCTTCGCTTGGGCGCTCGATAAGCAACAAACAACGGCTGACAACGCGAGGGTAAAATACAATGAGCACAGAGGAAGGCCCATGATTTCCTCCTTCGTTTGCGGTCTTCACTCGGCACATTATACCACGCCATGACTTCTTCCCTGGGTTCACCAAGCTGCGTGGGCGGCGATCAGTGGCCAAGTTGCTCACGAAGGATGAGGCAAGGCGGATCGCGGCGAACTTTGCTAAGCTGCCGGAGTTGCTGCGCGGTCAGTCTTAGATGATTGAAAGATGGTCAGCACTGGGGGCTTGTTACCAGGCTGGCCAGTCAATCCCGGCACCCGTCGAAGGCCCGAGTATTCGACGCTGATGTTGGTTTGGTAATGCTCCGATGCGCCAAAGAGGTGTTCGCCTCTACCCTCAATCGTCGGCGCACGAGTGGTGTGAATATCACTCAACATGCTACAATGTTATCGGGCGACGGCTGGAGGGTCACATGCCAAACCAACTTTGATGTGTGCTGGTTTTGTTGCTGATGACCGGGTGTAATCTATTCCCCGAATACCGCGCCAAGATAGCGGCCCAACAGGCCGCCGAAGATGACGCTAAGTGTCAGGGATATGGAGCTAAGGTTGGTGAACCAGATTACGTGCAGTGTAGGGTGTACGCGCTTACCGCTCAGCAAGCGCGCGCATTGGGTCTCCTCGTCAAAGTCGGCATGCCGCCCGAGGTAATGCGGCTAATGAGCCTCTATCCGCAACCAATTCAGCGATCTGGGGTCGAGTATCTGCCCATCGACGTGCCGCGTCAGCGGCGTGTCTGACAGTCAAGGTCCGCTTTACCCCCACGATCGTGATGTCCGCTTTGTGCCCAAAAGCGGACTCTGCCGGCGTCATTTTCACCAACTCGTTGGCGCGCACTACGCGCGTTTCAGATCAATTTCCGCAGCGGTCTGAAACCTGCGCGAACCTCTTCTGAGAAAAGTTTGGGCTGCTCCCAGGCGGCAAAGTGCCCGCCCTTGGCGACCTTATTGT
>JBAPZR010000405.1:0-5935 GCA_049285335.1 Xanthobacteraceae bacterium | reverse complement strand
CTTGAGGCAGCGATGCCGAAGTAGTTCAGCGTGAGGAGAAGGATCTTTGGATTCCAGAACGACTCCCACAGGCTAACCTTTCGCTTCGCTTCAACCAAATGTCGCTCCGTTTCAAGCGTGGTGGTCAGCCACGAGCGCTGCTCCTCGCTTAGCCAATGGGCGAGACTGGGACGATCAGTGACAGAGAACAGCAAGAAGAAGCCTACCAGGACGGTCGGCACGGCTTCGGCAATGAACATCCACCTCCACCCAGCCACCCCGAACAGACCGTTCAGCTCGAGCAGCGCAGTTGATAGTGGCGCGCCAGCGGCAACCGCGAGGGGCAGCGCCACCATGAAACCCGAAACGATCCGGGCACGATGCCAATCCGGAAACCAGTATGTGAAAAACAGGATCATGCCAGGAAACAGCCCGGCCTCGGCGAGGCCGAGCAGAAAGCGCATGATGAGGAAGCTCCATGGCCCTACGACGAGCGCGGTGGCTCCCGAAAGAAGGCCCCAGGTCACCATAATGCGGGCGATCCATATCCGCGCCCCCAGCTTTTCTAGGATGATGTTGCTTGGAACTTCAAACAGGAAATAACCCCAGAAGAAGGCACCGGCCGCCATGCCGTAAGTAGCGGCATCGAGACCTAAATCCTTATTCATGGTCAGCGCAGCAAATCCAACGTTGATGCGATCGAGATAGCAGAGGAAATAGGTCAGAATCGTTATTGGCAAAAGTCGCCAATAAACCTTGCGCATTGTCGAGCGTTCGAGTGTCATGGTTCTCTCCCCCGCAAATTCATTCGTCACTTGCTGATTTTCTTCAGCATAGAAGGGTTACAGCCGCCGGTAACGAGGCCCGTCGCCGGCTGCACTGCCAAGATGTATGATGAATTGCCGTCGCCTCATGGCTTCGCCCGCGCCAAGGACTACTTCGGGTATGAAAACAATATCACGTTTTGGAGCGAAAATTGTGCCGTTCCTTACACCCCGGCGGGCTGCTGCTATGTCCGCTTTGGGTCATAACCGGACGTTGGACGGTGCCTGCGTGATGTCCGCTTTACCCCCCAAAAGCGGACATCCTTCAGCACGACCGTGATGTCTGCTTTGTGCCAAAAGCGGACTCACGCACTGCAGCAATTGAGATCACTGCTATCACAAGAAGCGAATTTTCGCCGGTGGCGCGGATTAAAGTTTCAGCACATAATTTCTTCCCCACTGAGCGCATATGAGGCCACTGCGGTGGTCGGAATTCCTGTGTCCGCTCCCTTGTTTTATCGCTTATGGCCTTGTTTGGACTGGTTCAGGGTCACGGCGGCGCGAACGAGGGCCTTCAACGTCTCCTCGTTTATCTTCTCGCCCTCGTGGAAGTCGATGGCGCGCTTTGTGTTCCCGTCAAGACTGGAGTTGAAGAGGCCCGAAAGATCCTTCAGAGCTGCCCCTTTGGCGAAAGTCATCTTCAAGACGTTCTTGTAAGTCTCGCCTGTGCAGATCAATCCGTCGTGCGACCACACCGGAACTCCTCTCCACTTCCACTCCTCGACGACTTCGGGATCGGCTTGTTTGACTAATGTACGGAGCCGGCTGAGCATCTTGCCCCGCCAGTCGCCTAGTTCCTTGATTCTCGCGTCTATCAGCTGAGAAGGAGTCTTGCTTATCTGCGATCCGCTCTTCTTCATGCCTGTTTCTCTTCCTTGGTCCCGAGACTTTGATAAATGGCGGTCACCGCTACCGTGCCGGCCGGTCCCCGCCCCATCTGGGGCTTTATCGCGATGATAGACGCCTACGCGAAGGGCGCGCTGCGCATTGCCCATAATCATGTCGATGCGGTTCCCGCCATCAGGCAAGACCTCGATAGAGTGTGACAATAGCCACGCCGTGGCGAGACGGCATCTGTGCCGTAGGTCACAGCTTTTTCCTGCTCGGCCCACTATGCGGTTGGTACTGGACGGAGTGGTTTCTCCCTCCGGCCCGGCTGTGCCTGGGGCCTCGGCTGAGCGAACCTCCGGCCGGGGATCCCCAAACGTCTTGGGTTGGACTCGGTTATTAGGCGATGACCACACCGAGCGAATATGCCAGGAACGCCGCGACGGCCTTGCACGAGGTCTTAAGTATCGCGCCTAGTCAATTTGATGTTGATGGCGCAAGTGCAGTCATCGAAAAAGTCATAAGGCACGCAACGCGCGAGCGCGAAAGCCGAAGCCGTCGCCAGTTGAGCGAGATCAAGGCGGCGGCGCAGGAGCGCGTGGTGCGATTGCTGAGTTCGTCGCCTGCGGTTATCTACAGCTTCAAGGCCAGCGGCGATTTTGCTCCGACCTTTGTCAGCGACAATATTGGCACAGTGTTTGGTTACACGCCCGCCGAGTATCTGGAGAACCCGTCCTTTTGGCGCGACCGAGTTCACCCCGATGATCTCTCGCGCGTCGAGGAAGCCATCTCCAAATTCTTTCACAACGGGGTTCAGTCCGTTGAGTACCGCTTCCGCCGCCGCGATGGCTCCTATTGCTGGGTGAACGATGCACAGCGACTCGTCAGAAGCACCGGCGGCAAGCCCCTAGAGATTGTTGGGTCATGGAGTGACATCACGGTCCGCAAAGCCGCCGAGGAGGCCAACGACGCACTTCATGCCCGCATGGCTCAATTGCTGACTGGCTCGCCCGCTGTGATTTACAGCTATCGGGCGACAGGAGATTTCGCACCCACCTTCGTCAGTGCGAACATCAAGGACTGGTTGGGTTACGAAACGGAGGAATATCTACAGAACGCTGATTTCTGGCGCAGCCACGTTCATCCCGATGACCTGGCCCGGGCAGAAGCCGAATCTAGCAGTCTTTACAAGAACGGTCGTCACACGGTCGAATATCGCTTTCTCAAAATGGACGGTACCTATTGTTGGGTCAACGATGCTCAGCAACTGATCCGTGATAAGCAGGGGCAAGCGATTGAAGTCATTGGTTCGTGGAGCGACGTTACCCGTCGCAAACAAGCAGAGGAAGCGGCGGCGGCGGCCAACGATCGTGTCCACCACCTGCTCGCTCGATCGCCAGCCGTCATATATGCCTTTGAAGCATCCGGCGACTACAGACCTACGTTCATAAGTCAAAACATCAAAGAATTGCTCGGCTATGAGCGGGAAGAATACCTTGAGAGTCCAGACTTCTGGCGTAGTCGCGTGCACCCAGCCGACTTGGCACGTATCGAGAAGGGTTATACGCGACTGTTCGAAGAGGGTCATCTTTCTAACGAATACAGATTTCGCAAAAAAGACGGCAATTATTGCTGGATCAGCGACGATCTGCAGCTGATGCGCAATGCAGTTGGAGATCCAATCGAAGTCATCGGCGCGTGGAACGACATCACTGCGCGCAAACAACTCAGTGAAGTCCTGGTTGCGGCGCAAGACCGTCTCGTCCGCCTGCTGTCATCCGCCCCCGCGGTCATCTACAGCTACAAGGCATCGGGAGATTTCGCGCCGATTATCATCAGCGAGAACATCAAAAACGTTCTCGGATACGAACCTAGCGAATATCTCGAAAACGCCGATTTCTGGCGGAGCCGCGTGCATCCCGACGACCTGGCCCGGGTCGAAGCCGAATCCAGCAATCTCTACAAGAACGGTCGCCACACGGTCGAATATCGCTTTCTCAAAAAGGATGGCACCTATTGCTGGGTCAACGATGAGCAGCGCTTGATCCGCGACGGAGACGGTCAACCTATCGAAGTCATCGGCTCATGGAGTGATGTTACCCGACGCAAGAGCGCAGAAGCGGCATCGCGGCGTAGCGGCGTAGCGAGCAGCGCCTCACTGACGCAATTGAATCGATTTCAGAGGGGTTCTCATTGTATGACGCGGACGACCAGCTGGTCATCTGTAACAGCGCATATGGGGAGCTTCTCTATCCTGGATTGGGGACGCCGGCACCGGGCACCCCTTTCGAAGCGCTGGCCCGTAAATCCGTTGCACTTGGTTTGGTCGAGGACGCAAAAGGAAGGGTCGAGGAGTGGATCGCCGCACGCCTGACAAAACACCGACAGCCAGGCGAACCTCACGTACAGCACCGATCTGACGGCCGCTGGATTCACGTCAACGAGCGCAAAACCACGGAAGGCGGGACCGTCGCCGTGTACACCAACATCACGGAGATTAAGAACGCCGAAGAAAAGATCCGCGCCGCCAACAGCAAGCTAGAACAGGCCAACGACCTCGTCACCGAGAAGAACAAGGCATTGGAGGTCCTGTCTACCAAGTTGTCGAAATATCTATCGCCACAGGTTTACTCATCAATATTCTCAGGCTCGAAAGAGGTAAAAATTGTATCGAGCCGGAAGAAGCTGACAGTCCTCTTTTCCGATATCGCGGATTTCACCGCCACGACCGACGATCTGGAGTCTGAGGAGCTCACCACCCTCCTGAATCACTACCTAACGGAGATGTCGCTAATCGCTCTGGCCCACGGGGCGACGATCGACAAGTACATCGGCGATGCGATCCTGGCCTTCTTCGGCGATCCGGAGACGCGTGGCGCCAAGGAAGACGCCATTGCTTGCGTTAACATGGCGATTGCGATGCAGAAGCGGATGCGAGAGTTGCAGGTGGAGTGGCGCGACAGAGGTTTGCAGAAGCCGTTCCAGCTGCGCATCGGCATCAATACCGGCTATTGCACTGTCGGCAATTTCGGCAGTGAGGACCGTATGGACTATACAATCATCGGCAGCGAAGTGAACCTTGCCTCGCGGCTGCAGTCGCACGCAGAGTTAGGCAGCATTCTCCTGAGCCACGAAACCTATTCGTTGATTAAGGATAATGTCCTCGCCGAAGAACGGACACCCATTCAAGCCAAGGGAATTGCCAAACCCGTGCGCAACTACACGGTCATCGCGCCGATCAAGGATCTTGTTGCGCAGGGCCAGGCAATTCATGAAGAGCAAGACGGGCTGAGATTACTTGTTGACTTACAAAAGTTGGATATAGAGAAAGCAGTGAAGGCATTGGAAAGCGTTCTCACCCGCCTCAAGACAAAACGACGCGCAGAAGGTGACTGACATCTACCAGAGGAAAGGATCAACTCAACGAGTGACTCACTTACGACTTAATGCTCTGTGACGAAGAAACATTCAGACAGGAATTACCCGATGCTGCCTTGGAGGTTGCGGCGGGCAAATATTGGGAAGTTGGAAATCCCTTTACCCTTGCATTCTGCTCAGGATTAGACACCTGCCCCGCCTGAGCCCCACTAAAGCTGCCGGGAACGACGCGCGAAAAGACCTCGGGAACCACTTATTTGAGCGCGTTTAAGCTGACGTAAAACCAGCACATTCCTGTAGCCCCGCGTGTGACATAAGGCACAAACATCTCAGGAATGCTCATAGTGCGTTGCGGAAGACTTCCGCCACGCCTGTCCGCTATGGGTCATAAGCGGACATTCGGCCCCTTCCAAATCGACGTCCGCTTTACCCCCAATAGCGGACATTACTTGAGTGCTCTCGGATGTCCGCTTTGTGCCAAAAGCGGACATTGTGCACCGCGCGGCACTCAAGGTTCGCGGCTATTGCTTCGCTTGATCGCGCCAACATAGGATGACGCCCCACACTTGTTTGCTCTTCCCTCCCTTGGAGCGTACCCCTCGATGTCTCCCGAAATCGTCTCCGAACTTGCGTCGACGGGCGTGCTGCGCGCCGGCATCAACCTCTCGAACTTTTTGCTGGTGACGGGCAGGAGCGCGACCGGCGATCCCCAAGGCGTGGCCCCCGATCTTGCCGGCGAGATCGCGTCGCGCCTGGGCGTCCCGATAAAATATGTTCCGTTCAAATCGCCGGGCGAGCTTGCGGACGCCGCCGGCACCGGCGTTTGGGACATCGGCCTCATCGGCGCCGAGCCGCAGCGCGCCGAGAAGATCGTGTTCACCGCCGCTTATTGCGAGATCGAGGCGACCTATCTCGTGCCTGCGGGC
>JBAPZR010000404.1:0-1902 GCA_049285335.1 Xanthobacteraceae bacterium | reverse complement strand
AATCCGGCGCGCAACTACGCCCAGTTCCTACTTCGCGCGCTGCTGCCAATGGTGATCCATGTGATCATCGCACTCGCGGCCGGCTACGCGGTGGGCTCTGAGTTCCGCAGGCGCAGCATGCGAAGTTGGCTCGCCTGCGCGGGCGGCAATCCAATCGTGGCGCTTGCCGGCAAGCTCGCGCCGCTGTTCGCAATTTTTTTCGTCATTATGCTGGCAGTGCCGCTCAGCTTGGAGGGGCTGCTCGGGATCGAGTTCAAGGGCGACTTGCCGATGATGGTGGTTGCGGCCTCGCTGCTGATCATCGGCTATCTGGCACTAGGCGCGCTTATGCAACTTTTGGTGCGGGACCTCGCCACGGGCCTCGGCCTCACTAGCCTCATCGTCTCGCCGGCCTTTGGCTACGCTGGTGTGGGGTTTCCAACCCTCGGCATGAATGCGTTCTCACAGATCTGGAGCGCCATGCTGCCGGTGCGGTGGTACATGGCGGTTCTGCTCGGACAGGCGGCACGCGGACTGCCGCTTGCCGACTCGGCCCGACCCTTTGCGGCGCTCGCTGCGCTTGCCACGATTTATTCGCTGTTGGCTATGCTCCGTCTGCGCTCGATCGCGAGATTGGCCGCTTCGGCCGCGCCCCCTTCCGCGCCGGTGCTTGCGGACGCGGCGCCGCTCGGCATCAGCGGCGCC
Organism: Xanthobacteraceae bacterium; assembly: GCA_049285335.1. Classification (GTDB taxonomy): domain Bacteria; phylum Pseudomonadota; class Alphaproteobacteria; order Rhizobiales; family Xanthobacteraceae; genus BOG-931. The sequence goes on along the minus strand of JBAPZR010000404.1, from coordinate 1,218 downwards.
TTTCTCGCCGAGTGGCGACGGGTATTTGCAATTCGTGGCGCTTTCATCATGCTTGTGATTGCACCCTTGATCTACGGAATCTATTACCCGCAACCTTATCTCAATCAGATCCTACGCAAGATTCCGATCGTGGTCGTAGACAACGACCTGAGCGAGCTCAGCCGGAACGTTGTGCAAACGTTAGACGCGAGCGGCGCAGTTAAGGTGGCGGCGCGCGCCGACACGCTGTCGGATGCACAAGTGTTGCTCGACCGCGGCGAGGCCTTCGCGGTGGTCGGCATTCCGCCCGGCGCCGAGCGCGACGTGCTCAAGGACACCACGGTCCACATTCCGATCTATGCTGATGCCACATACCTTTTCATCTTCAGAACCATTTCCAACGGCATCGCGGTCGCAATCGATACGGTGTCGTCGGAGCTCGCCGCCGGCGGCGCGCGCACCGATGGAAGCCTGGTCAAGGCGGCGCTGGCGTCGTCGAGTCCGGCCGATGTCCTGTTGCAGCCGATCTTCAATCCCGTTGGCGGCTATGCCAGTTATGTCGTGCCCGCCGCCTTCGTGCTGATCCTGCAGCAGATGCTGCTGATCGCCGCATCAATGCTGACCGTCGTGGCATTGGCGCAGCGCGCCGGCGGTGCGTTCGCAAGCGTGCTCGGCCGCGGGGTGGCGCATCTAACGATCTATTTGCCGGCGCTCGCGCTTTATTTCATTGTGCTGCCGCGCTTTTACGGCTTTTCTACGCTCGGTCAGCCATTGCAATTGGTGGCGCTCGCCTCGCTATTCACTCTGGCGACCAGCTTCATGGGCCAGACGGCTGGCGCCTGGTTTAAGAACCCGGAAACACCAACGCTGATTTTTGTTGGCACCAGCCTGCCGCAGTTCTTTCTGACCGGCTTCTCTTGGCCGCGCGAAGCGATCCCGACACCGGTTCGCGCTGCGGGCTACGTGTTCCCGGGCGATTTCGCGATTGACGGAATGGTCCGTATCGACCAGCTCGGCGCGAGCCTCGCCGAGGTTGCGCACGACTGGCGCGGACTCTGGTTGCTGGTTTTTGTCTATTTCTTGCTCGCGATAATCTCGGTTTACGTCAACATGCGGAGGCGGTTGCATGCTTAGCCGCAGACCGGCTGTGTTTGGCCTCGTTCTGATCGCGCTTGGTGCAGGCGGATACGCGATTTGGCAAAGTAAAGACAGCGCGACTCTCGTCGGTGTTGTGAGAAC
>JBAPZR010000403.1:0-2638 GCA_049285335.1 Xanthobacteraceae bacterium | reverse complement strand
GACTATGCCACCGTCGAGTCTGCCGCTTGCCTGCGCGCTGTTTTGCGCAAACGCATCAGCGAGCTCGGGATCGCATTGGAATGCCTTGAGGACATAAGCGGTTGCCAGCGTGGCTATGCGACCCGCGTGCTTGGCGAACCACCGCAGAAGCGTGCAGCACTTGAAACATTTTTGTGGCTGATCGGGGCTCTTGGTCTCGAGCTAAATCTGCGCATCAATCCCGCTAGGGCCGCCAAAATGGCACCGCGTTATGTAAAGCGCAGGCTAACTCGCGCTATGTCAGCCCCCTCGTATACGCCGCTGGAGCTTGGCAAGGCTCATCTTTGGCGACTGGGCGGCCGTGCCAGACAACAACTGCCAAATGCTTCAGAACTGAATCGCAGGGCCGCGCTAACTCGTTGGGCTCGCTATCGGCAGCGGCAGGCGACCGGCATTTAATCCTCAGTCTTCGCCAATGCTGTCGAGATAGTGTTTTAGGAACTTTTCGCCGGCCAACTGCGCCTCAGCTAATGTGTGAAAGCCTGTCTCGCATAGCGTTACCCCGCTCGATCTAGAGCGTTTTTGATTTCCCAGCGCCAAAGGCCCTCTTGATCCTTGCCAACTTCCACAAAATGATCGCTCAAGACTTCGGCGCCTCCGATTGAGTCCACTTGCTCCAATTCCACTAATAGGCAATTAGTTTCATGTTCGCGTGGAGGAAGGCGATAATTCGGGGTCAAATTGGCGCCCGTTATTCCTTATCAACTGCTCTTGCCAGCAACAGCGCGATCATATCGCTAAGGGTGCAGTTCTCTTCCGTTGCCATCATCCGCAACTTGTCCGCGAGCTCGACCGAAACAATGGCGCGCACTACAACGCCGTCATCGCGTTTACTTTTTGTTGAACCCTTCATCTTCTAACATTGTGTTGCTAGAATCCGACCCCCAGCGCCGGCAACAACCGCTGTAGAATTGCGGCAAGACAGATCAGGGCTACAAGAATTTTGAGTAGGTTTCCTAACCGGCCGTCGCGGACAAACCTGTCGATCAGATAAAAGCAAATTGCGCCGACAACGACAATAATGAGAACGTTTATCAGTACGATAAGCATAGGTGCCCCCTCCGGCGCAATTCATGCGCCTTGTTATCTTCTTCTAAAAAAGGAGCCGCCCCATCGTGGGCGGCCGGCGCGCTAAGAAAGAGCAGTTAGGTCTTGATCGTCACTTGAAGTCAGTCTGCTAGGCAACTGACCGCTTTGATATGCCGGCTTTAGCGTCGGGCGTTTCGTGGTTTTGACCTGCGGGATGGCCTCCCAGCGGTCGGCTGATCGCAGCCAAAATTCTTGGTCACTTTGGCTCGACGCTTGTTCAGCGAGCAAATTGCATCGCTCAATCTGTTTCTGAAAAAAGCTCGCTTCGCTCATGGCCCCACCAGATAAGACGCTCCCTCGTTAGCACGGAGATCATTGTGATTCGTTCGGTTTTAAAGAGTTAGTGGAGTTGTCCAGTGTGAATTCTGTTCACTGTTGCTGATTTGCTACAAAAGTGTGGGTTCTCAGCAACGCAGGGCGGAGATTTTGAGATTAGCTGGCAGTATTGATTGACGTTGGATCGGTTGGCCACCAAGGATACTCGGACTCGACTCGATTGGTGTCGAGGTCTTCCTCTCTAGGACAACTTGCCGGGAAGCCCTGAACTTCCCGGCATTTTTTGTTTGGTAATGCGACAGAAAACCCAGACGCCTATTTTCGAGTCAGCTTATTGAACGCGGCCATGTTTAGTTGCGCTGAATAGTATAATCAGTATCGCGACAAGGAGCGTCACCCCTCCGCTGAAAAGTGCCCAAGCAAGGAAAATGTTTTCTGTCGCGGTCATCGCGCCCATCCCCTGGTCACGCTCATTTCGACGCGCGGATTTTGCGTCTCGTCCAAGAAAGAGGCCACCGGGCTGGAGAACCCGATGGCCCAGGCAGTTCACCAATGATGCTGCCGCGAAAAGGGGCTAACCCACGCGGCAACCACCGACTCAAAACACATAACGGAGTCCAAAACATTAATCTGGATCATTGCTTATCGCTGCCGAGGACAAAATTGAACGGGGCCGCTCCACCAGACGGCCCCGCTTGCAGAAAAGTGCCCGCCTGATTTTTTTATCAGTTCAGGACGATTTATCGCTCCGTATTATACGCGCGGCCGCTGCGACGCGGGGGCACGTACATGTACGTGCTTCTGTGGTGCACGGTGTGCACACGCGGTGCTGGAGCTATACTGGGCTCAACATATCCCGGCTCTGCAGCATATGCTGGCGCTCCATAAAATCCATAATAGCCGGGTGCTCCGGGCGCTTGATCGAAACCGGGCGCTAAAGCATTGCCGTTTGCGCCGCCGGCCACCGGCCGTTCACCCCCCGTCGGAAGGCCGTTCTGCGCAATTGCGAGCGAAGTTCCACCCGCGAACAGCGCGGCAACAATTGAGAGACTCTTCAAGATGGTCATGGATCATCCTCCAAAACGCTTACGCTCACCCGACGCAGTCGAATGAACGCCCCTGTGGCCCTGCAATCACTACAAATCGACGTGAGAAATTGTTGATACCCCCCGTGCGGCCGGCTATTGCACGTCGAATGGAGATGAGCCGGGGCCAATGGCACACCGGGCTGACC
>JBAPZR010000402.1:0-14628 GCA_049285335.1 Xanthobacteraceae bacterium | reverse complement strand
GAGAGCGCCGGTTGGCTGACCGAGCAGGCTTCCGCTGCCCGGCCGAAATGCCGATGCCGGGACAGCGCGTCGAGATATCGAAGTTGTCGCAGTGTGATCACCGGCGATAAGTAATTCTTATCTTTGAGGTCAGTCAATACGATTAGACCTGATCTGCGGCTTCAGTCATGGTGTGGCCCTAACCCGACAGAGCAAAAGGAGAGGTACGCCAAGGCGAAAGCGCCTTTTGAAGCTGCGCGGATTTTGCGCGGCGCCCCTGCGCGAATGTGGACACCGGAACGGTGTCGGCAACGCCCGCCGACAATTCATAGATAGCCCTATACGGAACGCGCGAAGAAAATCACAGAAACACGATCGGAGAGAAAGATGGACGCAAAGACTGAGGAGACGGGCGGCGGCAAATGCCCGGTCATGCACACCGCAGTGGCCGGCCGACTTCGGCCATTACGGGGGGTTGATGATCCGGATGGCCTGGCATGCCGCCGGCACGTATCGCATCGCCGACGGCCGCGGTGGGGCAGGAGCCGGCCAACAGCGGTTCGCGCCGCTCAATTCATGGCCGGACAACGCAAACCTCGACAAGGCGCGCCGGCTGCTCTGGCCGATCAAACAGAAATACGGCCGGAAAATCTCTTGGGCCGACCTGATGGTTCTCGCCGGCAACGTCGCCATCGAATCGATGGGCCTCAAAACGTTCGGTTTCGGCGGCGGGCGCAAGGATGTTTGGGAGCCGGAAGAGCTCTATTGGGGCCCAGAAGGGACCTGGCTGGGCGACGAGCGCTACAGCGGTGAACGCCAGCTCCACGAGCCGTTTGCCGCCGTGCAGATGGGCTTGATTTATGTGAATCCGGAAGGGCCGAACGGCAAGCCGGACCCGATTGCGGCAGCCAAAGACATCCGTGAAACCTTCTTCCGCATGGCGATGAACGACGAGGAAACCGTCGCGCTGATCGCCGGTGGTCATACTTTCGGCAAGACGCATGGCGCCGGCGATCCGTCACTGATCGGCCCCGAGCCGGAAGGTGCCACGATCGAGGATCAGGGTCTCGGCTGGAAGAGCGAGTTTGGCACGGGCAAAGGCGGCGACGCGATTACCGGTGGCCCGGAAGTCATCTGGAGTCAGACGCCGACCAAGTGGAGCAACCACTTCTTCGACAACCTGTTCAAATACGAATGGGAGTTGACCAAGAGCCCTGCGGGAGCTTGGCAGTGGAAGGCGAAAGGCGCCGACGCCACTATTCCGGACGCCTACGATAAGTCGAAAAAGCATGTACCGACCATGCTGACCACCGACCTCTCGCTGCGAATGGACCCAGCCTACGAGAAAATTTCGCGACGGTTCTACGAACACCCGGATCAGTTCGCGGATGCGTTCGCGCGAGCTTGGTTCAAGCTCACCCATCGCGACATGGGACCGATCCATCGCTATTTGGGCTCCCTTGTTCCGAAAGAGATCCTGATCTGGCAAGACCCGATCCCAAAGATGAATCATCCACTCATCGGGGAAGGGGACATCGCCACTCTGCAGGCCAAGATTCTTGCGTCCGGTTTGTCGGTATCGCAATTGGTCTCGACGGCCTGGGCGTCGGCTTCGACCTTCCGCGGCTCCGATAAGCGCGGCGGCGCTAACGGTGCGCGTATCCGCCTGGCGCCGCAGAAGGACTGGGAGGTTAACCAGCCTGCACAGCTCAAGACGGTCCTTCAGAAACTCCAAACGATCCAGCAGGAGTTCAATGCGTCGCAATCCGGCGGCAAAAGGGTTTCACTTGCCGACCTGATTGTGCTTGGCGGCAGCGCGGCAGTCGAAAAGGCCGCCAAAGACGCCGGCATCGACGTGAAGGTGCCGTTCACGCCGGGACGCATGGACGCCTCGCAAGAGCATACCGATGTCGAATCCTTCGCACCTCTCGAACCGCGTGCCGATGGCTTCCGCAATTATCTTGGTGACAAGCGGCAATTCATGACGCCTGAGGAAGCTTTGGTTGATCGCGCGCAATTGCTGACGCTGACGGCGCCGGAATTGACGGTTCTCGTCGGCGGGTTGCGTGTCCTCGGCGCCAATGTCGGCCAGTCGGCCCACGGCGTCTTCACCAAGCGGCCCGAAGCGCTGACGAACGATTTCTTCGTCAATCTGCTGGACATGAACACGCAATGGCAGCTGGCCGCCGGCTCGGAAGGCGTATACGAGGGACGCGATCGCAAAACCGACGCGCTCAAGTGGACCGCAAGCCGCGTCGACTTGATCTTCGGGTCGCACTCCCAACTCCGCGCGCTTGCGGAAGTCTATGGGTCCACGGATTCGAAGGACAAATTTGTGAAAGATTTCGTGGCGGCTTGGACCAAGGTCATGAACCTCGACCGCTTCGATCTTGTCTGATCTTCGTAGAAACGAGCGGCGTTTTCAAATCGCCGCTCATTTTTTGCCTAATCGACGACGGCCATTTCGCCGGTCGTCGCCCGTCGACGTCCCGGCCATCGCATCAGGAAGAGCAACAGGACCGCCGGCAGGCTCACGATGAGCATGAGCTTGAAGTCGTCCAGATAGGCGATGATCGAAGCCTGCCGCGTAATCTCGTCATTGAGCGCGCCCAATCCAGCCGATGTCGCGGTGTTCCAATACAGATAAGCGCCGCCCGACTGCAGCATGCGATTGAACGGCGTAATTTGCGCAGCGAGAGCGGCATGCTCGATCTGTGTGTTTTGCGCGAGCAGAAAGGATGCGACCGAGACGCCGATCGAGCTGCCAACATTGCGGACGAGGCTGAACAACGCCGTTCCGTCGGTGCGCAACTCGGATGGTAAGGTCGCGAAAGCGACGATCTGAAGCGGCGTGAAAACGAGACCCAATCCGGCCCCTTGGGTCAAGGTCGCCACGGTGAGCGACCAAGACCCGATATCCGGCGTCCAGCCCACCATTTCCCGGGCGGATTCCGCGAGCAAGACAAAGCCTACGAACATCAAAAGGCGCGGATCGACACGGTTGACCAATCGGCCGGCGGCCAGCATGGCAATCATCGTTCCGGCGCCGCGCGGCGCCATCAAGATGCCGGCTTGAGCGACCGGGTAGCCGCCCAAGGTCTGTAGGTAAGGGGCAAGCAGCGCCGAGCTCGCCAGCAAGACCATGCCGATGGCGAACATCACCAGGAGACCCATGCTGAAATTCAGGTCGCGAAAAATCCGCGGTGGAATGAACGGCCGCTTCGCCATCGTCACGTGGACGAGGAAGAGATAGAGGCCTAGCGCGGCGAGTACTGCTTCGACGATGATCTCCGTCGAGCCGAACCAGTCTTTCACCTCGCCGCGGTCGAGCACGAGCTGCAGCGCGCCGAGACCGAGGCTCAACGCGGCAAAGCCGATCCAATCGAATTTCAGCGCGGCGCTGCCGCCCCGCTCGCGGAGAAACAAGCCAAGACCGGCGATCCCGAGGATGCCGAACGGCACGTTGATGAAAAACACCCACCGCCAATCGTAGACGTCGGTGAGATAGCCGCCCAATGTCGGACCCAAAATCGGGCCGACCATCACGCCCACGCCCCACAGCGCCATGGCGGAGCCGCGCTGCTCCAGCGGATAAAGATCGAGCATCGTCGCTTGCGATAGCGGCACCAGCCCGGCGCCGAATGCGCCTTGCAGCAAGCGGAATATCACCATCTGGTCGAGGCTCTTGGCGAGACCGCAGAGCACGGAGGCGAATGTGAAGCCGGCCAGGCAGGCGATGAACAGCGTCTTGCGGCCAAAGCGGGCGGACAGCCAGCCGACCGGAGCGGTCATGATGGCGGCGGCGACGATATAGGACGTCAACACCCAGGTTATCTGATCCGGCGCCGCCGCAAACGAACCTTGCATGTAGGGCAGGGCGACATTGGCGATGGTCGTGTCGAGCGCTTGCATCAGCGTCGCCAGCACCGTGCAGGCGCTGACGATGGCGCGATAGCTGCCGTTTGGCTGATCGATTGTTCCAACCATTGCTGACGCCGTGTGATGTTAGATCAGGTCGGACAGACCGCGGCGATGGCCGGTATCGATCTCGACCGTGACGCTCATGCCGGCCCGCAACGGCGGCGATTGCGAGTTAGGGTCGACTTGCACGCGAACCGGGATGCGCTGGACGACCTTCACCCAATTGCCGCTCGAATTCTGCGCCGGCAGGATCGAAAATTCCGAACCGGCCGCAGGCGCGATGCTTTGCACCGTGCCCGACCAAACATGACCCGGATAAGTGTCGACATAAACCTTGACGTGGTCGCCGGATCTCACGTGCGTGAGATCGGTTTCCTTCATGTTGGCGTCGACCCAGATATCGTTCGTGCCAACAAGACCGATCGCGCCGGTATTGGTGAGCGCCGCAGTCTGCGACACCAGATAGGTCCCGGGCTGCAACGCATCGACTTGCGTCACCACACCGTCGAACGGCGCGCGCACGATCGTATGATCGAGCTGGCGTTGCGCTTCATCGACCTGCGCTTTGGCTTGCAAATATTGCGGATGTTGCTCCACGGGAATGTCGGCGTTGCCGCCAAGCCGGGCGAGCTGAACCGCCGCCTGATCTTGCAGAGCCTTTAACTTTGCTTGGTCTGCATCGAGCGTGTAACGCGCCTGGTCGTAACTCGATTGCGAGACGGTGGCGCTGCGCAGGAGCGCTGCGTTGCGGTCGAACGTGGTCTGATCCAAATGGACCTGCGCCTGTTCGGCGGCGACGTCATTTTGCATGCGCGCATAATCTTGCTTCATGGCGCGGATGGAAAGCGCGGTCTGCTCCAAGTTGGCCTTGGCATTGTCCAGCGCGATCTGAAATTGTTTCGGATCGATGCGGAAGAGAACATCGCCGGCTTTGACGGTTTCGCCCTCGTGCACACCGACCGAGCTGACAATGCCGGAAACGTCGGTGGACACCATCAGCTTGGCGGCGTGTACATAGGCATCGTCGGTGGACACGTAGCGGCCGCCCGTCACGTACAAAAATGCGCCGGCGACGACCACGGCGATCGGCACGATGACCATCAAGAGAAAGCGCTTGCGCCGGCGCAGCGCGCCGACAAATGACGAAGGCCGCAGCTTCGTCGCCGTTTCGGCCGGAACGAGTTTGAGGACCGTGTCAGCCATAGCGCCGCTCTCCCGCGGGAGCCGACGGTCGCTGGGCGATGGCGTGGCGCAAATTCTCCTTCACGACCGCGAGTTGCGCGACCATGCGTTCGATGCTCTCGCGCTTGACGCCGGCGAGCGCCGTCGACATCAATTCGTCGCCGAGATCGCCGAGCTGCTCGAGCAGCGGCCGCGCACTGGCGGTGAGATAGAGCCGATTGGCGCGGCGGTCGTTTGGGTCAGGACGTCGCTCGATGAGCCCGCCGCGGCAGAGGCGATCAAGAAGCCGCGTCAACGTAATCGGCTGCAGATCGAGCATGTCCGCGAGCTCGGACTGTTTCAGGCCTTCGAACCGGTCGAGCCGGACCAGAACGACCCATTGCGCGCGAGTGATGCCGAATTGCCCGGCTTTGTAGTCGGCATAGGTTCGGAGCATTCGCGCTACGTCATTGAGGGAAAAAGCAAATTCCCTGTTAAGGGAGCGTGGCAGCATGGTTGTTCCCCAGGTAATAAGGTAGGTCTATTATAAGCTTGCTTATTAATTCCTGCAATTCCGGCCGGACGGCAAGCTTGCCTCAAGAGGCAGGGCTTCTTGCGGCGGTGCCGTTTTCAGACCAGGCCCAGCTCCGCAAGGGCTGTGATGTGATGGTCGGCCGCGTTTTGGGCAAAGCAGCAGAACACGATGCGCTCAACGCCGCGCGACGACGACGCCAACTCGGCGGCGACCGTGCCCACGGCGATGCGGGCGGCGCGATCCGCCGGGAAGCCATAGACGCCGGTCGATATCGCCGGAAATGCCAAGGATCCGAGCCTGTGCGCAGCGGCAATGTCGATGGCGCTGCGATAGCACGAGGTCAGCAACTCTTCCTCGCGCGCGGCCCCTCCCCGCCAGACCGGACCGACGGCATGAATGATATGCTTCGCCGGCAATCGATAGCCGCGCGTGATTTTGGCCGAACCGGTTTCGCAGCGGCCAAGCGTCCGGCATTCGGCGACCAGATCCGGTCCGGCGGCGCGATGGATGGCGCCGTCGACTCCACCGCCGCCTAGGAGACTGCGGTTGGCGGCGTTGACGACGGCATCGACATTCAACGTCGTGATGACGGCGACGCAAACTTCGAGCCGCGCCGAACCAACGGCCGCGGTCAGGAGCGGCTGAGGTTGAGCCATCGCAGCGCCCATGGCAGCGAATATATCACGCCCATTCGGCCTGCGCCTCTGCCCGCAGATCGACGGTGCTCTTCACACCGATATCGTCGAAATGCTCGTCGAGGAAACGCCGCGCAGCGCGTTTGCCGTTGACGTGAAGCATGTCGAAAAAATCGTAGTCGGTGGACAGCCTGCTGAACGAATCGAAATGAGTGCCGAAGCGATCGAGCACGATACGGTGGACATTGATGCGCCGATATTCGCCCGGACCGGTGCCGCGCGGCAGCTTGCCTTGGTCGATCAGCCGGGCGACAAAATCGATGGCACGATATTCGCCGATCAGCGAGGAGTTGAACGTGATCTCGTTGATGCGGTTCATGATCTCGCTGGACGACATCGGCGTCGACTGCCGGAAGAGCGGATTGATCTGCACGACAAGAACATCTTCCGTCGCCGTCGTGCGGAAAAACGGAAAGATGACCGGATTGCCGAGATAGCCACCATCCCAGTAGGGCACGCCATCGATTTCGACGGCGCGGAACAGGAGCGGAAGACAGGCCGACGCCATGACCGCGTCCGCGGTGATGCTCTCGCGCGAGAAAATTCGCACGCGGCCGGTTTGCACGTTGGTCGCCGAGACGAACAGCTGCAAATCGGTATTGGCGCGCAACCTCTCGAAATCGACGAACCGTTCGATCAAATCCTTCAACGGATTGATGTTGAGCGGATTGACGTCATAAGGCGAAAAATAACGCGATAAAGTGTCGAACCAGGCCTGCACCGGCGAACCTTCGAGTGGTGTGAACGACAGAATCCGCTCCATGACCGCGCGCTGCAACGCGGGCAGATTGCCGGTGCTCGACGCAGCGCGCCAGAAATCGGCAAGCCGCTTCTGCGCCTCCTCGCGCCCACCGTGGCCGAGGCCGTCCGCCAGCATCACCGCGTTGATGGCTCCCGCCGACGTGCCCGAGACTCCGTCGATGCCGATCCGCTCGTCGCTCAGTATTTGTTCGAGCACGCCCCAGGTGAAGGCGCCGTGCGCGCCGCCGCCCTGCAGCGCGAGATTGATGCGCTTGGTCTTGACCGCGCCTTTTTGCTCGGCCGCGCGCGACGGCAACAACGAGTTCAGGATGTTTTTCATTCCGGGACTCTCTCAAATTTTACCACCACGGTGCGGGGGACCGTGCCGGTCACGACGCTCAAGAACGTCTCTTGAAATAAAGCTTATTGCGCCGTCCAGCCGCCATCGATCGATAGGTTTGCTCCCGTGATCGCCTTTGCCGCGTCGGAGCAAAGATAGACGGCGAGATCGGCGACTTCGTCGACCGTGACGAATTCCTTGGTCGGCTGTGCCGCGAGCAAAACGTCACGCTTGACCTGCTCTTCGGTCATGCCTCGCGCCTTGGCGGTGTCGGGGATCTGTTTTTCGACGAGTGGCGTCCAGACGTAACCCGGACTGATGCAATTACAGGTGATACCGAAGGTGGCGACTTCGAGCGCCACCGTTTTGGTGAGCCCGGCAAGCCCGTGCTTGGCCGAAACGTAGGCGACCTTGAATGGCGAGGCGACGAGCGAATGGGCTGAAGCGGTATTGATGACGCGACCCCATTTGCGTGATTTCATCCCGGGTATCGCGGCGCGAATGGCATGAAAAGCTGCCGACAGACCGATCGCAATGATCTGATCCCATTTCTCCACCGGAAAATCTTCGATCGGCGAGACGAACTGGATGCCGGCATTGTTGACGAGCACGTCAAGCGTGCCGAACGCCTTCTCGCTGGTGTGGACCATTTCGGCGATCTCTGCCGGTTTGGTCATATCCGCGGCCGAGTACATCGCCTTGACTTTGAATTCCGACTCGATACCGGCGCGCTCTTTTTCGATCGCCGTCTTGTCGCCAAAGCCATTGATCGTGATATTGGCGCCTTGCGCAGCAAGCGCGCGAGCGATCCCCAGACCGATACCCGACGTCGAGCCGGTCACCAACGCGGACTTTCCCTTCAGCATGTCGGTCTCCAAAGCATTCTCGGTCCCGAAATCGGTCCCAGCTCTTCAATGGCCTTATGTTGCGACGCCAGCGAGACACCGTCTCGGCGCGGCGGGACTCTGAGTTGGTTTTTGCTGCAGCGCAACATAAATTGGCAGAGTGAGTGTCACCTTTTCGCGATCCCACCTCGATCCGCTAAAGTGCCGGATAGCCGCGCCCGCTACCGCTGGCGCGGCCGGAAAAATGGCTAAGCTGTAGGAGTAATGTCGCGCGCGATTTTCCCAGCCCCGGATCACGATCACGGCCGCTGCACCAGCGCCGCTATTGCACATGCCGAAGCGCAATGCGCCGCTCGCGCGCAACGGCTTACCCCGATGCGGCGGCAAGTTTTGGAGACTTTGCTAGCGAGCCATCGGCCGCTCGGCGCCTACGAGATCATGAGCCGGTTGCGGCAGAGGACCCGCCCCGCCCCGATCACGATCTATCGTGCGCTCGATTTTCTGATCGGAAACGGTCTCGTCCACCGTATCGAGACACGTAACGCGTTCGTGGCTTGCGTCCACAATCACGGCGGCGACGATCTCGTCATCTTTTTGATCTGCGAGCGCTGCGGCGCCGTCGGCGAGGCGCCGGGCGGCGGCGCCGCCGAAGCCCTCAAGGCTTCATCGCGTGCGGCAGGTTTTTCGCCAAAAAGTCCCGTGATCGAAATCGCCGGCATCTGCTCGCACTGCCGCGAGCGATGACGCCAATTGCAATGCAACTGAACCGCAAGTGACATCCCCTTCGTCGTCCCGTCCGCTCGATGTGACTGCGATCGCGGTGACGATCCTTCTGTGTTTGAGCTGGGGCTTCAACAACGTCACCATCAAGCTCGCCATTCACGACATCCCGCCGCTGATCCAGTGCTCGGTGCGCTCACTGATCGCTGCGGCCCTGGTCGGGCTGTGGACGCGAGCGCGCGGAATCCCGCTATTCAAGCGCGACGGCACGCTCAAGGCCGGCATCTTGGCGGGCGCCCTATTTGCGCTTGAGTTTCTCTTGATCTATCGCGGCCTGCTTTGGACCACCGCAACACGCGGCGTTTTGTTTCTTTATCTCGCGCCGTTCTTTGTGGTCATCGGATCGCGCTGGCTCATTCCGGGCGACCGTTTTCACGCCTCGCAGTGGCTTGGCCTGTTGCTGTCGTTCTTGGGCATCGTGATCGCATTCGGGCTGCCGACGCCGGCGAACGATCCACGTCAGGTGTTTGGCGACTTGATGCTGGTCGGCGCCGCCGCCGCATGGGCGGCAACAACGCTGATCATCAAAGTAAGCGCGCTCAATCGCGTCAGCGCTGAAAAGACCTTGCTCTATCAGCTTGTCGTTTCGGCGCCGCTCCTTGCCGCCGGCGCGATCGTGTTCGGCGAACATATCGTCGCCGCGCCGTCCGCCGTGGCGCTCGGAGCCTTCGCCTACCAGACGATCTGGGTGGTGAGCATTACCTTCACCATTTGGTTTGCCCTGATCGTGCGTTATTCCGCGGCAAGGCTCTCGGTGTTCACATTCCTCACGCCGCTTTTTGGCGTCGCGGCGGGTCACATTGTTTTAAACGAACCGCTGACGCCGGCCTTTGCGCTGGCGGTAACGCTCGTGGCCGGCGGCCTCCTCCTCGTCAACACGCCCCGGTGACGCTATATCCATAGCGCAGGTCTGGCCCGGAGCCCCCCGGCGACGGGTCGAGGTACGCTCTTAACCCATTGATTGACCTAGGAAGTTTGCCAATGATGAAGTTTTCCGGCCCGACCGAGAGGCATCACACCGTCGGTGTGAAAGTCGGCCATGTGACGGTCGGCGGCGGTGCGCCAATCGTCGTTCAGTCGATGACCAATACCGACACCGCCGACGCCGACGCCACGGCGAAACAAGTGGCGGCCTTAGCCCGGGCGGGGTCGGAGATCGTGCGCATCACGGTTGATCGCGACGAGGCGGCCGCCGCCGTGCCGCATATCAAAGAGCGGCTGGTCAAGATGAACGTCGACGCGCCGATCGTCGGAGATTTTCACTATATCGGCCACAAGCTCCTTGCCGACCACCCCGCCTGCGCCGAAGCGCTCGACAAATATCGAATCAATCCGGGCAATGTCGGCTTCAAAGAGAAGAAGGACCGCCAGTTCGGCGCCATTGTCGAAACCGCCATCCGCCACAATAAGCCAGTGCGCATCGGTGCGAACTGGGGCTCGCTCGACCAGGAACTACTCACGCACCTCATGGACGAGAATGCACGCTCCAACCGACCGGTGGATGCCCGCGACGTCACGCGCGAAGCCATGGTGCAATCGGCGTTGCTGTCGGCCGAGCGCGCCGAGCAAATCGGGCTGCCGCGCTCGAAGATCATCCTCTCGGCAAAAGTGTCAGCCGTGCAAGACCTCATCGCAGTCTATGGCGAGTTGGCGCGGCGCTGCGATTACGCCTTACACCTCGGCTTGACGGAAGCCGGCATGGGGTCAAAGGGCATCGTCGCTTCCTCGGCGGCCATGGGTGTTTTGCTGCAGCAAGGCATCGGCGACACGATTCGTATCTCGCTGACGCCCGAACCGAATGGCGATCGGACGCTCGAGGTCAAGGTCGCCCAAGAATTGCTGCAGACGGTGGGCCTGCGAACCTTCGTGCCGCTGGTCGCTGCTTGCCCCGGTTGCGGTCGCACCACCTCGACGACTTTCCAGGAGCTCGCCGCCAATATTCAGAGCTTCATTCGCGACTCGATGCCCGAGTGGAAGACGCGCTATCCCGGCGTCGAGGGCCTCAACGTCGCCGTGATGGGTTGCATCGTCAATGGACCAGGCGAATCCAAGCATGCCGACATCGGCATTTCCTTGCCGGGCACCGGCGAACAGCCCACGGCGCCGGTTTTCATCGACGGCAAGAAGGCCATGACGCTGCGGGGGCCGACATTGGCAGCCGATTTTCAGAAGATCGTCGTCGATTACATCGAGCGGCGATTCGGTTCGGCGGCCGGGCGCACTGCCGCTGAGTGAAGCACGCGCAAAAATTTTCTTGTCCGCGACTGTTGCAATGCGTCGTGACCCGCCTCGATGGCCGTCATTTGGGGACAAATGGTTGCCGAATAAACACAGTGGGCGGAAATAACGCGAGTTATCACACCCGAAGCCTCGACAGCATAGCGGCTCATTCACGATACGCATTAACCATATCGCGACTGCTCCCCATCCCGGCATTTCGGGCAGGCTGATATGGAGGCGGTTATCAGAATGAAGCGGTCTCTTCTCGCTGCGCTGGCCCTGGTCTTGGCGATCGGGCTACAGCCGCAGGCTGCTCGTGCTCAGGACAATGGCTGGAATGGTTTGTGGTCGTGGTTGTCCCACGGCCAAGATCCGCGGCTTACTGCCGTCGGCATCGGCGTGGGCACTGCATCAACCGCAGCGTCGTTTGCCGCAACGGCCCACCACCATGGCCACATCGGCGACGGCGTTTTCATCAGCGCCTGGGCGGTAACGTCTTATGGGTGTGCGGTGGTTTATCCGTTCGTCGGCACGGTCGTGCTGAACCGTCCGCTCACGCCCCGCGAAGCTTATGTCGGAATGGCCGATTGCGTTCTGCCGTTCGTCGGCGGCTGGCTTGTCGATGCGGCGCTTCCGCACGACGCCTGGACGGACGGCCTTCCGCCGCCGACGGCACGACGGCATCGCTAGTCGCCACAGAAAACGCAAAAGCCGGCCATCGAGGCCGGCTTTTTGTTTGTCCCTGCCGCTTCTCTGCCGGGGACGGTCTTACCTCTTTCCCAGCCGCCGTACCACGTCGTCGAGCTGATCGAGATTACGATAGCGGATGCTGAGAACGCCGCCACCGCGCTTGCCCTCGTCGATGCTAACAACAAGACCTAGCGCATCGGACAGGCGCTTTTCGAGGGCGGTTAAGTCTGCGCCCTTCCCGGCGCCTCGCCGCGCGGCGCGAGCGTGGCCGTGCTTCTTCCCGCTCTTCTCCGCAACGTCACGCGCCATCGCTTCGACTTGGCGCACATTGAGGCCGCGAGCGACAATGTCTTCGGCAAGCTTTTCCGCGTTCGGCTGTCCGACCAGCATCCGCGCGTGACCGGCCGAGAGCTGGCCGGAAGTAATGTGGGACTTCACCGTTTCGGGAAGCTTCAACAGGCGCAGCGTGTTTGCGACATGGCTGCGGCTCTTACCGACGATTTTCGCGATCTCGTCCTGGTTGTTGCTGAACTCTTCCATCAAGGCGCGATAGCCATCCGCCTCTTCAAGCGCGTTGAGGTCGGCGCGCTGCACGTTCTCGATGATTGCAAGTTGCAGCGCCTCAGCATCGGTGGCTTCGATGATGACGACCGGCACGTCGTGAAGCCCGGCACGCTGCGCCGCACGCCAGCGGCGCTCCCCGGCGATGATCTCGAAGACGTCCGCGGAGCCGCGCATCGGCCGAGCGACGATCGGCTGAATGAGGCCGCGCTCGCGCAGCGATGCGGCGAGCTCGTCAAGCTCGTCATTGGGAAAAGCCCGGCGCGGATTGCGCGCGTTAGGCTGCAACGCGCTGGTCGGCAATCGGCGCTGGCCGCGCGGCCGTTCAGCTGACGTCTCGGCCGCCATTTCACCGATCAATGCGGCGAGGCCGCGTCCCAGTCGCGATCGCGTTGAGTCATCCGCCATCGCCGTCTTTCCCAGATTGGCACTCATATTACCGATTCACCCAGCGCGTATTTTCTTTCTCGCTGAATGACCTCGGTCGCGAGCCGCAGATAGGCTTCGCTGCCGCTGCATTTGAGATCGTAAACCAGCACCGGCTTGCCGTAGGACGGCGCTTCGGAGACGCGCACATTTCGCGGGACGATTGTCTCGTAGACTTTGGCACCCATGAACTCGCGCACATCGGCAACGACCTGCGCGGACAGGTTATTGCGCGCGTCATACATGGTCAGCACCACGCCGTGGATCGTGAGATCCGGATTGAGCTGGGTACGAACCGATTCAACGGTCTTGAGCAGTTGCGACAAGCCCTCGAGCGCGAAGAACTCGCATTGCAGCGGCACGAGAATCGCGTTCGCAGCCGCCATCGCGTTGACGGTGAGAAGATTGAGCGAAGGCGGGCAATCGACCAGCACGTAGGTGAATTTCATATCGTCGGTCTCGTTCAGTCCGCCGAACGCACCGCGCAAGCGGTAAGCGCGGTCGCGCGCCTGACCGATTTCGAGCTCCAAACCGGACAGATCGAGCGTGGACGGCGCGAGATAGAGCCGAGGCACCGCAGTGGCCACGATCGCATCGCGCAATGCCGCCTGCGCGGTCAGCACGTCGTATGTCGAATAGCGCCGATTACGACGATCGATGCCGAGTCCCGTCGATGCGTTTCCTTGCGGATCGAGATCGACAATAAGGACATCTTCACCGATCGCCGCGAGCGCGGTGCCGAGATTGATGGCCGTCGTCGTCTTGCCGACGCCGCCCTTCTGATTGGCGACAGCGAGCACCCGAGGCCGCTTCGCCGGCTGCTTCACACGCACCGGGTCCGATGCGGCGGACGCGAGCACATCAGAAAGCGATTGAGAAGGTTCATTCATCGCGAGGCGTCTTCACAATCAAAAAGTGCATGATACAACCGGAGATAGCGCGCCGGCTGCTTCATGGCCTGGGCTTTGCGGAACGAATCACAACCACGCGCGACTTTGGATCAGTTCGACTCGGAACTAAAGACGCCTGAATGCTCCAACATTTAGCGGCTTCGGTCAATTCAGCATCCACATCTTGGCCCTTGGGAAACAGGCCTTTGACCCCTCTTTTCAACAGCGGATACGCGATTGTCAGGAGCCGCGGCAGCGGAGCTAGCGCACGTGCGGTGACGATGTCGAGTGGCCCTTCGAGTTTTTTGATGAAATCGTCGCTCCTCTGCGCATGCACAATCGCAGGCGCGCCGGTGACGCGGACTGCTTCGTTGAGGAAAGCGGCTTTCTTTTTGTTGCTTTCGATCAGGTGGACCACTGCCGGAAGCGAATCCGCGAGCGCGCAGGCGATGACCACACCGGGAAAGCCTGCCCCCGAGCCGAGATCGGCCCACCGGCGAGTTTCGGGCGCAAGCGCGAGCAGCTGCAAGGAGTCGGCGATGTGGCGCGTCCACAGCACTGGCACCGTTGACGACGCAATGAGGTTGATCCGGCTCTGCCAGTCGAGAAGAAGCGCCACGAACCGATCGAGGCGGTCGGCTGTTTCACGTGAAACAGCGGTCAGCGCCAGCGCGCGGGCGCGGTCTGACGAGAGGTCAGGCTGCACCGCTTGCAGACTTACTTGCAGGCTTACTTGCAGGCTTGCTTGCAGACTCACTCGGCGATTTGCTCGCCGGCTTACGGCGAGGCCGGCGCATATGCGCGACCAAGAGCGTCAGTGCGGCCGGCGTAACGCCATCGATGC
>JBAPZR010000401.1:0-1848 GCA_049285335.1 Xanthobacteraceae bacterium | reverse complement strand
ATCACAAGCATTGCTTGTTGAAGCCGACGCTATTCTTGCGAAAGAAAAAATCGTCGTCTCGCGCCACTATTCCCGCGACGACTGTTAGAAGATTCTTTTTGCCTGACTACTGTCCGCCGTCAGCACTTGTGAGACAGATTTAGCGGGTTGAGGAAGGGAGGATTTCTGGCTCATCGTAGCCTTTCAAGGAGCGAAGATGAGACAGAAATCCGGTCCGGTGAAAGAACCGGCGACACAGGTGTTGAAGAACGTCCGCCGTGCGACGCGGCGGCACTTTTCGGCTGAAGACAAGATCCGCATCGTACTGGAAGGACTGCGCGGCGAAGACAGCATCGCCGAGCTCTGCCGGCGCGAGGGGATTGTCCAGAACCTCTACTATCGTTGGTCGAAGGACTTTCTTGAGGCGGGAAAGAAGCGCTTGGCTGGCGATACGGCGCGTGCGGCGACGTCGGATGAGGTCAAGGACCTGCGTCGCGAGGCCGGCGCACTGAAGGAGGTCGTGGCCGATCTGACGCTGGAAAACCGGCTGCTCAAAAAAAGCGTGACTGCGGATGGGGAGGACGCCACATGAGGTACCCGGCCGCCGAGAAGCTTGAGATCATCCGACTGGTCGAGCAATCCGCCTTGCCGGTGCGGCGTACCCTGGACAAGATCGGCATTCCGCCTGCCACCTTCTATCGTTGGTACGACCTGTACCAGACCGGTGGACCGGAGGCTCTGGACGACCGACATCCCATGCCGGATCGCGTTTGGAACCGCATCCCTGATGATGTTCGCGAGCGCATCGTCAACCTGGCGCTGGACGAGCCCGCGTTGTCGCCGCGGGAATTGGCGGTGCGCTTCACTGACACCGAAGGCTATTTTGTCTCGGAAGCATCGGTCTATCGGCTGCTCAAGGCCCACGATCTGATCGCCAGTCCAGCCTTCATCGTGATGAAGGCTGCCGACGAGTTCAAGGATAAGACCACGGCGCCAAACCAGCTCTGGCAGACCGACTTCACCTATCTCAAGGTCATCGGCTGGGGATGGTTCTATCTGTCGACCGTCCTCGACGACTACTCCCGCTACATCATCGCTTGGAAGCTGTGCACCACCATGAAGGCCGAAGACGTCACCGCCACGCTCGATTTAGCGCTCGATGCTTCGGGGGTCGATAAAGCCAGGGTGCTGCATCGACCGAGGTTGCTGTCAGACAACGGCTCATCATACGTCTCAGATGACCTGGCGAAATGGATGAAGCGCCATGACATGGCCCATGTCCGTGGGGCTCCATACCACCCGATGACCCAGGGCAAGATCGAGCGTTGGCACCAGACCTTGAAAAACCGCATCCTGCTGGAAAACTACTACCTGCCGGGCGATCTGGAAAACCAGATCGAGACCTTCGTCACCGACTACAACAACCGGCGCTATCATGAGAGCATCGACAATCTAACCCCGGCTGACGTCTACCTCGGACGCGGCCAAACCATCCTGCTGGAAAGAGAAAGGATCAAACGCAAGACTATCCGGAACCGTCGCTTGCTACACCGCAGACAAGCCGCATAACATCAACCCAGATGCGCCAGAGCCTCTCTTAAATCAGGCCGCCTCTTGTCTCAAAATCTCTGACGACGGACAATAAAGGATATGTTTCCAGAACGAGATGATGAATAAGGACCGCTCATATGCGCTTAACTAGATAGAATATATAAAGCTTCCTATCATCGCATGCTAAAGCATGCATACGTTTTGAGGGGTATTGAAGCCACATAGATTTAGCCTATTTTATTGGTCTTAATTAATTAAGTCCCTTTGAAACTAGCCAATCCTACTTGCTGAATACCTGTGCCCTGTTTCGGTCCTGCC
>JBAPZR010000400.1:0-3621 GCA_049285335.1 Xanthobacteraceae bacterium | reverse complement strand
GTTCAGGACGGCTTATGCGCTGCCGCGCCGGGTTCCTTTGTTTTCGGCACAGCCCCGCTCACACGCAAGCTGTCGATTGTTTTCGCGTCGAACCCAAGGTCTTTGAGAATTTCGTCGTTGTGCTCGCCGAGTTTTGGGGCGCGCCGCGCAGCTGCTTTGGTGACACCATGCACCTGAATGGGACTACTGATCGTCAAGGTCAGCTTGCCGCCCGCACCTTCGAGCGGAACGACAATCTCATTCACACGCAACTGAGGATCGTTGATAACTTCCTGAGGCGCCCGTACAGCACCAAACGTGACGTGCACACCATTGAAAATCTCGTACCAATGCGACATCGGGTGCGAGCTGAAAACTTCATCGAGAATTGCCGTCAGCTGGGGCATGTTCTGTGCGAGCTTGGCCGGATCGGAAAATCGTGGATCCGTAAGAAGATCAGTGCGGTCAATTGCTTTCGCGACGGCCGCCAATTTGTCTGGCGTGACGAGAAGAACGAACCAGGTGTCATCGGAAGTCCGGTACACATTCATTGCCGCGTTTGCGGGATTCCTTCGATCGTGCAGCCCGAAAAACTTCGCGTCGGACAGCGCAGCTTGGATCGAAACGCTCGCGGACCAGATTCCTTCGGCGAGGAGCGACGTCGTAACATACGAGCCCTTACCGGTGCGCTCACGACGATAGAGAGCCGTGACAATTGCGGAATATAGGCCCACAGCAGTCGCATTGTCGCCGCTACCTGCCACCGGCCAAGTCGGCGGTGCGCCAGCGTCGCGCGTCATGGACAACAAACCGCTTCGCGCCCAGTATGAGGTGATATCGAATCCGGGAAGATTCGCATCGGGGCCTTTTTCGCCGAAACCCGTGAGATCCGAATAGATCAAACGCGGATTCCATCCCACCACATCGTCGTACTCGAGTCCCAACTTCTTGCGTGCGGCATGCGGGGTATTAACGATGAGCACGTCGGCCCATTTGACCAGACGCTCCAGAACCTGCTTAGCGTCCGGAGATTTCAGATCTAGCGTCATGCCGCGCTTATTGCGATTGGCCAGGTGCCAGGGATAGGCATCTTTCGCTTGTGGCTGCGGTGGGATCTTGTGCCCGATTCTCCAGAGCTCACCAGTAGGTGGCTCCACTTTAACGACATCCGCGCCAAAGTCGGACAAGATCACTGCGGCACCGGGACCCGCAATGAAGCTCGCGAAGTCCACTACCTTCAGCCCCGAGAAGATGTTGTCGTTTGCCATTTGACGCTCCTGATCTCAAAAGGCCGCTTCACCGCCCACGAAATTGTGGGGGGCGCTTTTCGAGGAAGGCAGATGTGCCTTCTCTCTTGTCTTCCGTCGCAGCGCAGAGGCCGAAATACGATGCTTCGAGCAGCAGGCCCTCGCTCTGACTCGTCTCCAGTCCCTTGTTTATCGCCTCGAGAGCGAGCTTAAGGGCGATGGGAGCGTTGGCACCGATTTTCTTCAGGACGGCTTCGGCCCGCGTGATCAGGTCCGCGGCTACAACAATCTCGTTGACCAGCCCGATGCGGTAAGCCTCCTGTGCGCTGATCATCTCGCCGGACAAAATGAGTTGCAGCGCGCGACCCTTTCCGACCAGCCGCGGTAGACGTTGCGTGCCGCCACCGCCAGGGACAAGTCCCAACGTGACTTCGGGCTGGCCGAACTTCGCGCTGTCGACTGCAAGCCTGATGGTGCAAGCCATCGCTGTCTCGCAGCCGCCGCCGAGTGCAAACCCATTGATCGCTGCGATCACCGGCTTACCGATATTCTCGATAAGATCGAGGACCTCTTGCCCGAAACGGCTGGACTGTTCTGCTTCGAACGCGGAGAGGTGCGCGAGTTCTCCGATATCGGCACCCGCAATGAAAGCTTTGGTCCCTGCTCCTGTAAGAATGACACCACACACCGCGGCATCGTCCCGCGCGTCCTCAAACGCCGTCCGCAGCTCTTTCCACGTCGGAGTATTGAGTGCGTTTAGGACCTTGGGCCGATTGACGGTCACATAGGCGATGGCGTCTTTCTTCTGGTACAGGATATTCGCGAGCGTCAGTTCTGCAGCGCGCGAAGCAGTGGGCGCTAGTTCGGGCGAAGTTGCAAGCGTTGTCGAGGCCATGTTCGCATCTCCGGATTATAAAGAAGCGGGCGGACGGCGAGCGAAAGCAGGGCCGCTGACCCGTCCTTGCTTATATAAAGGCACCCAGGCCCGTGATGGCCTTGCCGACGATTAGATTCTGCATCTGAAAAGTACCTTCGTAGGAATAGAGCGCCTCGGCATCGGCAAAGAAGCGCGCGACGTTGTAGTCGGCTACGATGCCGTTGCCGCCCAACAGCTCGCGGCCCCACGAGACCGTCTCGCGTGATTTTGACGTGCAAAACGCCTTGGCAAGCGCCGCGTGATGATCCCCGAGCTTGCCTTCATCATCCATCTGCGCCAACCGCACCATCAGACATTGGCACGCGGTCACATTGGCTAGCATCTTGGCGAGAAGTTCCTGCACCATTTGGAACGAGGCGATCGGCTTGCCGAATTGCAATCGCTCTTGGGTGTATTTGAGCGTCGCCTCGTACGCTCCCATCTGGAGGCCAGTCGATTCCCAACCCACCATGTAACGCGTCATCCGCAGCACGCGCGCTGTGTCGCGGAACGAGTTGCCGCCCTGGAGACGGTTTGCCTCGGGCACCCGCACGTCCTTCAGGGTGATGTGGCCGTTCTGGACTACTTTCAGCGCGATTTTGTGTTCGATTTTCTCGACGCTGAAGCCAGGCGTGGTCTTGTTCTCAACGATGAAGCCCTTGACCTGATTGTCAGCGACATCGCGCGCCCAGATGATGGAGAGATCGCACCACGGCGCATTGCCGATCCACCGCTTTTCACCGTTAAGGACCCAGCTGTCGCCGTCGCGTTTCGCAGTGGTCAACAGACCACCACTCGCTCCGGATCCGACCAATGGCTCAGTCAATCCAAAACAGCCAATCTTTTCGCCGCGGGCCATTGGCGGCAGCCACTTCTGCTTCTGTTCCTCAGAGCCATCGAGATAGATGGAGCCCATTGCCAAGCCGCTGTGCACCCCGAAGAAGGTACAGAATGAGGCGTCCACACGCGCCATTTCCATTGCAACGAAGCCGAATAGCTTTTGGCTTCCGCCCGGACAGCCATAACCTTGAAATCCCAGACCGGAGATACCCAGTTCTTTGAAAGACGGCAGCAGTTCGAATGGAAATGCATCATCAGACCAGTACTTGTTGATGACGGGCCTGACCTTAGTCTCCATGTATGTGTGAACCTTTTTGACCGTGGCCTTTTCATCGTCGGTCAAGACATCCGCGAGCTGATAGAAGTCGCTGTTTGGCGGCGGGAGTTGCTTGGGTTGGTGAACTGCCTGTTTCGCTGGCGCCGCTCCGGGAGCCGCAACTGTTGCCGTTGGCATGTTACTGATCCTTCCCATCGGTTCGGTTGAATTAAATAACTTGTGCCGAAAAGATTGCTTGGACGTCCGTGCGTTGCTTTGAACGTTTCTGACGCAATCTTATTTAGTGGTCCCAAAAAGATTGCTTGGACGTTCGTGCGTCGCTTGGAATGTTTCTGCGACAAACCTTCGGCATTCCCTGGGAC
>JBAPZR010000399.1:0-1868 GCA_049285335.1 Xanthobacteraceae bacterium | reverse complement strand
GGGATGATCGCTCCGGCTGGGGCGATTTTCGTTCTGGAGCGCCGAGCCCGCGCCGGGCGTCCAAACTCCAAGCAAAATGTTGAATCGCTTTCGCGCGCCGCGAGAGCACGGATCTTTCGGCAAAGCTGTGCCGCGCCGGTTCAGCAATGCCAAGACCTAGGCATTTGGCATGGCCAAAACTTCAACTGCTCGGGGTGAGCCGCAGCAAGCGTCGTCGACGTCGTCGGCGCTGACGCAGTTAGCGGAACTGCTTGGGCGCTTAGCGGCACGTCAAGCCTTGACTAATGGCGCCGCTACTACGGAGAGGTCGAACCCACTGCTGAAGAGCGCTGGAAGAAGAGGTAAGCGCAAGCCATGACCTCCCAAAGCCAGATCTTCAGCGCCTCTGTAGAACCGCCGGCGAACGAGCAACTGCACGACGTTAAGACGATCGCTCGCCGTCTCAATGTCTCGACCAAAATGGTGCGCGGGCTGATCCGTCACGGCGAACTTGGCTTTTACCGGGTGGGCCGTCTGCAGCGCGTCAGCGAGGGGCAATACCAGCAATATCTCGCACGTGTGCGACACGGTCTTGGACCGTAGTTATAGTCAGTTATAAAGTCGACCTGCTATTTTGGTATGGCGTTATCACTAATTCTGGCCTACAGTTCACTACAGGGCACGGGGTCCAATGCTGTCCACTGAATTAACGTCACTATCACCCGCCAGCTTGGACGAGGTAATCCGTAAGATCCTCGCGCGGACCGACATCAGCTTGCGCCGCCGCCGGGAGATGGCGTCGGCGATTAGGGTCATGGGCCGTCTGCTTGGACAGCCCCTAACCGAAATCCCAGCCGACCCGCGGCTCTTGAGGGCGCGCATCGTCCAGATCACCGCTACGAGCGCTTGCCTCAGCGAAGCCCGCTGGCGCAACGTCAAGTCGCTCTTCAACGCCGCGCTGACGATTGTCGGCGCGAGCGCGATGGGCCGCCGATCGAACGTAGCCCTGCGGCCTGAGTGGCGCGACCTGAGGGCGCGCATGCCTGATCGATATGACCGTGCCAAGCTCAGCAGATTTGCGTGCTTTTGCAGTGACCGCGGCCTGACCCCTGAGGGGGTCAACGACGAGGTGCTCACTGCGTTTGCCGAGATGCTCCAGCGCAGCCTAGTTGAACGGCCAAAGCAGGTTCACCGCGATGCGGCTTTGACCTGGAACAGAATGCGTGACCGGATCAAGGGCTGGCCAGCAGTGCGGCTCAGGGTGCCGAACAACGCCCGCACCTATGCCCTGCCACTGGAGGCATTTCCGCGATCTTTTAGGACTGATCTGCAGGCCTACCTCGATCGCCAGACTGGCAAGGACATCTTCGGAAACGCTCCTGAAGCAAGCGAGGTCACTCTTCGGTGTCATCGCACCTGGCTGCTGGAGCTCGCATCTGCCTTGGTAATGTCAGGCCGCAAAATCTCGTCGATCAGGTCGCTCAAGGTTCTCGTCGGCATCGACTCGGCGAAGACCGCGCTCAATTTCTTCTGGCAGCGAAATGGTCAGCGCAAAACCGGACAGCTGCACAATTTTGCTCGCCTAATCCTCAGCATCGCCAAGTATTGGGTGAAAGTGCCGCCGGACCACCTCGAAGCACTTAGGGAAATCCGCGGAGGTATTAATCCTGGCAAAGGCGAAATGACTGAGCGCAATCGCATGCGGCTGCGCGCGTTTGACGATTCGGTGAATGTCGAACGTCTGATCAATTTGCCTACCAGGATGATGAGGCAGGTCACTCGATTGCCGAAGCCGGGCTACAACGACGCCGTGCGCGCGCAGACGGCGGTAGCGATTGCGCTGCAGCTTGTCGCCCCTCTACGCGCCAAAAACCTCGCCGGACTCCAGC
>JBAPZR010000398.1:0-1537 GCA_049285335.1 Xanthobacteraceae bacterium | reverse complement strand
CGGAATGCGGAGGGCGCAGGGTCGTCGCTCGGCATCGAGATTGATCCAACCCCGGTCGCTGACGCGGCGGACATCGAACGCGGAATCGAGGCGTTCTCGCGCTTACCGAACGGCGGCCTTCTGCTGCCGTCGGACGGCACGACCATGGTCCATCGTGATCTCGTGATCGCGCTCGCGGCTCGGCACAATTTACCAGCGGTTTATGCGCAGCGCTTCT
This sequence comes from Xanthobacteraceae bacterium, assembly GCA_049285335.1. Classification (GTDB taxonomy): domain Bacteria; phylum Pseudomonadota; class Alphaproteobacteria; order Rhizobiales; family Xanthobacteraceae; genus BOG-931. The sequence goes on along the minus strand of JBAPZR010000398.1, from coordinate 1,320 downwards.
TCGTTACCGCCGGCGGACTGATGTCCTATGGGACCGAGCTCAATGAGGCGTTCCAACAGGCCGCCTCGCTTGTCGATCGCATCCTACGAGACGCCAAACCACTCGACCTTCCGGTGCAGACACCCACCAGGTATCAGACGGCGCTCAACCTCAAGACAGCGAAAGCGCTCGGGCTTACGGTGCCGCCGGGCCTTCTTGTGGCTGCGGACGAGGTGATCGAATGAAGCGACGGGAATTCGTCACGCTTCTAGCAGGCGCCGCCGTCGCGTGGCCGTGCGCGGCGCGGGCACAGCAACCCGATCGCATTCGGCGGATGGGTATACTGATGGCGTTCGCCGAAAGCGATCCCGAGCCAAAATCCTGGCTCGCCGGATTCATGAAGTCGCTTGCCGAGCTGGGTTGGACTGATGGCCGCAACCTGAGCATGAATGTTCGCTGGGCCGCTGGCAACGCTGATCGAATGCGGATGTTCGCGAAAGAGCTGGTTGATCTACAACCCGATGTTATCCTCGCAAACTCGACCCCAGTTACCGTATCGCTCCAGCGGGAGACGCAGACGATCCCCATAGTATTTGTGGCTGTGTCTGACCCGGTCGGTTCCGGATTCGTTGCAGGCCTGCCGCGCCCAGGCGGCAATATCACCGGCTTCGCCGACGCAGAAACGGCAATGATGGGAAAGTGGCTGGAATTGCTCACGGCGATTGCGCCCGGTGTCAAGCGGATCGCAGCGATGTTCAACCCCGACACGGCTTCAGGCCGCGGATCATTTTTTCTGCCTCCGCTTGAGGCGGCCGCCCGATTGCTCAAGGTAGAAGTGATCACAGCGCGCGTTCGTAGCGATGCCGAAATCGAACAGATCATTACCTCCATTGGACATGAGCCGGGTGGCGGTCTCGTCGCGATACCGGATGGTTTCATGGTCGTCCATCGTGGCGCAGTCATATCGCAGGCAGCGCGAAACAACGTGCCGGCTGTTTATTGGCAATCCATCTTTGCCAAGGACGGCGGACTGCTTTCGTATGGACCAGACTACCTGGATTTATTTCGCCGAGCCGCGCTCTACGTTGATCGCATTCTCAATGGAACCAAACCGTCGGACCTAGCGGTTCAGCTACCGGTCAAATTTAACATGGCTATCAACATCAACACAGCTAAAGGACTTAGCCTTGTGGTGCCGCAATCGATTCTGCTGGGCGCCGACGAGGTGATCGAATGAGCAACTGTGGTGTTGACTCAGGCGGATTTGGGCTGCCAGGCGACGTTGTCGCGCACCATGGCGTTGAGGGTTGTGATCATCTTGCGCATCACGGCGACGATGAT
>JBAPZR010000397.1:0-4605 GCA_049285335.1 Xanthobacteraceae bacterium | reverse complement strand
GCTTGCGCTTCTTGCCAGCGCCATCAATACAGCTGTTGCGTCTGCATTTGCGACATTCCTGACATTTGGCGTCGCGTCCGCTGTTACCCAACAATTCGGGACAGCAGAGGAAGCAAGAGCGATGCTCGATCGCGCCGCCGCCGCCCTCAAGAGCGATGAGACTAAGGCGCTCCGCGATTTCAATGACACGAAGAACAAATTATATCACGACCGCGATCTTTACATATCCTGCTTCAATACAAGCAAGTTCACAGCATTTCCGGGTCCGGGGATGGTAGGTATGGATGTTCGCTCCTTTAAGCTTGGCGACGATCCGATCGGCCAAAGAGCCTTCGACGTGGTTCAGGCCACGCAGGAAGGAACCATCTCGACGATGGACTATAATTTCCCGAAGGCGGGTAAGCCCGCCGTCAAGCAGTCCCTTCAGACTCGTGTCGGCAGTCAAGGCTGCGGCGTCTCTTTTTACAAATAATCGGCGCTCAGATGCCGCACCCTATCGAGGCCGTCGCGTAAGAAGGCATACTCGCTAGGGCGTGTACTCATAAATTGGCCATGTCCGCTTTACCCCAAAAGCGGACATTGCTGGCTGCGACCGCGATGTCCGCTTTGTGCCAAGCGCGGACGTGAGCAGGTGCAGCAAAGCGGCGCGCTTGGCCCACGCCAATTTGTCTGTAACGATGCCCCGACCAATAGCAACCGACTAGGATCACTATGAACCTCATCCGGCTTTATTTCCGATGCGGCTGGCAAGAGTCACTTCGAGCAAGTCGATCTGAAATTGACACTGAGGGAATTCGCGCCCCCCGCAGCTCCACTTCGTGTTAGCGACTCCCAACCCGCTCAGAATTACTTCATCTTAGAGGTGGGCGCTGAATGGGCAGGGGCAGTACCGCATCCGTCACCGGCCCGAATGATGGCGTTCAGTTTATCAGGTTGCACTCGCGTGACGGCGAGCTCGGGTGAATCCCACACATTCGTCGCCGGCGATTGTTTGCTACACGACGATACCTCCGGCAAGGGGCATAGCACTGAAGTCATATCGGACCTGCCTGCTCGATGGGTATTTATCTGCCTCCCAAATTAGGTCAGCCACGCCGCATGGACGCGTGACCGGGTACAAAGGAGCATAGATGAACCTCAGGGCATTTTTGATCGGCCTGTTCGTTGGCTGCGGCATCGGCACGGCCACGGCAGGTCCGGCGGGTCCGCCTGCTGGTTATGAGATCGATCCGCAGTTCACCCAAAAATCGCCGGACGGCGCGATCACCATCGAGCAATACGTGAACAAGCAGACGGACGACTGGAAATACCAGTTCTGGGTACGCCGCAAGGACAGCTTCACTCTGCTCGATGAGCAGCCGGATTATCCAGCGGACTTTCGCTTCACCAACGATCTCAAATGGATCGTTCGCATGCAAAAGACCGGCTCGGGAGAGTCGTCGCTCTATCTGTACCGTCTCGCTCCGCAAGGCTACGTTCCCGCGACCGAGAAGCCGCTCGACGACTTGGCGTGGGCCTACCTGAAGGGTCGGCCCGAGTGGCGAAAAGTCGCGAAGGAGCCGGAGTATCACATGTCGGCGAATCTGCTGAAGGGGCTTAAAGAGAACTCTTATCGCTGGTTGGGTGTCGATTGGCCTGCGAACCGCTATCTTCTCATCGCCCTGTCGGGTGAGGCCAGCATCGAGGGCCGCAAGCCCCAGCAGACCGGCGTGGTGAATGACTGGCGCTGCAGATATGATCTGCAGACCGGCAAGTTCGATGTGCCGCCGCTTTTTTCCAACCACAATGCGAAGGCGCTCGTGCCGGAGTGAACGGAGGTGACTGCGTGTTCGGCTTTCGCATAGGCGGCCGCCGATGGAGACGTTTCTTTGGCTCGCGCTGGCGCGAAAGAGATCACCGCCAAAAGAATTTTAATTGCTATTCCCTCCCTCAGATACTCCGTCACCAGCAAGCCGCCCACAACGACAATGACGAGAGCGACGAGCAATGTCTGGCCGCATATACCGCAACAAAACTGAGGCGCCCATGTCCGCTCTGGGTCATAAGCGGACATTGAAGTGCATCCGTGGGATGTCCGCCTTACTCTCAAAAGCAGACATTACAGAGGGCGGCGCGTATGTCCGCTTTGTGCCAAAAGCAGACATATGCAATGCAGCAAAATCTCCGTTATTCGATCACCTTGTCGGCACGCGCGAGCTGTTTCCGAACAGCCACTACCCAATAAGATTATCTTCGACAATGACGCGGGCGCGACCCGACCCTTCCAAATTTTCGTTTGCTGCTTTTTCAGGCAGTACCTTTCCGCTCCTGTATTAAAGTTTGTCCACTATTAAAATTCGTCCACAAAGCGTTGCCTCTACATCACACGGTTGCTCAAAAACCCCTCCCGCACTTGGGCTGGACTAGATTTTAGATCTCATTTCGGCTTGCAATTCATTCCCCGCGTTGGTCCCGATGAACAGGCGATGAAACATTTTTGTAGAACTTGCCTCTGGTATCTGCGCCGAGCACGTGCATATGTGGCGAATCGGCGGGATTGCTGGGTTACGCCATCGGCCGCTGCGTTCTTCAATTCTGTTTGTGAAAACCACTTTGATCCTGAGACCTATATCGATGTTCTTCCGCAATATAGCTTGATCTACCTTTGTGTGCCGAAAGCGGCATCGTCTACAATCAGGTCCGTTCTAAGCAGTTTGGAAGTCGGAACCCCGCCGGGCCCGCCGCTGGCGCTGTTGTATAACCGTCGCTGCACCGGGCTTAGATCGCCCCGTCTCGCAGGATACTCCGTCTTTCATCAACTCGCTAAAAGCCCGGAAGCTTTGCGATTTACTTTTGTCCGTAACCCCTACGCGCGCTTGCTATCAGCATGGACAAACAGATTTCAGGGCAAGCCACTCATCGACGGCGAACCGAGCATCACTGCCTATCGTGCATACCGCAGCGCGATCTCGCGTTCGCTGCCGGATGGAGTTGACCAAACTTTGTCGTTTCCGCAATTTGTCGAGTTTGCAACGGCAACGGCTGAGCAGAGAATCGACATCCATTGGCAGCAGCAACATGATTTCGTTCTAGCGCCGGGATTGGATCTGAATTTAATCGGTAAAGTGGAAACGTTTAAAACCGATTTTGCTCTGGTGTTAAACCATATTGGGCTGAGCAGCGACGTTCGTGACAAATATTCGAACCTCCAAGTGAACGAATCGATGAACGGTTCTTGGCGATCGTATTATTCAAACGGGCTCGCAGATCGTGTGTACCGGGCTTATGAACGCGATTTCGATATATTTGGCTATCCGCGCGGACTGGAATCGATCAGATCAGAGCGGAGGGTCGCGTGCTAAAGAGAAAATTGCATTTATCAAGCTTTTGGCTGCCCCTGTGTCTTTAACGAGGGGGTTATTCATGCGGTATCTGCGACCAGTGCTGATTGCGGGCGTCCTTTTTGGGGCCTGTAGCTGCTCGGAATTAGCTGGTGATTCGGGTGTGTCGAATCCAGAGCAAATCAGGTGCCAACTCGGACCTGATTGCGATTTGAAATGGGAAAGGGCGTACACATGGGTGGTTGAAAGCTCGGGCTTGAAAATGAAAACCAAAACAGATGGCCTAATCAAAACGGCGGAATCTCCGGGGGACGATAGGACGCTAGTTGTCACTATCACCAAAAATGCTACCTCGCAGTCGGGCACTTACGAGATCGACTTCATTGGAAAATGTTTGAGTATATGGAGCTGCATCCCTTCCGTTGCAGAATCCCGCGCAAGCTTTGCAAATTTTGTTTCGGCAGGAGAGTAACAATTACTAGCGCCGTCGTGCAGAAGCTGCGGTTCGCCACGTTGGCCGCGATCCGCCGCGCCCTGACCGGATGAACACCAAGGCGGATTTCTAACCTGTCGCCTCAGTTATCATCGCCGTCATCGGGACTCAGGGGTAGCGGCGTGCCGATGCCGTTATCGGCTTCGTTAGGGACACAGCCTTGATAAAAATATTTATTGCCATCTGAACAATTGTCTTCGTCGTTGATGCCACGTTGTTCCGCCCACTTGTAGCCCGGCGGCGCCTGTTCGATCTGTGTGTTTGCCGCATAGATGCCGGCGGATATTGCAAGGACGGACAAAGCCCCGATCACGATATAGTCGCGCACAATCGCCTCCATCCGACGCGGCAGGTCAAGCGGCTGGCGTCACGATCGCTAGCGACGTTCTTGCTGAGTTGCGTGGACGGCGAGGCAGTAGAACAAGAAAACGATAATTGCTTCGGCGTTGTCAGGTGTCATCATGGCTTGCGATTCCATGCGCGATCCGACAACCCACCACAAGAATAGGGTTGGCGTGATCGCGCTCAAGCGCTTTCTTTGAGCAATAAGCTGTAAGAACTATCAATCCCTCGCTCAAATAAACGTCATCTACCGACGCAACAGCTCCGGCAGCTTGGCGAAGTTCGCCGCGATTCGGCGCGCCTCGTCTTTCGTGACCATTTTCGCCGCCGATCGACCGCGCAGGCTCATCCTCGAAGTCTGTCTTGCTCACGTCACGCTCACCTTTTAGGGTCTAAAATCGACTTTGGCCGGACAATCGGGCCGTTTCGCCTTCGCTGAATGCCCAGGCG
>JBAPZR010000396.1:0-2413 GCA_049285335.1 Xanthobacteraceae bacterium | reverse complement strand
ACGTGCTTCCGATCGCCGGAGCTGAACGCGCTAATCGGGCAAGCGCTGCAAAACAACCCGACGCTCCAAGCGGCGCTGGCGACGTTGCGCTCGGCCAAGGAAAGTGTCTATGCCCAGGAGGGCAAGTTCTTTCCGCTGGTGCAAGCCAATTTCAATCCGACGCGCCAGCGGAGTTCCGAGGCAATCGCGCCCGTCCCCGCCAATGGCGCTACCGTCTTCGAACTCGATACAGCGCAACTGCAGGTGGGGTACACGTTCGACGTTTGGGGTCTCAACCGGCGCACCGTCGAATCGCTCGAAGCCTTGGCCGACGTACAACGCTTCCAAGCCGAGGCAGCTTATCTATCGCTGACGGCCAATCTGGCGGTTGCGGCGATCACCGAAGCGTCGTTGCGCGGCCAGATCGACGCGACCGAACAGATCATCTCGATCAATTCCAAGATGCTCGACATTCTGCGGCAGCAACTCGATGCCGGCTACGCCAACCGCAGCGACGTAGCTGCCCAGGAAGCAGCGCTTGCGCAAGCGCGAGCGACGCTGCCGCCCTTGCGCAAAGCGCTCGCCCAGCAACGCGACCTCATCGCTGCGCTGGCGGGCGCTTATCCCAGCGAGCCGCCGCGCGAAACGTTCAGGCTCGCCGATCTACACTTGCCCACCAATCTTCCCGTCAGCGTTCCCTCGCAGCTGATCGAGCAGCGTCCGGACATACGCGCGGCGGAAGAGCAAATGCATTCAGCGAGCGCGCAAATTGGCATCGCCACCGCGAACCTGTTGCCGACATTCACGATCAGCGCCGATGCCGGATTCACGAGCGTAGCGCTCGCTCACTTGCTGGCGCCGCAAAATTTATTTTGGTCAATCGGCGGTAATGTTGCACAGACCCTGTTCGATGGCGGCACGCTCCTCCATAATCTTCAAGGCGCCAAGGATACCTATCAGGCGGCGGCCTGGACCTATCAGGGGACGGTGATCGGGGCCGTGCAAAACGTCGCAGACTCGTTGCGCGCGCTGCAGAACGACGCCGATTCGCTGCGGGCCGCGGAAGACTTCGAACGCGCCGCGAAGACGAGCTTCGATCTTGCGCGTCAACAGATGCAGACCGGCAACGCCAACGTGATTTTATTGCTCAATGCGCAGCAGAGTTATTTGCAGTCGGTCCTGCAGGTCGTGCAGGCGCGCGCCGCCCGGCTCTCCGACACCGCCGCCTTGTTTCAGGCGCTGGGTGGCGGCTGGTGGAACCGCGAGGGTGGCCCGCCGGAGCGCATTCTCGACGTCGGCGCCGGCACGGCCGACACGCTTGCTCCCCCGCCCGATCCCGTCGGCAGTGTCGGAACGGCCCTTGAGGGACTGTTTAAGCCGGGAATGCCACCATAAACCGCGACAATGCCGGTCGTGGCGTGACGGGAGCGTTACAGCCGCTTCAAATGCTCACGCGGCCCGGCGTTCAGCCGCATCCTGGCCCAGCTGGGTTGTCGCCGATGTTTTGCTCATGTCGAGTTCGAGAACGCCGCCGACCATGACAAATTCCTGCGGGCGATTGCCGTTCTCGGCGCGCACAAAGCGAAGCGCCTGGTCGCGATCGACGAAAAGCCCGCCACGGATACCGCGAGGGTCTTGAACGACCCAGTTCCCATGACTGTCGCGCCCGACCTGAAACCACGGCGCTTGGCTTGGCGCTTGATTTGGCCCCTGGCTTGGCGCTTGCGGGTTTGGCGCTTGCGAGCTCGACGGAGGTTCGGTTTCTTCTCGTTGTTGCATCGAAGTCCCCAGCAGTTGAAATCTCGGTTTTTTCCTTGACACGTTTGCATGTCGCTTTCACAGCGGCGGCAAGTCGTCATCGATTTTCGAGGCCAGCCGATAATGGCCGTGGAACAGTTCGCGCTCGACGGCCGCACGGTGGCGCCGTTCTCCGGCGACGGCCCGCGACAGCTGAGCCAGAAGTTTCCGCCATTCGCCAACCGCCATCTCTACGAAGCAGACGAGCGTCGGCACGCGCCGTCTCGCGACTGCGATCGCCGCAGTGAGAATTACGACGACTTGGCTGCCTTCGTTTTCGCGATCGAGCTCCAATGGCGCGCTTAAGAACATCAGTGCGCAGCCTCCCGGTGCCGTCTTGGTGCGGGCGAAGCGGACCGCCGAAGCCTTGAAGAAAAAGACCCCGCCGGATCGCCCATCGGCGTCACGCGCGACCCAAAAACCGTCGTGATTTGACCGATATAGAACAACGGAAACGTTTCGTTCAGAAAGGCAAGCTCCGACCGCGAGGGAAATTTGACGACGGAGCGCGATGGCGGTCCATCTTTTTTTCAGCAACGGCCCGCATACTGGCTAAATTTTCAACGAGCTTGCTCATGAGAGGACTTCGCTGTGAATGGCGCGGACGCGAAGGCGGGCAAGATTGACGTCGCGGGGC
>JBAPZR010000395.1:0-2725 GCA_049285335.1 Xanthobacteraceae bacterium | reverse complement strand
GTACATCCTAGGCAGACATAAAAAGTTGTGTTTCGATTATTTAAGCAGCGTTCGTGCCATGTGCGCGCGCGCCGATGCAGTCATTTGTACGACGCAGGAACAGAACGATCTGATAAGGGAGATGTGCGATAATGTGCACATCATCCTCGACATTCACTCGAGTGTGTTGAAGGAAATTAAAAAGGATTACGTCGCTGACGCGCCGCTACGTGTGGTCTGGGAAGGCTTGCCGAGCAATTTGCCTCAGCTGACTGAAATAGCTCCGATTCTCCGAAGGCTTGGCCGACAATCCTTCGAACTCCATGTCGTCACCGACTCGAAGCAAAAAAGGCTCGGAAGGTTGGGTTTTATTGATACGAGGCAATTTCTAGCTCGTCATTTTGCAAATGCTATTTTCCATCCGTGGGACGAACAAACAATGGCGAAGATTATTACCCGATGCGATATAGCGTTAATTCCGATAGATCTCGATGATCCATTCACACGAGGCAAGCCAGAAAACAAGCTGTTGCTATTGTGGCGTCTCGGCATGCCTGTCGTCGCGTCAGCAACGCCGGCCTATACCCGGGCTATGGCAAATGTCGGCACGTCTGAACTCGCCTGTTCGAACGATGATGATTGGATGTCGGCGCTCGTGCGATTGGGGACTGACGAGACCTTGCGCAGTGAAGTCGGTGTCAAAGGCCGCGCTTATGCAGAAAACAGTCACAGCGCTGAAGCGACCCTGTCGCGGTGGGATCGGGTCTTTGAATCGCTTGGTTACTTCTTTGGGAACACCGAGCAGACGGGATGGCGGCGGCAGCAGCAGTAAGGGATATTCGATAATTAACCGGCCCTTGGCATCGGCTGCGATCCGGCGGCGGGGTCGCAAACGCGTGGCATTGAGACGACCTGAAGATCACACCCAACGCTCGCGCCAGGCTTCCAGCATCAATACGTTCCAGAGCAAATATTGCCAGTTGCGGCCGCCTTCGAGATGCTCGCCCCAAAACCGCCGGACAGTGCCCGGGTCCAGCAATCCCGCGTCCTGCAGTCGGCGTTCGTCGAGCAACGTCTCGGCCCAATCGCGTAACGGGCCGCGCAGCCATTCCCCGAGAGGAATGCCAAACCCCATTTTCGGCCTTTCTATCAGTGCGCGCGGAACATGGCGGTAAAGCACTTGCCGCAGAATCCATTTGGTCGTGTTGTTTCGCACCTTGGTGTTGCCCGGCAACCGCCAGGAAAATTCCACGACACGGTGATCGAGGAGCGGAACGCGCGCCTCCAGCGCCACCGCCATGCTGGCGCGGTCGACCTTGGTCAAAATATCGTCCGGCAAATAGGTGACAAGATCCAAAAATTGCATCCGCGCCAGGAGATCCGGAAATTCCTTGGCCAATGTTTCGTCGGCGATGACGGTTCGCGGCTCGTGCGCCGCAAGAACGATTTCCGATGGCTCCAAATGGCTCACGAGCTGCCGATAAAGGGCGTCCGCGCTGTCAAGCTTCAACACGGCGGCAAGCTTGTGGAGCTTGTCGCCGGCCTGCGGCGGACGCAGGCGTGTCGGCAAAATCGCGGCAAGCGACGTCCAGCGATCGGACCGCACGGCAGTCACGGTCGCGGCAGCGGCGTTTCGCAGCGAGCGCGGCATCAGCGACAGCGCCCGCCAAAACCGCTGCGTCAGATGATAACGATTGTAGCCGGCAAACAACTCGTCGCCGCCGTCGCCCGATAGCGCCACCGTTACATGTTTGCGCGTCATCGCCGAAACCAGATAAGTGGGAATTTGCGAAGAATCGGCGAACGGTTCGTCGTAAAACGTGGGTAGTTGCGGGATCAGATCGAGTGCTTGGCTCGACGTGACGGTGAGTTCGGTATGATCCGTGCCGAGGTGCTGAGCGACAGCGGCGGCGTGAGTCGCTTCGTCATATCCCGGAAGGTCGAAGCCGATCGAGAAGGTCCTGACTTTGCCGAGCCGCGCCCTTTGCATCAAGGCGACAACGGTCGATGAATCGACGCCACCTGACAGGAATGCGCCGAGCGGCACATCGGCGATCATGCGGCGCGACACGGCGTCCTGCAACAGTGTTTCCAGCTGTTCGGTTAGTTCGTCGTCGCCCGCGTCAAGTGGGTAAAGCATGCCGTTGTGCGCCACGGTTCGCGCATTCCAAAACCGCGAGATTTGCGGCTCGCCTTGCCACGGCAAGGTCAGGATCGTCCCAGGCTCGAGCTTGTGGACGCCCTGGTAGATCGTATGCGGCGCCGGAATGTAATTGTGCCGCATATACGCGGCGACAGCGTCGCGATCGATTTGCGCAGCCCAGCCGGGATGAGCGCGTAGCGCTTTCAGTTCCGAACCGAACAGAAAAAGCTTGCCGAATTTCGCCCAATACAGCGGCTTGATGCCAAGCCGATCGCGAATGATCGTTAGCGTGCGGTCGCGCCGGTCCCACAGCGCGATCGCGAACATCCCGATCATGCGTTTGAGCGTCGCCTCGATGCCGTTGACGGCGAACGAGTTCAAAATAACTTCGGTGTCGGAATGGCCGCGGAATTTGAGCCCGCTCGCCGCAAGCTCGGCGGCGATCGGCTGATAGCTGTAAACCTCGCCGTTATAGATGATGACAAAACGCTCATCGGCCGAAATCATCGGTTGATGGCCGGCAGGCGACAGGTCGAGAATGGAGAGCCTGCGATGGACGAGTGCAACGCCGGCGTTTTCGTCGATCCAAACGCCGTGATCGTC
>JBAPZR010000394.1:0-4570 GCA_049285335.1 Xanthobacteraceae bacterium | reverse complement strand
AGGCCGGCTCGGCATAGGGGCCGCCGACCGGATCGTAAACCACGTCGATACCGCTTTCGCCGCCGAGCCTTTTAAGCGCATTGCGAAGGTCCTCGCGGCCATAATTCACCATCTCGTCGGCGCCGTGTTCGCGGGCAAAAGCGAGCTTTTCATCGGACGAGGCGCAGGCGATGACGCGAGCACCCATGATCTTGCCGAGTTCAATGGTCGCGAGCCCGGTGCCGCCGGACGCGCCGAGGACGACGAGCGATTCGCCGCGTTGCAAGGCCGCTCGCTCCCGCAGCGCGTAGAGCGTCGTGCCATAGGTTACGGTGAGGCCCGCGGCGCGTTCGAATGTCAGCCCATTGGGAATCTTGACCAGCCGCTCCGCCGCAACCGCGACCGCCTCCCGTGCGGCGCCCCATCCGCTATAACCCATCACGCGATCGCCCGGCGCGAGGTCGGTGACGCCGGCGCCGACGCTCTCGATGACGCCGGCAAATTCGCCGCCGGGTGAAAACGGAAACGGCGGCTTGTGCTGGTATTTGCCGGCGATGATGAGCGTGTCGAAGAAATTGAGCGCCGTTGCCTTGACTCGAACGGCGGCCTCGCCCGGTCCCGCTTGCGGCGCCTCGATGTCCTCAAGCTGCAGGTCGTGAGGCGTGCCGAAATGGGTGCAAAGGATCGCTTTCATGCTCTTTCATTGTTCGGCAGCGAACGTTCTCAAAAGGGCCGCGAGGCTTCCTAACCATGAAACGCGCCGATTTGGGAAGCGCGTCGGCTGCAAGCCGAGCAAGATTTTCTTAGCAGTGCACTTTCATCGGGCTCAATTGGATTAAAATTGAAAGATTTGCTATCAATGAGCCCAGGGGACATTCCCGCGCGAGGCCAGATGCGGATGCAGCGACTGTGGCGGCTTGGCCTTTTGCTGCTTGGCGCGGCGGCGCTCGCTTGCCCCGCTCACGCTCAGCAATCGCCCCCGCCGGCATCCGCCGCTCCGGCCAAGCCGGCCCCGAAGCCCGTACCCCGGCCGCCTACCGCGAAACCTGCCGCACCGGCAGCGGCGGTCGCAGGTGGCGCCCAGCCGAAATTGCTGGGGCAATATGGCACATGGGGCGCCTATACCGCGTCTCAGGCGGGCAAGAAGGTCTGCTTTGCGATTGCCAAGCCGATGTCGGCCGAAACCAATCCGCCGAACCGGCCGCGCAATCCCGCTTACATGTTCATTTCAACTCGGCCGGCCGACAAAGTAACCAACGAGGTCTCGATCGTTATCGGTTATCCGTTCAAACCCGGCTCTGACGCGGGCGCACAGATCGGTTCGACGTCGTTCGCGCTCTACACCCAACTGGATGGAGCCTGGATCAAGAATGGAGCGGAAGAAGCCCATATGATCGATCTTATGCGCACCGCCGACACGGCGGTGGTCAAGGGCGTCTCGGTGAAAGGAACGCAATCGACCGATACCTATACGCTTAAGGGCATCGCGCAGGCGCTCGAACGAACCGCCCAGGAATGCAAATAGGCCCCCTTGAAGTCTTTCCGTTCGGAGGGGGCTGGAGGTGGGGTCCGCCGTCTTGTCTACTCCCTTGCCTCGCATAGCATCGAAACCGTGACGGCGTCGGGTCGCTTTGTTCCGCCCACTCCTGCTTTTGCGGCGGAGGAACTATTTATGGGACAATGTTGCCGTCCCCGCTTTTGTTGAACCTGGATCGACGATGACGACTTCACTTGCAGCAGGCGAAACCGCAGCGGCGCCCGCCTTCGTCGAAAAGCGGCCGCTTGAACGCTACACGGCGCCGGCGCAGCCGTCGCTAGTCGGCATGACGCGCGAGATGCTGGCCGAGGCGCTGAGCGAGGTCGGCGTTCCGGAACGGCAGCGCCGGATGCGTGTCCAGCAAATCTGGCACTGGCTCTATGTGCGTGGGGCACATGACTTCGATGCGATGACGACTTTGTCGAAGGATCTGCGCCGCACGCTCGCGCAGCGCTTCACTTTGGCGCGGCCCGAAATCGCCGCCGAGCAAGTTTCGGTCGACGGCACGCGCAAGTGGCTCCTGCGCCTGCCGGGCGAACTGAACCATGCGCCGCATGAAGTTGAATGCGTCTATATCCCGGAAACCGATCGCGGCACCCTGTGCATTTCCAGCCAGGTCGGCTGCACGCTCAATTGCACGTTTTGCCATACCGGCACGCAACGCCTCGTGCGCAACCTCACTGCGGGCGAGATCGTGGCCCAGGTCATGCTTGCGCGCGACCGGCTCGGCGATTGGCTCGCGGCGCAGCCTGCGAGCGGTGAAGGGCCAAAACCCGGCGGACGCGAGCCTGAGAAACGCCTTGTCTCCAACATCGTCATGATGGGCATGGGTGAGCCGCTTTATAATTTCGAGGCTGTGCGCGACGGCCTCAACGTCGTGGCCGACGGCGACGGTTTGAGCATTTCGAAGCGGCGGATCACGTTGTCGACCTCCGGCGTGGTGCCGAATATCGCGCGCGCCGGCGCCGAGATCGGCTGCATGCTCGCGATTTCGCTACATGCCGTCACCGACGAACTGCGCGACCAATTGGTGCCGCTCAACCGCAAATATCCGCTGCGCGAATTGCTGGACGCGTGCCGTCATTATCCCGGCCTCTCCAACGCGCGGCGCATCACTTTCGAATACGTGATGCTTAAAGGCGTCAACGACTCGCTTGCCGACGCCAAGGCGTTGGTCCGGCTCCTTAAGGGCATACCCGCCAAGATCAATCTGATCCCGTTCAATCCGTGGCCGGGCACGAAATACGAATGTTCCGATTGGGAGCAGATCGAAAAGTTCTCGGAGGTCGTGTTCGCCGCCGGCTATGCTTCGCCGGTGCGCACTCCGCGCGGACGCGATATTCTTGCCGCCTGCGGACAGCTCAAAAGCGCGACCGAAAAGCTGTCGGCGCGCGAACGCCTGGCGCTGCGCGCCATGGCAATGACGGACTGAACCCTACGGCGAACCGGCACAGATGACCGTCCTCGGCCGAATCACGATGATGTTTGTTGGCTACGTCATGGGCTGCGTCGCCGCGGCGATCGTGCTCACGCTCGGCAGCCTTGGGCCGGAATGGAGCGATGTCACCGCGCAATTTGGTCCGCAGCCGCCCGGCGTCGAATCGGCGGCCTTGTGGTCGGTCGCGGCGATGGCGTCGATCGTGATTTTCGTGGTCGGCTTCCTGCCGGTGCTTCTCGCCATCGCGTTGGCCGAAGGCTTGGCGTTGCGCTCGGCCGTGATTTACGGCGTGATCGGCGCGGCGCTCGCGCTGGCGATGGCCTACGGCCTCGATTTCGCCGGTTACATCACCGGGCCAAACGACGATGCCGGCCACAATACCGAAGTGTTCGCTGCCGCCGGCATTGCCGGCGGGCTCGTCTATTGGCTGTTTGCCGGTCGCAAAGCCGGCGCATGGAAGTGACCGTATGAGCCGCACAGCGCTTATCGTGGCGCTGGCCATCGGCTGCGCGGCCGGTCTTATCTGCGCGATCGATCCGCAACTTGATCTCCACATTGCCGGAATAACATTCAGTTCCTCGCGACACTTGTTCGGCGTCAATGGCCAGCTGTGGGTCCAGCACACGCGCGAAGCGGCGCGCATCGCGATCACGCTTCTGGTGCTGCCGGCTTTCCTGGCAATCGCGCTGAAATTGATTTTTCCTCAACGGCCCATGCTCATCGAAGCCCGCGCGGCGGTGTTCCTGATCGCGACCTTGGCACTCGGCCCGGGCATTCTCACCAACGTGCTGCTCAAGGATCATTGGGGCCGGCCGCGGCCGATCGATGTTTACGAGTTCGGCGGCGACTACCGCTTCAAACCCTGGTGGGATCCGCGCGGCGATTGTCCGAACAACTGCTCGTTCATTGCCGGCGAGCCGTCCGGCGCCTTCTGGACGCTGGCGCCGGCCGCGCTGGCGCCGCCGCCGCTCGAGCCATTGGCCTATGGTGCGGCGCTCGCATTTGGCGTCGGGCTTGGCGCGTTGCGGATCGCGGCTGGTGCGCACTTTTTCTCCGACGTGGTCTTTGCCGGCGTCCTGACTTACTTGCTCATCTGGCTGGTCCATGGCCTGATCTATCGTTGGCCCAAGACCCGCATCGACGAAAAGGTGTTGGAAAATCGGCTCGCTCGGATCGGCGCATGGCTTGGGGCGCTGTTTAACGTCATGGCTCGGCGGCCCGCCGAGCGAACCAAAAAAGGCTCCTGACGCCGCGGCGCTTGCTTCGCTGCAGCGCCTGCCTATAGTCCGCGCGCGTTTGGGCGGCCGAACAGGCTCAACACCAGGTTTCTGATGTCCGCGAACGGCGTGAACAACAAAGACGTCAAGAAAGTCGTGCTGGCCTATTCCGGCGGCTTGGATACGTCGATCATTCTGAAATGGCTGCAGACGACCTATGGCTGCGAGGTGGTCACTTTCACCGCCGATCTCGGCCAGGGCGAAGAGCTCGAGCCGGCGCGGCAGAAGGCGCTGGCGCTCGGCATAAAGCCGCAAAATATCTTCATCGAGGACCTGCGCGAGCCATTCGTGCACGACTACGTGTTCCCGATGTTCCGCGCCAATGCTGTCTACGAGGGG
>JBAPZR010000393.1:0-1532 GCA_049285335.1 Xanthobacteraceae bacterium | reverse complement strand
GTTTCCGTTCCCGATGGAACTGATGCAAGGGTTTTCGGCGATCGCGCAGCGGGGGTGATCGGTGCGCAGATGACGCTACTCCGATTTGCGAACGGAGGCGCCGAACGCTCGCTACAGGCCGGCTTTTCCGCATTCTGACCGTGGTCGACAACTTCAACCGGGAAGTGGCCTTGTAAAATCTGATTGGACGGAACGGATTAGCGCCCTGCAAAAACTGCGTCAGCGCCTTAGTACCTACCCGACTGGCCTCTTCCAAGGAGCCATACTGAGCGCGCGACTCTTGCACGGGAAGGCAACCGTCTTTGCGATAAATTTCCCGGGTGTAGCGTTTCGTAGCAGCTCGGGCTCACCTCGCGCATCGACGCGAAGAAGCGCAGTTTCAGGTCGTCCGCTGTCACGTCGCCAAGAAAAATCGGGATACAGGGCAGCATCCTCCGCGACAAGCCAGCGGACGAGAACCGGCATTCCATCGCGCGGGGCTATGTGCGGTTCGTTCAATGCGATATCGGTGTTGGAACCGTCGTCGCCGCGCAAACGATTTCTTCTACGCGACCACCGGCAGCTGCTCGATCACGCCGTCCAAGCCGGCGAGGCTTTACCCTGTCGTGGTCGGCCGGGGGCGGGGTCGGCTGCCCGATTGAAACTGGGTCAGATGCAGGAAAGGTGTTTTTGAGCGCGTCGTCGAGTGCCTCTTCTTGGTACCTACGCGCGCGGTTGGCGCAATCGTGATCGCCTTGATGAGGCTTAGGTTTCGGATCGGCATTCATCAATCTCTCCCACCGCGTCGTAAAGGGACTTTTGGTCTAGGGCTAACAATATCCCCAACCGTGCACACGGTCCCTGAAATTGTGAAGATCGCGGGCGCGTCATAGCGTGCCACCTTGTAACCCCGAGCGACGTACGCTGCCTGGAGTTCTTTTTTGTGGCACGACGCCCGTCTTGGGTTCACGAAGGAGGAGGGTATGAGCGACGACAGGACGAGAGCCGATAAAGCCTGGGAGGCGCGGCAAGAGGCTGCCCGCTACCGCATCTTCAACGCTGCGACTAACGCAGCGGAAGCGACCGACGAAGCAGATGATGAGACCTATTTTGCAGTCTTGGACCGAGCGGGCAACGCTGCTGAAGCTGCTGCCGCTGAGATCACCGGGTACAAGACTTACGCCGACCTGTTAGAGGCGTTGGACACACGCCGCAGACCGTCCTAGCACAGCGCATGACGGCGAGCGTCGGCAAGCTGCCGGACGTGCTGCGGCGGTTCAGATGCCGGATTATCTGCATTGCCAGCCAATCGCCTGACCACGAGCACAAGAAGAGGCCCTTGGATAGCCACGGTTGCCGGAACGAATGAGCTCGAAGAGCGGCCTACCTATCACGAAAGCTATTTTTTGCGCCGCTTGCCGAAGGCGGCGGCCACTTCGTTCTTCTTTATCCGTGCCGCCGGGTTGCCGCGCTCACCCAGGTTCTGCTCTTCTGTGCCATCACCCATCATGCCGGGATGAGCAACCTTAGCTCGCTTCATGGTCTTATGAGGG
>JBAPZR010000392.1:0-14199 GCA_049285335.1 Xanthobacteraceae bacterium | reverse complement strand
TGATGGCGTCGAGCGCGTTTCACGCCGGCCATCCGGAAGTGGCGCAAATCGAGACCGCCTACCACACGCTGACGCCGCTCCTCGGCACCGCCGCGGCCGGATTCTTTCTGGTCTCGCTCGTCGCCTCCGGAATTTCGGCGTCCACCGTCGGAACAATGGCGGGCCAGATCATCATGCAGGGTTTCGTCGGATTGCGCATTCCGATCTGGCTGCGCCGCCTCGTGACCATGCTGCCCGCTTTCGTCGTGGTGGCGCTCGGCGCCGATCCGACGAGAGCTTTGGTCGTCAGTCAGGTGGTCTTGAGCATTGCTCTGCCACTGCCGATGATTTCGCTGATTATCTTCACCAGCAGGGCAGACGTCATGGGAGCGTTTGCGAACAGGCTACTCGCGCGCGCCTTGGCGATCATCGCCACCGCGATCGTGCTCGCTCTCAATGCTGTTTTGATTGTTCAGACTTTGATGTGAGTGAGTGCGCAATCGCGCGCAGGCAACCCCGAAGCGCGATTTCGCAATCCGGGGTAAAAAATCAAGGGCGCGATCGTTACGATCGCGCCCAGACGTTAGATGGTCTTCAGATTTTCGGCGGCTGACTTGCCGGTCTTGCGGTCCACCACGACTTCGAAGGAAACACGCTGACCTTCCTTAAGCTCGCGGAGGCCTGCGCGTTCGACGGCGCTGATATGAACGAAAACGTCCTTGCCGCCACCCTCGGGTTGAATGAACCCATAACCCTTCTGCGAGTTGAACCACTTCACGGTGCCGTTATCCACGGGTCTCTCCTTGTAGACATGCACATGTGAGCCGAGCAAATAGGCCCGGCTCGTTCGCTCGAGATTTTGGTGAAAGATCGTCAGTCAGGCGCGCTTGTCAGTCGCTGCAAGGCCAAGTCATTCGGCCGAAAACTCGATTGTGCGTATTTAGCCGCAACGCACGACGTTCGCAAGGGCGTGCACGCGCCGAATATGACATTCGTTCGATGGTTAACTAACCGTCACAGAGTGATTCGGCGCGGCTGTTGCAGGCCCGCGCGAGTCCGATCGGGAGCGCCCAGACGAGCCAATACGCTTGCCCAGCGGCGCCAACGATGCGACAAGGCCGATGCAGCTCCAAAAAATGATCCAAAGCGCAGAAAGATTTCGAAGCTACGCTCCGAAACCATGATTTTTCGGGGGATTTTCGGGATTGCAAAGTTTGCATGACGGGCTAATTCGCAGCGACTTGCGAAATCCCGGACGCCAGCACCACACGGAGGAAATCGTCCATGCGTACCGTTGCTCTTGAGGAGCACTTCACGGTGCCCTCGCTCACACAGCGCATCGCCAAAGATGTTCTCAATCGCCGCGGTTTTCGGCCGCGGAATATTTCGCCCGGCGCGCCAAATCCCATGGAGCTGTTGCCCGAGATTGCCGAGATTCGGCTCAAATCGATGGACGACGCCGGCATTACGGTGCAGGTGCTTTCGATTGCCGGACCGGGTCCCGATCTTCTTCCTGGCGCCGATGGAATAGCGCTCGCGCGCGAGATCAACGATCATTTGGCTGCGGTTGTCGCCCGCCGCCCCGATCGTTTTGCGGGCTTCGCCTGTCTGCCGATGCAAAGCCCGGATGCCACGGCCACCGAGCTTGCGCGCACGGTCAAGGAACTTGGCTTCGTCGGCGCCATGGTCAATGGCACGACGGAGGGGCGTTTCCTCGATCACCCGAGCTATGACGGTTTGCTCGCGGCGGCGGTCGAGCTCGACGTGCCGATCTACGTTCACCCCCATATTCCGCCCGAGCCAGTGCGCCAGGCCTATTTCTCCGGCCTGCCGGACGGCGCCGACCGCGTGCTTGAAACCGCCGGTTGGGGCTGGCACTCGGAGACCGCGGTGCACCTTCTGCGAATGGCGGTCGCCGGAACGCTCGATCGTCATCCGCACCTGCGCGTTATTGTCGGCCACATGGGCGAAATGCTGCCGATGATGATGGCGCGCATCGATCAGGTCTTCGCCCACGACATCGGACATCTCAAACGTCCGATCACCCGCGCCATCCTCGACCAGGTGTGGCTCACCACCAGTGGCATATTCGACGAGCCGCCCTTTCTGACCGCGCTCCTGACTTTCGGAATCGATCGCATCATGTTCTCGGTCGATTATCCGTTTGCGCCCAATGCAGCCGGCCGAAAATTCCTCGATCGCGTAGCCTTGGCGCCGGCCGACAAAGGCAAGCTCGCGCACGGCACCGCGGACAAAGTTTTGAAGTTGAAAACCGGCAAAGCTTAGCTGCCGCGCCGCATCGGCGATCTACGGACGACCGACGTCCACTTAGGGCGCTGCGCGGGGTGTCTCGTCTTCGGAGGAAGCAAACGCCAAGCCGGAAATCGGCTCGACCCAAACCAGATGGTCGTGCACTTTCTTGACCCCGGCCACGTTCTCAGCTGCGACGACAAGGCCTTGGCGTTCGCGATCATCGGTAACAACGCCGTGCAACTCGGCGACGCCGTCCTTGACGATCACGTTGATGTGCGGCGCCCAATCTTGCTTCGCGATCGCCGCGAGAATGTTGGCGCGGATGGCCGAGTCGCCGCCGGCCGGGGCAGGCAAATCGCGCGCAAAGGTTGAAAGCGCATGCATCAGATTGGCCCGACTGACGATCCCGACCATGCGATCGCCCCGGGTCACGGGAAGCCGCTTGATGTGGCGGCGCTCCATCATTCCAACGACCGCCTCAAGCGAATCGTCTTCGCTAATGGTCCATGGATCGGGAGTCATGACATCTTCGACTTTTCGGCCCGATGCGCGGACATACTCCTCGGCGAGTTTGCCGGGACCCAGGATGAATTCGAGCCATTTCGGCCGACGCCGCTGCGTGCCCAGTTCGCCGCGCCGGAGAAAATCGCCTTCGGTGACCATCCCGACCAGTTCGCCTTCCTTGTCCACGACCGGCAGACCGCTGATGCGATTCTGCAGCATCAAATTCGCGGCTTTGGCGATGGTCTCGTCCGCCCCGATCGAAATGACATTGATCGTCATGATGTCTTTGACTTGCATGACGGGTGTCTCTCCCCAAGTTTGACGGGCTCGCAAAAGCGTTTCGTCTACAAACGCGTCAGCCGTTCATGCGCGATAGCGCAGGCCTGTTGCGCAACACGATCCGCCGCGACGTCGGCACCTCGATCGCTGCGGCGCACTCCAACGAGGTCAGCGTGCGCGACACAGTTTCGATCGTCAGCCCGAGGTAATCGGCGATGTCCTGACGCGACATCGGCAGATCGATCGAATTGCCCGAAACCCGCTCCGCCATTTCCAGAAGGAAGCTCGCGACCCGCTCTTGCGCACTCTTGACCAGCAGCAAGATGCGGTCCTGGACGCGGCGCAATTCGCGGCCTGTCAAGTTGAACAGCTGCTGCGCCACCAATGCGTCGTGCCCGGCGAGCGCGGTAAGCGCACTGCGCTTGACGACCAGGACTTTTGCGTCGCTGATCGCTTCCGCCGACAAAGTATGCTCGTCAGCAAATTCGAGACCGAAGAGGTCGCCCGGCAGATAAAATCCCCCGACTTGCCGGCGTCCGTCGCTCAAAATCTTGTAGGTCCGCACGCTGCCGCTGACCACTTTGTAGAGATAATCGGCGGGCTCGTTCTCGCCGAAGATTTCGGTATTACGCGGATAGACCATCGTGGCGCCCATCAGATTCATCGATTGGACGAGCGGATCGGCGCCGGCTGCGGCGGCGTGGCCGCCAATCATTGGCTCCGGCTGGCGACTTGCGGGCGTGGGGTGGATAGCGTCGACGGGGGCTGACGGGTGCATGGGCTGACCTCACGGGGGAATTTGGGCAAGCTATGGCTAGGCCTTGCACAACCTGAGGAAAATTCAGGTAATGACCCTAAGGACTTTCCCTTAGGCCGCCAGGACCCACGCCTCAAACCGTTGAATCGACGATTGTATTTCTGATTTAATAGGCCGGGGTGTGACAGAAACGAGCTTTAGCTTTAACGAGCCAGTGTTCGATGGCTGATACGATCCACCATTCGCAAAGCTATGCGCCGGGCGCCGCGCTGCCGCTCGCGCCGTGGCGGCGAAGCGCGTGGCAATACGCCATCGCCATCCTGGCCGTCGTTTTCGGCGTCGCCGTCAAAGTCGCTTTGGCGTCCGTGCTTACCGGCGCGGCGTCTTATATCGTGTTGATCCCGGCTGTGTTGATCGCGTCCGCTGTGGGAGGCTGGGGCCCTGGGCTGCTCGCAACCGCGCTCGGTCTCGCATGTGGGATCTATTTCGCGGATCGCCCGCTCGGAACCGACGATCTCGTGCAAGGCTTGCTGTTCGCGCTGGTCGGCATTGCCATCTGTTGGAGCGGCGCAATTCTGCACAGCTTGCGGCGCGCGGCGACCACAAGCGCCGAAGAGGCACAGGCGCGCTCGGCGCACCTGCAATCGATTCTCGACAGCATTCCGGACGCCACCATCGTCATCAACGAAGGCGGGATCATCCAGACTTTCAGCGCCGCAGCGGAGCGGTTGTTCGGCTACGCCGCCGCCGACGTGGTGGCAAAAAACGTCAAAACGCTCATGCCCTCGCCATACCGGGAAGATCACGACGGCTATCTGCAACGTTACCTGCGGACCGGCGAGCGGCGGATTATCGGCATCGGCCGCGTTGTCGTCGGCCAGCGCAAAGACGGCTCGACGTTTCCGATGGAACTCGCCGTCGGCGAAATGCAGGTGCGCAATCAACGGTTCTTTACCGGTTTCATCCGCGATCTCACCGAGCGGCAACAGACCGAAGTTCGCCTGCAGGAATTGCAGGCCGAGCTCGTTCACATGTCGCGACTTACCGCGATGGGCGAGATGGCCTCGGCGCTCGCGCATGAGCTGAACCAGCCGCTGTCGGCGATCGCCAATTACATGAAGGGATCGCGCCGGCTGCTTGAAAGCCCTTCGGATCAAACCACCGGCATGATCCGCGACGCTATGGACAAGGCGGCGGACCAGGCGTTGCGCGCCGGCGAAATCATCCGCCGGCTACGCGATTTCGTGGCGCGCGGCGAAAGCGAGCGGCGCGTCGAGGACGTTAAAAAACTCGTCGAAGAAGCAAGTGCGCTGGCGCTCGTCGGCGCCAAGGACAAGGGCGTGCGGATACGTTTTGCCTTCGCGCCGCGGCTCGACTATGTGCTGGCGGACAAAGTTCAAATTCAGCAAGTTCTGCTCAATCTCAT
This sequence comes from Xanthobacteraceae bacterium, assembly GCA_049285335.1. Taxonomy (GTDB): domain Bacteria; phylum Pseudomonadota; class Alphaproteobacteria; order Rhizobiales; family Xanthobacteraceae; genus BOG-931. The sequence continues at coordinate 9,001 of JBAPZR010000392.1, read as the reverse complement.
TCGCAACGCGATCGAAGCGATGGAGAACGAACCGATCCGCGAACTCATTATCGCGACATCGCCAGCCCAGGACCGCATGGCCGAAATCCGTGTCTCCGATACCGGACCGGGGATTGCGCCGGAGATCAGCGCGCAATTGTTTCAGCCTTTTGTGACGACGAAAAGCCATGGCATGGGCGTAGGACTGTCGATTTCGCGGACCATCATCGAGGCCCATGGCGGCTCGATAGTACAGCGACCGAACCCCGGCGGCGGTACGGTGTTTTCCTTCACCCTGCCGGCCGTAACCAAGGAGGAGGCCGGCGATGGCGCCTGAAAAAACGAGCGCGCAGCGGGTGGTTCACGTCATCGACGATGACGAGGCGCTTCGCGAGTCGTTGGCGTTCCTGCTGCGAGCGGCGCAGCTTGAAGTGAAGAGCTATGCATCCGCCAGGGCGTTTCTCGACGAGCTCCCCGATGAATCGCTCGGCTGTGTCATCACCGACGTGCGCATGCCAGATATAAGCGGCATCGATCTGTTACGACGGCTCAAGGACCTCAAGATCGGCGTTCCGGTGATCGTCGTCACCGGCCACGGCGATGTTGCGCTCGCGGTCGAAGCCATGAAGATCGGCGCCGCGGACTTCTTCGAAAAGCCGTTTGACGACGAGCTGTTGCTCGCCAGCGTCCGCTCGGCGCTGCGCGAGCAGGAAGGCCAGACAAAACGCTATGCCGAGCGCGCCGAAATCGAAGGCCGCATCGCCGCGCTTTCGCCGCGCGAGCGGGATGTGTTGCGCGGTCTCATCGAAGGCCGCGCCAACAAGCAGATCGCTTTCGACCTCGGCATCAGCCCAAGAACGGTGGAGATCTATAGGGCGAATCTGATGAACAAAATGCAAGCCGATAGCCTTTCCGATCTCGTGCGCATGGCGCTGGTGGCCGGAATACTCGACGCGAATTGATAAAATTTCTTCGTATCCACAGCCGGTTGTGATCGCAGATTCGATTCCCGCTTGATCCATATCAATGCGGGAATGCCGAGAACGATCACGCTCGCATTCGAGATTCGTGGTGCGAATGCAGCCAAACATGAATCCACAACCGGAAGCGAAAAGCGCGCCCGTCGTCGCGGTCGTCGACGACGATCCTGCCGTGTGCAATTCACTGAAATTCTCACTCGAGCTCGAAGGTTTCGTCGTTCGGATTTTTCACAGTCCGTCCGAACTGCTCGCCGCCGATCAGTGCCGTAAATGCGGTTGCCTGGTCATCGACCAGCGGATGCCAGAGATGAGCGGTATGGAACTGATTGCGCACTTACGCGAACGCAAAGTCGCAACGCCCGCTATTCTCATCGTCGGCCATCTCAATGCGGCGCTCGGCGCGCGCGCGGCAAGCGCCAATGTGCCGATCGTCGAAAAGCCGCTGTTGAATAACGCGCTGGTCGAGAAGATCCGGGAAGTCTGCTGCGGTGCTGCTTGACGCGTTCAATGCCATCAACTGCGCGACCCGCGCTCGCCGGCGCTGCCAAGGGCGTTGTGGAGGCATTCGACCAACGCGTTCACGTCGAAAGGCTTTTCCAAAACGCCAAGCGCTCCGCCCTTGAGCAGGCGCGTGCGTTCTTTTTCGGGGCAAACCGCCGTTACGAAGATGGCTGGAATACGATGACCGCTGGCCGTCAACCGGTCCTGAAGTTCGCCTCCATTCATGCCGGGCATCTGCCAGTCACTGATGAGGCATGATGTCCGCTCGACGAGATCCGAGTTCAGATAGTCCTCGGCAGAGGCGAAAGCGGCGACGTCGTAATCCATGGAAACAATGAGGGCTTCCAAAGCGTCACGAAAACATCGATTATCGTCAACAATGCAAATCAAAAACTTCTGTGACATGACCTTTGTTACGTAGCTGTAAAATTGAGAGATTTGGGATTTGGGGAATCGGGGTTGCAAATAGGAACTTTAATAAACGCATGCTGTGTCGTCCGATGCCAAAGAATTGATCGCACGCGCCAGCCGGGCGTGCGAAATGCGCAGCTGCGGGATTGCAAAGCCAATGCGCAACAAACCGCGGTTCAGCTCACTTCCAACCGCCACCGGCGGGATCACGAGAGCCGCCTATGCCCGGGCTTTGGAGGCTGGGCTGAATGTGGCGCCGCTCTTGAAGGCAGCCGGCTTAACCGTCCGGCAGGCCGAGAATCCCCATTTTCGAATTGCCGTAAAAAATCAGATTAAATTTCTCAACCTCGTCGCGAACGCCTTACCGGACGAATTTCTCGGAGCGCATCTTGCCGAGAGCGTCGACCTTCGCGAACTGGGTTTGATTTATTACGTGCTGGCTTCGTCCAAAACGCTTGGCGACGCCCTCTCAAGAGCGGCGAGATACTCCACCATCAGCAACGAAGGAATCGAGATCACTTACCACGAGAACCACAAAAGGATGTCCATCGTTTTCAGATATGTCGGGGTTGCCCGGCTCAACGATCGACATCAGATCGAATTCTTCGTCGTCACTCTTGTGCGCATTTGCCGGCAGCTAACTGGGCGGCATTTGTCGCCGGTCGTCATTAAATTCATGCACCGCCGCGCTCACCTCCCCGCTAAATTGAAATCATTCTTCGGCTGCAAGGTCGAATTCGGCAGCGACATCGATGAGGTTGCCTATCGGCAGCCGTTTAAGGACACACCCATCGTCGACGCCGATCCCTATCTCAACTCGCTTTTGGTGAAATATAGCGAGGAGGCGCTTTCCACGCGCCGGGTCGGGTCGGGCGCTTGGCGATTGAATGTCGAGAACGCCCTTGCGACGCTGCTGCCGCATGGCCGGGCGGAAATGGCGGAGGTCGCCCGGCGGCTCGGCATAAGCCAGCGCACGCTGGCGCGCCGGCTCGCGGCCGAGGGGCATACGTTCGGCGAAGTGCTCAACAGCCTACGATTTGATCTGGCAAAGCGCTATCTGCAGGAAAACGATTTGCAGATTTCCAAAGTGGCATGGCTACTCGGCTATCAAGAAACCAGCGCCTTCTACCATGCGTTCAAGCGTTGGACCGGAAAAACGCCCACGCAAATCCGCTCGACGAGAAACCGGCATCGCGGCGATTTGGAGCTTCGCGTGTGAAGCGTGGATCGGGTTCGGGTCAACGAAATGTAATTTATCGAACCCAGCCTTTTTGCTCATTAGCAGTTTCGAGATTTTTCAAAATGTCTGCTTCCTCCACCACGAGGTGAAGGAGATAACGGATCACATTCAGGGACGGATCATCCGCCATAATTGCCATTTGGCGGGCCATGTCGCCGATGTAGCGGAGAAGCTGCGTTGAGTCAGGAGACATTGATTGCCGCTTCGCTCACGGTGTCTGCGTCATGCTGCGGTCACAGTAGGTGACGCCGATTGAGGCGCGACGGCGCGGCCGCCGATGCCGTGAAAGGCTCGCGTCGATTCAAGTGTGGCTTCGTCAATCGGCATTTTGACTGCGACTGACCATTCGCCGCTAATCAGCTCGGGGAGCCCGAGAGGAATAAGCTTCCAACCCATGGCGTGAAACAGCGGCAGCCAAAACATCTCAACCAGCGCAGTAAGACCAGTAATGCCATTATCGAGGCAATGTTCAAGCACTCCGCAGATCACCATGCCTCGGGTCTGCCCTCCCATCGTTCGGCCCTCGCGCCGACTCTTGATCACGAACATTCGCGTCCATCCGTAGGTATCGGCCGCCCTCGGCAAACCGCGAACCGAGGCGAGGTACGGAAAGACTTCGCTGAGAAGATGCGGATTTGTAGTTGGAATGAGTCGCGAACCGCCGACGATCTCACCGTTGTCGATCGCCATTATGTAAGTGGCATCTTGATTGTCGAATTGATCGCGTTCGAGCCCGTCCGCGTGATCGAGCTCCTTCCAATTTCGTTCCACCACATAAACTTCGTGACGCAATCGAAAGTGTGTCAGCAACTCCGGCTCATAAAGGTGCCGATTGGCGCTTGTGATCACGTGAATCATGCTTTGCCCTTGCGAATGTTTCCACCGCGGAGCAAAAGCACGTTTGTTCGATTAGACGACTGTCAGAACTGCCAGTTGACCGCCTTAAATTTCGCCCGACCGAAGGGCCTTAATCACGGCCTGGGTCCGTGTAACGGCATCGAGCTTCTTCTTGGCCCGTTCAACGTGCCAATTCACGGTGCGTTCGCTAAGGCCCGGGATGGTTGCGATCTCCCAGCTTGACTTGCCTTCGGCCGACCAAGCGAGGACGTCGCGCTCCCGTTCGCTCAAAATACGCCGGCGTTGACCATCGGATTCGCAGCCTATGAGCGCGGTACAGCGTGCATGCGCATACATGCGATCAGATGAAGCGCTCGCTTCGCCCGCGGCTCGCAGTTTGGCCGCTCGCCAGCCATGGTGACGCAGGCTTGAAACCCTGTGCTGGCGACTATCGGAACTAGAAATCCGTGATCAAGGCCAAATTCACGAGCGACGTTCATAACCTCGGCAGCGCGGGGTAAACGCTCTGAGTTGAGGGGCGCTTGCGACCATTCGAAAGGATTTACCGTGCGCCGGCACCAAGCGGCTACGGGATCGTCCGCATAGTAATTCGATCTCGTGTAGTGCTCCGTCCAGCCTCTAGGCCAGCCGTTGAGGAGAATATGCGGTTCGAGTTTTTGTGGCGGTTCGGGAACCCCCGTTATCAGAAAGGAAGTGTACCCAAATTCAGCCAAGGTCGCGGCAAGGCGGGTCATCACCTTTCCGACGTTGGTCAGGCCATCCAGATCGTCGATGAGATCGAAAGCGACTTTTGAATAGTCGAGAGTTTGGCCCATGCCGCCCTGGTCCGGCACAAAAGGTTTTGAATCGGAATGATGCAACTAAAGGGAGAGCATGCCAAGGGGCATTCTATTGTGCGATTGACGCGCTCTGGGCGGCCCCAACCTACTGTTTTCGCAGGAATTTTGCGTTATTTGCGGGTGAGAAACTCTGCCCACTTTTTCAGGCGGTACGCTTCGCGATCGTTGTCGTTCCTAAACCACTCCAGACATTGCTTGGTGCAAAATCGCCTCAGTGCGTATCTGTGGCGGATGAGGCCAAACCGGCCGTGACATTGATAGCAGCGGTTCGGCGTTAATGCAGGCCTCCGTCCGGGCGTCTCAAACGAAGCTTTTTGCATTTCTTTCATCGCTGGCCGATAGCGCGTGAGATCGTCCACACTAACGGCACTTGCGCGCACAGCAACAAATCCATCTTGAAATCGCTTCTAACTTTGCCGGCAACCTTACGGGTTTAGGTTAAGGCCATCGCTCACGCGCGAAATTGTGCTTGCGGGCGGCGCATCGACGATATTGCGGCGGCTCAATCAAATTACGTAGACGATTCGATAAGCATCGTGACGGCAACGATGAGCGCGACGAATGCGACAGCGGAGCCCATCAGCCACGGTTTGGAGCGGCTGATGCCAAATCCCGCAAGCGCAACGATAAGCCATATCGCAGCGGCCAGCTCGGCGATGAGTGCAAATCCTTGCAAAGTAACCATGGGCTCTTCGCGGTAGCATTTGGGCCTTTGGCCCGGTCAGTCTGCAGACGCGTTAGCGCGGCGTTCCTTTAGCGAGAACACGCTGCAGGGTGCGGCGATGCATCGTGAGCCGTCGCGCCGCCTCCGATACGTTGCATCCGTACAGATGATAGAAATTCTGAATGTGTTCCCAGCGCACGCGATCGGCCGTCATCGGATGCTGCGGCGGCTTCGATTTGCGGCCCTCGGGCGTCAGCAGAACCGATGCAATCTCGTCCGGACTTGCGGGCTTGGTGAGATAATCGACCGCGCCGATCTTCGCCGCGCCAACGGCGGTTGCGATATTGCCGTAGCCTGTCAGGATGACGATGCGCGCATCCGAGCTTCGCCGTTTGAGCGCCTCGACAACCGCAAGGCCGCATCCGTCGGGCAGTCTTAGGTCGACGACTGCAAAGGCGGGGGCATTCGATTCGACTTGGTCCAGACCTTCGGCGACCGATCCCGCGGTGACCACGCGAAAACCGCGCGCCGCCATCGCACCGGCAAGGCATTGTCGCAATTGCTCATCGTCTTCGACGATCAACAGCATATCTGCGGGCCGCTCGAGCATGGCAATCCACAAGCCGTTTATTGGGCTCTTAAGGCGACAACGCAGCGAACTTAGTTACGTCACATTACAAACACCCGTCGAACGGATTAAATGCTGGTAAGAACCGGTTTCAGCAGTGACGTGACCCGCCCTCACCGATCGCGCCCATTGATCGAGGAGCTCACTTTCGACCGCAGCATGGTGACGAGCCTGGATTGGGCCAGCTACCCGATCCTCAAGTTCCCGCAGATACCGGAGGTCGTGATCGAATTGATCGATCGACCGTCCGAGAAACCGTGGGGCGCGGGCGAACCGAGCGCGGCTGTCGTGCCAGCGGCGATCTCGAACGCGGTGTTCGACGCCACCGGCGTGCGGCTCCGTTCGATTCCGTACACGCCAGCCAAGGTAAAAGCGGCGCTGCAGGCGACATGATGCGAGCGGAGCGCCCCCGCCGCGGGCACTCCGATCAGAAATCGCCGGCAGACGGCAACGTGCAGCCCGAGGATGTCAGATTCCAACGGCTGCCGTCACCGCTTAAGCGCGTGATCGAGAGCGGCGCGATGTCGATGCGCCAGAACGATTGCGGCAGCGCGCCAATCGCCTGCACGATGGCCGCGCGAATGATGGTCGTGTGCGTAACCACGATCGACCTCTGCCGGCGGGCTTGCTCGCCGATGAGCCAGCGGGCAACGCGATGCATCAGACCGAGAACCGACTCACCGCCATGCGGCATTGCCTCCGGAGCACGCAACCAGGCAGCGACGGCCTCCGGCTCGCGCGCGCAAACGTCCTTGAAACTTTTCCCGCTCCAGGAGCCATAGTCGCAATCGCGGAGCACGGCTTCGACATCCGCGCTAAGTCCAAGCGCCTCGGCGGTCTGGCGAGTCCGCAACTCCGGACTTGTAAGCCACCGATCGGCGCTCGGCAGACGTCCGGCAAGCGCCGCGGCGCTCGCGTTGCCATGCTCGTCGAGCGGCTCGTCGGCCGGAAAAAACGAGCCACGCAGCGCGGCGGTCGAGCCGTGGGCGATCAGGATGAGGCGCGTCGTCACCGTAATGCTTCGGCTAGACGCGTAGCCCGCCATTTGCGGCGGCGCGCTGCGTCAACGCGCCAAACAGCAAACCGAGCGTCGCCCACATAATGAATTGCGCACCGATCGAAGCGATCCGGAATTTCCACAGGATCACCGCTGGAAACAGCTCCGGCACTTCGTTGATGGCCGGCAACAGCAGGCCCGCGATCGCGACGATCACGACGTAGTAAGCGACAACGGCCAAAGTCGAATTCCAATCGCCGAGGCGGCGCGTCAAGAGGCGCTTGAGCGAGAGCGCGCCGATCATCGCCGCGATCGAGATCGCCATCATGAGGAAATAAAGCGCCGTGCGCATACCGATGGTTTCCGGATTCCCCACCGAGGGCGGATTAGCCGGATATTTCAGGTTCGGCACCAGATAAACGGCGACGAAGCCGGCCGCCGCAAGCAAAAGCGAGATGCCTTGCGGCGTGACCGCTCCCGGTACGCGCCGATAGGCGAATGCAAAGGCAAGGCCGAACAGGCCCCCGAAGGCGACCGAATAGACCATCACCGCGGTAAAGAGGCCGAGACCCGCCTGCACGTGCCGGCTGACCAATTCTTGCCCCTCGTCGACGGATGACGCCCCGGCGGCGGCCGCTTTGGCGGCCTCCATTTGCGCCTCGAAAGCGACAGCGATGTCGACCTGCGGCTCGCCGTAAATTTTCAGAAAAACGAACGACAGAAGCCCGGCGACGATGCCGACCAGCATGCCGCGGACGAGAAGCGACCTGACCACGACGTCAGCCGGTCAGTGGCAGGGGAAACCGAGCAGATGTCGCCCGTCGTGCACGAATTCGTGCACATACATGCCGCCGATGAGCGAGGTGGCGCCCTCTTCGGCGCCGACGAAATAGATCGCCAGAAGCAGCAGCAGGCCGGCGAAGATCGCCCAGGGGAGGATTTCGCGGACCGGAATAGCGGACGGCAGCGCCGGCGCAAATGCGGTGAATGTGACGTCTGTCATTGACAATTCTCCTGGGATTACGCGTCCCGTTGGAACTCCAAAGCGATTACGAAGCGGGTCTGGCTCTCGACCCTAGCGGATCGAATACAGTGGCGCGACCGCGCCGGATTCTCACCGGCTTCCTACTCCACGAATACGCACACGATAGGGAAAGGTCGTTGAGCTTGTCAAATGCCGAAGCCGGCGTGAGCGATCCGTGCCTTTTGTCATTGGCCTGTTTCGAACGTGCACTGCGCGCCGCCGCCGGCCTTCTTCATGATCTCGTTCGGGTCGATCGTACAGACGACCTTCGAGAGGTTTTCGATCATCGAGCCCGCAGCGCCCTCGGATGTCGCGCCGGCAGCGAGCGCCGTTGCGCTTATCTCGTTCGCTTGCGGGCCCGTCAAAGAGCGCTTCCCGTTTGCAAATGTCAGCTCGCAACTGCGCATCGTGATGTCGACGTTGCCCGTTTTGCAAACAACGGAATCCGCGGCGACGGAAATTTTCGTATTGGGCACGAAACCGAAATTGGTATTGCCGCGAAAAAGCCGGACCATCACTCTCCTGTTGAAGGGAGCGAGCTGCGGGGAGTGTTGCGCGAGGACGGCGGCCAACGCCAAGGCTGTCGGTCCCGATGCGGTGACCGGCGCGGCAAAAGCCGCCGATTGACCTACGATCGCGGAACACGCGATGACGATAAACCTCATCATGGTACGCAACTCCGCTTGTCCTGATGGCGCTCCGGAAGAGACGCTTGAACCATTCCGCGTTCGAAATCGTGCCTAATCATTATACTCGTGTTACCCGATATCGTCTCTTGCATTTTTGTTGCGGCCTTGGCATCGCCTTCCGGCGCAGACCGCAGCAAAGCCTGCGCTTGTCACTGATAGAGCGATCCAGCGGGATTTGATCACATGCTGAC
>JBAPZR010000391.1:0-2213 GCA_049285335.1 Xanthobacteraceae bacterium | reverse complement strand
GTGGCAAACTGACCAGCAATAAGGGTTCACGCTGACGTTGGAGCACGTTGGTGCAATGGCCGCGCCTTCCGGCTCACATGATAGCAGCTAAGAGGCAGACGGTGTCAACCAACGACCCTGAGCGCGCAGAGAGGGCCGAGGTTGGGGAAGAGGCGATGCCGCTCCCCGTAGATGCGAAAGTCATATACCTTGCTGGGATATTCTTCATTTTATTATTGGCCGCACTTTATGAAGCGGCCGAAATCGTCTGGCCGCTTGTCTTCGCTTTCATACTTTCGCTCCTGCTCAAGCCCCCGATGCGCTTACTAGCGCGCCTGCGTATTCCACGAGTGCTTTGCGCGCTACTACTCGTCGTCGGCGTTTTGGGTCTGGTCGTTGGGTTAGGAACCGCGATATCCGGTCCCGCTGCCAGTTGGGCGGCAAAACTTCCACAAGGTTTGCCACGGCTTTTCCAGCGCCTTAGCTTTCTCGAAGCGCCCTTCGCCACATTGCAGAGTTTTTGGCAACAGATCGAGAATTTCGCGGGATGGCAGGAAAGTGCCAACTCATCGGCGGGTAGCACCCTTCTGACAAAGCTATTTACTGGCACCCGCAGTTTCGCCAGCGGCTTCTTCACGACGCTCCTGTTTCTGTTTTTCCTCCTTGTTGCCGGCGACATTTTTCTCCAGCGCCTGGTGGAGATTATGCCGCGCTTTAGCGGTAAACGTCAGGTCGTCGACATTGCCAAACAGATCGAAAGCGACATCTCAGCGTATCTCCTGACAATTACCATCATGAATGCAGCGGTGGGGATCGCCACCGCCGCGGTCATGTGGCTTACCGGAGTTGGCGACCCCATCCTATGGGGGACGATCGCCTTCCTGCTCAATTTCGTGCAAATCCTCGGCCCTTTACTAGGCGCGCTGATCTTCCTGCTCGCTGGTGCACTGGTTGCCGATACACTTTGGCTAGCGCTTCTTCCGGCAGGATTGTACGTCGGCATCCATCTGATCGAGGGAGAGACCGTCACGCCGATGCTGCTCGCAAAGCGCTTCACTCTAAATCCCGTCCTGGTTATCGTGTCTCTCGTTTTCTGGTTCTGGATGTGGGGAGTTCCAGGCGCGATATTGTCGGTGCCAATGTTGGCAATAACGAAGATCGTCTGCGACCGAGTGCAATCTCTGGCAGCGTTTGGCCATTTTCTGGAGGGCTGAGCGGCGTTGCGCGCGGCATCGGCATTTTGATCCGCGCGGCCGTTCTAGGCAGCCCAGCGCTCGGCGCCGGTTAGGCCTTTGCCCCGAAAAGGAAAGAATCCGCCACCGCCGGTGAGCTAGCTTGCGAAGAGGAATTCGTGAAGTCACTTTGGCAGGCACGGTGCCGGGGCGCGACCTCATCGCCAAAACGCTTCCGCCCCAGCCCAGTGTGCCCGAGGACGCTGACGTTCAGGCAGCCTGCGCGTGCTGGTTAACCTCGCTCTCCGCAAGCTGCGTCAGAGCTTCGTCGGTCTTCTTTTCTTCGGAAAGCGTCTGTTCCAATAGCTTGACCGCCTGCTTGTGACCTAGTTCGGCGGCCCAGGTCTTCAGAGTGCCGTAGCGCGCGATTTCGTAATGCTCGACTGCCTGCGCCGCTGCAAGCAGGCCAGCATCCAGCGCCGGCGCGCCCTCGAACTCCTTCATGACCCCCTGGCCTTCTTCGATAATGCCCATGATGGCATCACAAGTTTTACCCCGCGGCGGTGTCGATCTCCTCGAATACCTTCTCAAGCCGGACGACATGTTCTTCGGTCTCGGTCTCATGCTTTTCAAATGCCGCCTTGAGATCCTCCGACTGTGCCGCCTTCGCCATTTTTGGCAGAGCGCCCAGGATTTTCTTTTCGGCGAAATAGATGTCCTTGAGGGTTTCGGAAAGGAGTTCTTGCAGGCGTTTTTCGCTAGCCATGGCCGTCGCTCCTCTGGGTTATCGGGTTGCCTTGCCAACCGGAGGCGCGAGTTTTAGTTCCGTGGCAGGAGTTTTCTCGTGCGAACGAAAAAGGCGTAGGCGAAAGCGCCTTTCTTTCCGGAACATTGGCCCAGGGCTCGCGTTGGATCGCTGACCAGGAGCGCGGCGCGGGACCCGCATCAACGGAGGATCGCTCCCCATGATGAAGAACGGTCAGAAACCTCGGCGGCAAGGTCGAAGAAGGCCTGGGTCGCACCACGGGTGACGTGAACGCCGGCTTCACTCAGGTGCAAAAG
>JBAPZR010000390.1:0-2407 GCA_049285335.1 Xanthobacteraceae bacterium | reverse complement strand
GAGCTTTCCGGTCTTTGCGCTGTGTTGAAACGAGTTCCTGACTTAGACATTAGAAAAATAGATTTTTACTTTGCCATGCAAAGCATTATCGGTCCTGGCACTGTATACCTCAACACTCAAACGTTAGCTCCTGGAACGATGGTAAGGTGTCAATGGGGTAAGAATGTTATAACAAAGACGTATGTCTCGACCGATATTGTCGATGCGACGCAATCGGGGGAGTCCCTGGAATCTGCCGGTTCGCATCTTCGAGAAAAGTTGAGAGAAGAAGTCGCCCAAATGATTACAACTAACCTACCCGTTTGTTCTGTTTTGTCTGGTGGGGTCGACTCGAGCTTGATAACGGCGTTGGCAGCAAAACAAAAGGCTAACATAAAAGCATTCCACATTACTTATAAGGCGCCGTGGTTTGAGGACGAGCGCTCTTACGCATTGAAAATGGCGACGACTTTGGGAATAGACTTAGAAATAATCGAGACGGATCCACATTCCTTCCCAGAAATGATACCAACAATGGTCCATCATATGGGCCAGCCAAATGCGGCTCCGCACGCGTTGAGTACGTTTATTTTGTTTAAAGCAATTCGCAGCCAAGGTTTCAAGGTCGCCATCGCTGGAGACGGATCGGACGAGCAATTTGGAGCGTATGCGCGATTTTCTGACGCGATGACCGATTGTGAGTCGGATTGGTTTGAGAAATATCTGGATCGTCTCGCGGTATGTCCGCTCTCATCGAGAACTAAATTATACAGCGCTGAGTTTCACGAGTTGCTGTCTTCATACGGTGACTGCAGGTCTTCAATACAAAATATGATTCAGAATGTTCACTGGAAGATGCGGTTACAAGATTTGATAAACTTTGATTTATACAAACGATTTCCGTATTACACATTACGCCGTATTGATCATTTGAGCATGGCCCACGGTGTTGAGGTTCGTGTACCGTTTTGCCAACGGGGGATTACAAACTTGGCGCGAGGTTTGAGAGAGGCGCTAAAAATAGAAGGTCTGGAAACAAAGCGAGTAGTCTTGTCGGCGGCAAAGGGAGTTATTCCGCGGGAAATAATAGCCAGACCAAAGCAGGGATTTTGGCTTCCAATCGAAATCATGCTGCGAGTTGGCGAGCCATTGTTCGAGTTTGTTGCGGATGTCGTATTAAGTTTGTCTTTAAAACAGCGCGGCATTTTGCGACCCGACGAAGTTGCTAATCTCGTTGATCGACAGCGAACAGAGCCGAGTGTGGAAATCGCGATGATATTGTGGGCGTTAATGATTTTAGAAATATGGCTGTCACAGCAAAAGCAACACCTAACAATTCATTGATTGGCGAAGAGTTAATCAAGTTGACAATGTCTGTGTTTGTGCACGCCGCTCAGGATCACCACAACTCCTAATTAGCGTTTGTCTAAGCTGACCATCAGCGTGCGATAGAGCCCGCAGCTGCGATGTCGTTCAAGCAGATCCGCGATTCACAACAAGCGGGGCAGCGACACTTGACACATTTGATACCGATTCCTGATCGAGACCCCGGGCAAGGTTCGTTGCAGGAATGCGGCACAGGGCCTCAGTCCATTCGCGCAAGATTGGTGTATCGGTGCAAGGGCCAGTTATCAGACTGATCTTAAGACCGATTTCCGCAAGTGCCCGCTTCGCGCCCATCGCGCCAAGCGCATCGGCCGCGGCAAGTGTTACCTTGATATCGGGCCGCCGTGCTTTTAGACAACTAAGGAGTTCGGGCGCGTTTGCTGAGACGGGGTCCCCAGCGCATTCTACGACCAAAGCGTCCGCCGGCAGCGAGAGGCAGAAATCCAGAGCGGCGGAAAAGATATCAAGTATCTCTCCGCGACCGACCGGATATGTCGTGGGAAAACCGAAATCAATGCAATCGAACGCCTCCGCAGCCCCGTAATCAAGGTATCTAGCTATCTCCGAGAAGCATGAAGTACCAGTCGCTTTCAGCGCTATTACGGTTGTATGGCCCTGCAGCCGTAGCGCACGCAGCACAGCGACTCCTGCCGTAGTCTTCCCGACCTCGGAAGAGGTCCCAAGGATGAGATACACAGGCGCGTTGCGATCTTTTCCACCGAGCCCTGTCACGCCAAATTGGCGAATGTTGAGGGTCTCGCCCCCTTCCCCGCATAGTGCTCCAAGATAGCGGACGCACCCGAGGTGCTGTAATTCCAAGGGCGCGTCGCTGATTGGGGGGTGGCTGATCAGTTCGCCAACCACGCCAGACGCCGAAAGCACCCAGTAGCTATTGCCTGGAACGAGCCCGCCATCGGGAATGCGGCCAACAACCAACCGCCTTGCGGCCCGGTACCCCGGAGTTGCGAGAAAGGCATCGCCAGGAGCAATCGTCATCATGCGGCCGGTAGGCGATTCTACTGTAATCGGAGACGCATCGTAG
>JBAPZR010000389.1:0-1794 GCA_049285335.1 Xanthobacteraceae bacterium | reverse complement strand
TGGAATGGCGCCGGCGACTGGACGGAGGGCAAACGATTCCGAAACATGCGTGCTCTTTTCCCAATGTATGACACACCCTTTCAGCTAGCAGTTCTGCGTCGCTCAAACATCACCACATTGCAGCAGCTCGATAAGCAGCCGATGGGCATCGGCCCGAGAGCAGGAACGGGAGGGACATACATTCCGAACATCATGAAGCTTCTTGGGGTCGCGCCGGAGATCAAATACGGTTCGATCGCCGACCTTGCGACCGAATTGCTTGCCGGGCGATACGTAGCGTCAGCAACTTTGACAGGCGTGCCAGTGCCCGCTTTAAGCCAGGCCGAGGGCAAAGAACCTCTTACCTTTATAATGCTTTCTCCCGAGCAAATAGACACTGTTCGCAAGGCGATCCCAGAACTCAGCCCCTCAACCATTTCGTCAAAAATCTATAAGTCCCTAGAAAAGGATTACAACACCTTTGGCGTTTACAATTTCGCGATCGGTCGAGCAGATCTTCCCGATGATTTGGTCTATGATCTGGTCAAAGTTGTCTTCGAAAATACGCAAGCGCTAATCCAAGAAGTGCCATCAGCCTCCGATACTATTCCGCAAAATCTTAGTAAGGATACGTTTCTGCCGTTACATCCCGGCGCAATCCGGTACTATCGCGAAGTCGGCGTCAAAATCCCTGATGTTCTGTTGTCCGCCTCTAACTGAGGCGTATACTTTGTCCTACAATGAAATCTTGTGCCTCCGGATGCTTTCTCGACCATTCTACGGCGCATTTCTTCGTCTTCAGCCAACGCTGCCGCAAAGTAATACTGCGCGATCCGATCGATTTCCTTGTCGCTGAGAGTTCCTTTGGGGGAGGCAATGCGATGCGATTTCATTGCAGCTGTGAGTGCGCGCTGCGTACAGTGCAGTGCGTGCCCTAATGGTGAGAGGAGCAGATGCGTAGGTTCTTTGGTTTCGTGTTCGCGGCTTGCCCACTCGCAATTTGGACCACGGCAACCCCGCCGCCAATTCCGGTTGGCCGAAATCCCTCACGTTGGTGACGGCTTCGCCGAAGGCGCCACAATCAAACTAGACGGTGGCCGAAATTCTTTCTGTCAAGAGGGCCAGCGTTGACTCAGCGGTAGCGCTGGATTCGTTTTTCAGCCTTGTGGCCTAGGGGGAGGTAGCCGATCGGGGCAAAAACGCACCAGCGGTCAATTCTGAGTCAGCGCGGAGGGGTCTAGCATTTGGTCACGATGCGTCGACTGCTACCGCAAGCGCCATTTTTGTGCGCCAAAGATGAAATTCCTGTCAGTGCTTCAAACGTTTAGGTTGCCCGTGACCACACTTTCAGTGGAGCTTCGACGGATCCGATTTCGCCGGAGCTTCCTCTCCAGGAGGAGCCTCACTGCCTCTTGCGGCGATAGCTGCGAGTTCGTCATCGGTCATTTCGCTCGCGGGTTTGGTCGCGACGTGGCCGGAATGCTCGACCGCCGTGAGATCCGGCAGGATCTTGCGCAGAAGGCCGAGCGCGGCAGTGACGGCGGAGCTGTCCATGGTGCCGACGGGATTGCCCTTCTCGTCGCGCCTGGTGCTTTCGATGTGGCCCATCAGCCGCGAGATGATTTTATCGGCGCGGATTTTCGCCCGCATCGTCGAGCGTGCGCTCACTTAGGGACCGTACCTTTTTGGGCCTCCCCTTACTGGCTCGAGGCATCACTCGGCCTCCTGCGCAGTGGGCGGATAAATGTCGATCCGATGGACGCCGCTCGGGCCGATTTGGACGCCTGGATCTGACATCAGACCACCCACAAGAGC
>JBAPZR010000388.1:0-5390 GCA_049285335.1 Xanthobacteraceae bacterium | reverse complement strand
ATCATCTTCGTGCCCCTGCCTTGCTGATGCGGGCTCATGCCCTGGCAACTGTCCGGGAATGGAAGAAGCGACTGGAGCACCAAGCTCATTCGCGGTTTAAAAGCCGAGGCGGCTGCGGGCTTCCAGTCGCGACGGGGGCGGTGTCGTGAACCGACCCCCGTCACCCCTCAATATGCTGCTTTCCCGACATACAAGGCGGCGCGAGTTCGTGACTCTGCTCGGCGGCGCGGCGGCATGGCCGCTCGCCGCGCGGGCGCAAGAAGCAGGCAGGGTTTATCACCTCGGTGATTTGCACCTTAGTCCGCGCAACGCGCCATGGAATGCCGCGCTATTCGATGCGGTGAAGGTGGATGGTTTCATCGACGGACAAAATCTACTGGTCGACGAGCAGGGTTTCGGACTGCAGGTCGGGCAGCTTGCAGAACATGCTGCCGTAATTGTGAAAGCCCAGGTCGACGCCATTATTTGCGGCGGCGACCCTCCTGTTCGCGCCGCACAACAAGCGACAAAAGAGATCCCGATCCTTGCAATCGCCGAAGATATGGTGGGATCGCGCTTTGTCGCTTCACTTGCCAAGCCTGGTGGCAATACGACCGGCGTCAGCATCCTATCTAGCGAGCTTGACGGGAAGCGGCAGCAAATCCTGATGGAAGCCGTGCCGGAGGCACACCGCTATGCGGCGCTGGCGGATGTCAACAGCAGCTCACCGCAGCAACTGAAGGCGCTCGAGGAAATAACGCGCGCACGCGGCGCAGAGCTATCGATCTACCGGGTGGCAAAGTCCGAGGAGATCGCCGATGTGATCGATGCGGCGAAGAACTCTGGCGCGGCGGCGCTTAACGTGCTGGCGTCATCGGTGCTCTACAACAATCGTCAGATCATCCTGACGCGCGCCGCGGCGCTGGCTCTGCCCGCGATCTTTCAATGGCCCACCGTGGCCGCGGAGGGCACCCTGATTGGCTATGGCCCGCGTCTCGAGCGAATTTACGGGGACATCTTTTCCCGACAGCTCGTTAAGCTGCTGCGCGGAGTGACGCCGGCCGATATACCGGTTGAGCAGCCGACCAAGTTCGAGTTGGCCGTTAATCTCAAGACCGCAAAAATGCTCGGTTTGACTATTCCGACGTCGCTACTTGCGACCGCCGACGAAGTGATTGAATAGCTCGTTTTTTGCCGCAGCGCACTTTGTCGGTTTTGGCGCAAAAGGACATTGCCGCCGTGCTAAGGGATGTCCGTCCGGGGGCAAAAAGAGATCGCGCAAAGTTAGGAGAATGTCCGCTAATGCCACAAAAGCGGACCTCGGCGGCATCCTTCCTGTGATGTGCGACACCACACCCAGCTGACGCTGGTCCTATCGTTTTTGTTATCGTACAGACCATAAGCACGACAGGGGCCCGATGACAGTCTACGTTGGAAGACGAAAACTTCTGGGTGCGCTGGGCACGGCAATCGCGTGGCCGCTCTCCGCGCGGGCGCAAGTTGCAGCCAAGAAACGGGCTCTTATCGGTTGGCTATCAGGATCAGCATCCAAGGTAGCCGGACTCTTTGCGGATGATTTTGTGGATGGCATGCGGGACCTCGGCTACATCGACGGCCGCGACTTCGATTTGGCGCCCCGCTACGCAGAGGGCTTTGGGGACCGATTGCCAGCACTTGCGCAGGAGATCGTTGATCTCAAGCCCGATGTGATCGTTGCTGCCGCCGTCAATGCTGCGGTTCCGGCACATACTGCGACTTCGGCCATTCCGATCGTTTGCCCGGCGCTTGCTGACGCCGTCCATCTCGGCCTAATCACGAGCGAAGCTCGGCCAGGGGGCAATGTCACAGGGATCGAGCCTTACGTAACCGGATTGCCCGCCAAGCAAATGGAGTTTGCCCGCGAGATTGTGCCCGGCGCCACCCGGATCGGGCTCCTCACCAATCTTCAAGATCCAAAAGCACCGCCGCAGCGGCAAGAGTTGGTATCCGCAGCCAAGGCCTCGGAACTGATGATCGCTGAGGCGGACATCAACAGTCCCGCCGAGATTGAAGGTGCAGTGGAGACATTGGCAAACTCCCGGGTCGATGTCGTCATCGTGCTCCAAACCGGGTTGTTGTTGAGCGTGGGCCGGCAAATTGCTGAACTGGCGGCGGCGAAGCGCCTACCAACCGTCTACGGTTACCGCGAGCACGTCTTAGACGGTGGGCTGATCAGCTACGGCGTCGATTTGCGCTGGTGCTATCGCCGCGGCGCTTATTTTGTGGACAAGATTCTGCACGGTACCCCGCCCGGCGAACTGCCGGTGGAATTCCCGACCAAGATGATGTTGTCGATCAATCTCAAGACTGCCAAGACGCTTGGTCTTACGGTAGCGCCGTCACTGCTGGCCACGGCCGACGAGGTGATCGAATAATGGTAGGCCGTGTTGACGCGGCAACATGGCCCGGAAGGCTAAGATAGACTCATGAAAGCGGACGTCGACCAAAACAGCGGTAGTGTCGCCGAGACCCGTTCGGCGGTGGGCGCATCGATCATGCGCAGCCGGCTGTTTATCAAATACACCGTTTTGTTTGTCGCGGTGGTCGTGTTGGCGCTAGTCGCCAACGGCGCTTTCGAGATCTGGTTCTCCTATCAGGAGCACAAAGCGTCGCTCATCGACGTTCAAGAACAGCAGGCGGTCGCGGCCGCCGATAAGATCGAAGAATTCATCACCCAGATCGAAAGCCAGGTGGGCTGGACCACGCAGCTGCCGTGGACCGACAGCACGCTCGATCAGCGCCGGTTCGACGCATTGCGGCTCTTGCGTCAGGTTCCGGCCATCACCGAGCTTGCGCAAATCGACGCAAGCGGCCACGAGCAGCTTAAGGTGTCGCGGCTCACAATGGACGTGGTCGGCAGCGGCATTGACTATTCGAATAAGCCGGAATTCACCCAGGCTGTGGCCCACAAGGTCTATTATGGCCCGGTTTATTTCCGGCGCGAGTCCGAGCCCTATATGACGCTCTCGCTCGCCGGCACGCGCCGCGACACCGGGGTGAGCGTGGCGCAAGTCAATCTAAAGCTCATCTGGGACGTCGTCTCCAAGATCAAAGTCGGCGAGCATGGCCGCGCCTACGTCGTCGATGCCGATGGCCGGCTTATCGCACATCCCGATATCAGCCTGGTGTTGCGCAACACCGATATGTCTGGTCTTGCCCAGGTCCGCGCCGCCCGCAGAGGCTCCTCCACCGAGGACGTGCGGGAGGCGATGGATATCGGGGGCCACGAGGTGTTGACGGCCTATGCGCCTGTCAATCCGCTTGGCTGGTTTGTTTTCGTGGAGACCCCGATCCAAGAGGCTTACGCACCGCTTTACAAGTCGATTGCGCGCACCGGCTACGTGCTGCTTGGCGCGTTGGCGCTTGCTTTCGTCGCTGGCATGTTCCTCGCTGGGCGGATGGTGGTGCCGATCCAGGCGCTGCGCGCGGGCGCCGCTCGCATCGGCAGCGGCGATCTCGGCCAGCGCATCGCGATCAAGTCCGGCGACGAAGTCGAAGCGCTCGCGAACCAGTTCAACGATATGGCCGGCAAGCTGCAAGAGTCTTATGCCGACCTGGAAAAGAAAGTCGAACAGCGCACCCGCGAATTAAGCGAGCGCACGCGCGAGCTTTCCGCATCGCTTCAGCAGCAGACCGCCACCGCGGACGTTCTCAAAGTCATCAGCCGCTCGACCTTCGATTTACAGTCCGTGCTCAATACTTTGGTCGAGTCGGCCGCGCGACTCTGCGAAGCGGACATGGTGACCATTCGCCGGCCCAAGGGCATGAGCTTTCTTTACGTCGCCAGTCACGGCGTGCCGCGCGAGTTCAGCGACTATATGAAGGATCATCCAATCGAGGCTAATCGAGGCAGCGTTGGCGGGCGCGTTTTGCTGGAGGGAAAACCCATCCACATCGCCGACATTCAGGACGACCCCGAATACGCCATGACCGATGTCATACGGCGGACGGGTTTTCATACGGTTCTTGGAGTGCCGCTCCTGCGCGAAGGCAACCCCATCGGCGTCATTCTTTTGGGCCGGTCCGCGGTGCGGCCGTTCACTGAGAAGCAGATCGAGGTGCTCACGATTTTTGCCGACCAGGCGGTGATCGCTATCGAAAACGTCCGGTTGTTCGAGGAGATCCAGGAAAAGAGCCGACAGGTCGCGGAAGCGAGCAAACACAAATCCCAATTCCTGGCCAATATGAGCCACGAATTGCGCACGCCGCTTAACGCCATTCTCGGCTATACCGAGCTCGTCCTCGACGGCATCTACGGCGAGACGCCGGAGAAGATGCGCAACGTGCTCGAGCGCATCGCGACCAACGGCAAGCATCTCCTGGGACTCATCAACGACGTGCTCGATCTTTCGAAGATCGAGGCCGGTCAGCTTGAGCTTTCGCTCAACGATTATTCGGTCAAGGACATGATGCAGGGTGTCTATATCGCGGTCGAGCCGCTGGCCGGCAATAAGAAGCTCAACTTCAAGCTCGAAATACCATCCAATTTGCCGCCCGCGCGTGGCGATGAACGGCGTCTGTCGCAGGTCTTGCTCAACCTCGTCGGCAACGCGATCAAGTTCACCGATACCGGCGAAGTCGCCATGAAAGCGGCCGCTGCCAACGGCAGTTATACCGTCGCGGTGACCGATACCGGCCCGGGAATTGCCGAGGCCGATCAAGCCAAGATCTTCGAGGAATTCCAGCAGTCCGAGAGCACGCACACCAAGGCCAAGGGCGGCACCGGCCTTGGTCTTTCCATTGCAAAACGAATCGTCGAAATGCATGGCGGTCGATTGTGGGTCGAATCCAAACTCGGGAGCGGCTCGACGTTTTTCTTCACCGTTCCGCTACGCGTTGAACAACAGGCAGGCAAAGCATGAGCAAGCGCATACTCGTCGTCGAGGACCAGGAGGACAATCGGCAAATCCTCCGCGACCTCCTGAGCAGCGCCGGATATGAGATGATGGAAGCCTGGGACGGCGAGGCCGGCGTCAAGGCCGCGAAAGAGCTGCGCCCCGAACTTATACTCATGGACATACAGTTGCCGCTCATGGACGGCTACGAGGCAACGCGTCGCATCAAGGCCGATCCCGAACTGAAAAACATTCCTATTATCGTCGTAACTTCCTATGCTTTGAGCGGCGACGACGGCAAAGCGCGTGCGGCCGGTTGCGACGCTTACGTCACGAAACCCTATAGCCCGCGGCAGCTGCTCGCCAAAATCAGGGAGTTTTTGCCGTAACAGGCGTTCCAGATGCACAGGCCAGCGCGCATCCTCGTCGTCGATGACAATGAGACCAACCGGGACATCCTCGTCACGCGGCTGTCTAAGCATGGTTACGAAACACTGCAGGCGGCCGACGGCGAGGAGGCATTGGCGAGGGTGTCGC
>JBAPZR010000387.1:0-2245 GCA_049285335.1 Xanthobacteraceae bacterium | reverse complement strand
ACATACCACGGTGCTCGTTTCGATGCCGTAGCCCGAATTGCTTCCTCGAACGCGTGCATGTAGTCGGCCCAGAACTTGCGCTCGTGCACGTCAGAGGGCGAGAATTTCCAATTTTTGTCTGGCCTGTCGAGGCGATCCATGAAGCGCTTCTTCTGCTCCTTGCGCGACAGGTGCAGGAAGAACTTGAGAATGATCGTCCCTTGACGAGTGAGGTAATCCTCAAAATGCGCGATGTCAGAGAGCCGTTCGTCCCAGATGCGCTTGCTCAGGAGCGATGGGGGCAGCTTCTGTCGCTTCAAGATATGTTCGTGCACGCGCACAACGAGGACCTCCTCATAGTACGATCGGTTGAAGATCCCGATCCGTCCCCTCTCCGGCAAGCGCTTGGTGTAGCGCCACAGAAAGTCGTGGTTGAGTTCCTCCGACGATGGTTGCTTGAATGAGAAGACCTGGCAACCTTGAGGATTTACTCCCGACATGACGTGCTTGATGGTGCCGTCTTTGCCGGCCGCGTCCATCGCCTGGAACACGAGCAGCAGTGACCAGCGATTTTGAGCGTAGAGCATGTCCTGCTCTTCTGCGAGCCACTCGGTACCACGTTGCAAGAGCTCGGCTGCCTCGCCCTTGTCCAGCCGCAGGCCGCATGTGTCACCCGGATCGAAGTCCTTGAGTTGGAAGCCCTTGCCTTTCGTGATGTGGAACGGTCGGACGTATTTCTCGATGCGATCGAGGATCTCTTTTCTCGCCATGGCGCCCTCCTTTTCGCGGTGCCCAATATCCTGGTTCATGTCTTCACGATATTCATTTTTACTGCCCGGTTCTGGTTGAATCGTGCGGTGGACAAGAATTTATGCGTGGCAGCGAGGGAAGTGGTGCAGGCCGAATTCATCGACACGTTCGCTTCCGCTGTTTGCGGTGATATCCGCCGTCAACACAAATGCGCAGTGGAGATCGTGCGTAAGGTGGTTTAACGTGAGCGCGCCGAGGTGCGCCATGCGCCGAACCCATTACCCAACAATCATTGTCTTAGCGATAATCTTGGGGATAACTGCTGAGGTACTCATAATAACGAATCATGGAGCCAGCCCTTTTGCTGATATGTCCCGTTTGATTGTTGGGTCTATTATGTGGGTGTTTTTGATTATGATCGCTCTGCTGCTGATTACTTTTATGTACCAGAGAATGTCCAATAAATAAGGCGGGCGGGCCTACGTCAGCGCCGTTACGCTGCCTGGACTTACAAACTCGCCCTGCCGATTTGCCGCGGGCTGAATGGTCACGTGATCTAGGCCTCCTTCCCAACCCCAAACACGATGCAAGATCAGAACTACGGCAATACACCGAAATATCGGGACTTTTGTCGAACTAACGAATGCCGCCGCATTTGAGTGACCGTCACACCGAGCCTTACTCGCATGACTGCTCGGCGTCTAAGCAAAGTTGCTCACTCTGAACGGCGTGGCGACCGCTCCCGAAAGGGGATTGGGTGGCGCAGCAACTCCGGGGCCTGGCGAAGTTGGTCGCGATCCGCCGGGCCTCGTCGCGGGTGATGAACTTGGCCGTCGATCGGCTACCGTCCCGAAGTCGGAATGCTCTCAGTCAGCGGAAAATCCACCACAGGACTGCGCCAATCGCCAGCACGCCGAACACGACCATCGCCAGCTTTATGCCGAGCACGACCAAGATTGTGGTTTCCGACACGGTGCTCTCCTGGCCGAAGTGGTGCACCGGTCCGCTGACAGGTCCCCGCATCCTCGCGGATGAGCAGCTTGATGGGAGCCCCGGACGTAGGGTGTCGGGGGATAGGTGCGGAGCCTGCAGACCGGTATCACTGCGGAGGAGGAGACCGGTATGCGGCCCTTATCCTTGGTTTAATAGGCCGCTCAGCCTATTACGCGTTGATATCGAAATCGAGTACGTTCGTATAATGTAACAGGCGCCACGCTACCCAAACCGGTCAACGCCATAACGATCGGCCAGGTGTTTTACCGAGCGGGGACGGATCGATCGTACTATGAAGAGGTGATGACCGCACTGGATGCAATCGTCAACGGCTGCCGTCACGGTGACGCTGTCCGCCTACTTCGCCGGTGCAATTGGGCTCGACCAGGGTTCGCAGTATGGGAATCTCGGACGTCGTGAGCGACCCCGGGGCTGCCCTACGCGGCGAGGCCCAAAATCGCGCTCGCCACGGCTTGCGGTTTCGAGGATGCGTACGGCCAGGGTCGTCTTGAGCACCGTCGCT
>JBAPZR010000386.1:0-3379 GCA_049285335.1 Xanthobacteraceae bacterium | reverse complement strand
AGGTGCTTCCGAGGTCATGCCGCTGCCGAATCCCGATCCCGGGTGCGCTATCGCGAATGACGTTGCTGCCTATCGAGACGCTATATATGATAGAATATAGCCAAAGGCATTATGTCTGCACAACCCTGCTTTCTGTCAGGTTCATTGCCGCCTAAATGCACAAAGGGCAGTCGATGCGAAGCTATTGGACGGCGATACTCGTCGCCTTTTTAATTCTATTTTCATTGCAAGCACGGGCGGAAACCGTTCGCGTGATGGCCGCCTTCACGTTCAAGAGCGCGCTCGACGAAGTCGTCCAGGCCTACAAGGCGGATGGTGGCGGGGACGTCGTGCCGCAATATGGCATGACACCAATGCTTGCGAAGCAAGTTGAGAATCTAGCTCCGGGTGACATTTTTCTTTCCGTCGATGCCAGTTGGATGAATTACCTTCAAGACCACGCCCTTATCAAAAATGAATCTCGCGTCGATCTGTGGACGGCGGACCTTGTTTTGGTCACGCGCAGCGACAATACGGCCGCGCCGACAAATGCTCCGATTGATCGCGCCTTTCCGTTGGACAAGATTATGGGCAACGGACGAGTTGCAATGTGCAATCCGGCCGACGACCCGGCCGGCAGGCTCGGCCGCATCGGCCTCGAAACGCTCGGGCTCTGGCAGTCGGTTACCGACAAGATCGCCATCGCCGAAAGCCCGCCTGCGGCTGTAGCATTAGTTACACGCGGCGAGGCGCCGGTGGCGTTGGTTTTCTCAACCAATGCCGTGGGCGTCCCCGGCATCAAGGTCGCTGGCGTGCTGCCCATGGACTCGCACCAGCCTATCGTGTTTCCGGCGGCTTTGCTGCGCGACAGCCACAACGCCGAGGCGTCGCGTTTCTTGTCGTTCCTGCAACCGCCGAAGGCGACCGCAGTGTTTGAAACGTTCGGTTATCGACCGCTTGCCACGACACACTGACGCTCAACGGCGCCTCAAGCCATCTTGATTCATGACCACAAAGATCAGCCCTCCAATCTGGACTCTTCAATGGACTGGCGTGGTTTACGCAGAGCCAGCTTAGATCCGTTTGGGTGCAAAGAGACTCGGGGATCCAACAGCAGCGATGACAACGCTTTTTGCGGCTTGATCAAATCAGCCAAAGTATAGGTATCTAGAACCGCCAGAAATGCCCCGGTTGCATCGCTTAGAGCGCCGCGGAGCACGCAGACGCGCTGGATGGGGCAATAGCCCCTGCGCCCGAGGCAGCCAATGACATCGAGCGTTTCCTCGGTGTCACGCACCACCTGGCCGATATTGATATGAGGCGGTTCACACATCAGCCGGACCCCGCCGTTACGGCCACGCACTGTGTTGAGATAGCCCTTTTGACCGAGGTCGTTGACGACTTTCATCAAGTGCGGCTTCGAGATACCGAAACTCTGTGCGATATCGTTGATCGTCGTCAGCTTACCGCCGTTAAGCCCGACTTGAATGAGGACGCGCAACGCATAATCGGTATAAAGGGTGAGCCGCATTACTATCTACCTACTTTGAACGCCGTCCTCGTTATGTTTGTATGAATATAGCGATCATGTCAAACCCCCCGTTAGGTGGCCTTTCAAGTTGGACCGGGATTAAACGGTTATCTCAAATATGCAGGGAGAAGAGCAGTGCGGTCGCGGCCAGTCCGACTAACGCTTGCCGTGATCGAAATTGGAATTGGTGTTGAAGCTCGTCTGCACGCGATCGTTGTTTCAGCGGGCGTCTTTTATAGGCGAACCAACTTGCCTATTGATCGGAACTCTTGATTGGCCGCTGTTCGCGCGTTGGTTTCGATGGCGCGGTAGAGAGCGATAACGCGCTCGCCGACAGGCGTGAGGACTGCGCCCCCGCCCCTGCGGCCGCCCGTTTCGGCAGTGACCGCGGGTTCACGGAGAGTGTGGTTGACCTCCTCGACCAACAGCCATGCGCGCCGATATGACATGCCAAGAGAGCGTGCCCCTGCAGAAATCGACCCGGTGGTACGGATTGCTTCTAAAAGAGCGATCTTGCCCGGCCCAATGCGGCCCCCGCTTGCGAGATCGATGCGAATAGAAAGGCGTGGACTGGCCATGGCGCTCGACTCCCGTACAAACCAGCAATGGAAGTCACGCCCAAGCTTGCGTAATCGTCAAGTGACATATTTTGGATTTATTGGGAGTAGACAAACCGGGCCAGTGGAGAATGGACCGCTGGTTAAATTCCCTGACGCCCATTACGACCCAAAAGCGGACTTGAACCACGTCAACAGCTTGATTTCGACTATTTGCCGATCATTACGTCGGATGCCTTGATCACCGCCCACGCTTCGTCACCCTTCTTCAGGTCGAGTTCTTCGACAGCGGCGTTCGTAATTGAGGAGGTAACAGTTATGCCTTGCCCTATTTCAATGCGCACATGAGAAGTTGTCGTGCCCTTCTTCACGTCCACGATCTTTCCCTTTAATTGGTTACGCGCACTTAGCTTCATCATGTTTGTCCTCATCCATTTCACGGAACAGTTCCGCGCGCGGCCCACGCCGTGGCGGTCAATGAACGCCCGCCGTCCGGAGAACCAGAACAATAGGCCCGTCGCACCGCATCTTCGATTTTGAGGCTTAAATTGTCCTCAAGCGAAGCAACGTAGGTGCCGACTGGTCCCTGGCCGCCAAGCAGTGGCCGCCAGTAATCATCGAAGCAGGCGTATTTCATGCGAATGGTAAGCGAGCCCTGTTGCACTTTCTTAAGACCTGCAGCTCTGAACAGATTAGGCAACCCATCTGGAAGAGCAAGTGCGCCGGAAAACAAGCGGTCCCGAGCATCTCCTGCTTTGGGGTCAATACCCGCTGCCGTATCCCAGAAAAGTCGCTGGTAAACCAGTCCACCCCGAAAATCCCAGATTGCCGCAGCGATTGTTCCACCGCTCCTCGTCACGCGCTGCATTTCCTTTACCGCAGCGAGCGCATTCGGCACGAAATTTAAAACGAGTTGCGCGGCTGTGCCGACAAATGTCGCATCGTCGTAGGGCAGTGACGCCGCATCGCCGATCTCAAATTGCGGGCTTTTGTTCTTGAACCGTGCGCGTGCGTAATCAATGTAGGGCTCAGCAATGTCTATCCCCACGATACTACGGGACCGCCATCGAGCCGCCATGGCGAACGCCAAGCTGCCTGTCCCGGTTCCGACATCAAGAATTGGGCCTTCATCGGAAAAAGTCGCGAAATTAAGAAACCGTGGGGCCAGTTCTTTGGTCCATCGTCCGAGAAACTTCTCGTAGGCTGCGCCATCGCTGGCGTGATAGGTGGAGGCCGCTGACGATTTAACAGATCGTGTCGGTTGCGTCATAGTCGCGCAAACATAGCGGGCGGACATGGCGCCGCATAGACC
>JBAPZR010000385.1:0-6503 GCA_049285335.1 Xanthobacteraceae bacterium | reverse complement strand
ATAGACGCGCAGTTGAAAACGATTGCCGATGCAGGCGCTGCGTTTGGCGCCGGGTTGAACCATGGAAGAGTGCGTTTCAAATCGGACGCGCCAAATTCTGAGCCGATGAACGTGACGAATATTCATTTCGTGCTCGCACCGAATGATGCGCTGCCGTCCAATATTCGGGAGCCGAAAGCCATGAAAGACGCAGATTTTCTTTAAGCAGGAGCCTGCGACATGGGCGAGATCATAGCGCTGACAAGAATGACCGAAGGCGATTACGACGCCGCTCGCGCAGTTATCGGCAACCGTAAAGATGCAAAGCCAAAGTGGGATCAGGAGCTATGCACGCTCTTCACCGCGAGCGGTTGGGCGACCGAGGCGCTGGCTCGCAAGGAGGGTATACACCCTCGAACGATGCAACAGCGGTTGTTATTCGGCCGATTTCTGGCGTTTGCAGAAAAACGAGGGGCCACTCGCGCTCGCCAATGTTTAAACGGATTGACTGAATGGCGCTTCCGTCGCCTTTGGCGAGCCACCGTTAATACCGGCAACGAGTACCAGCGGTTCGATGCGGTGTTGAAGGTGGTAGCAGGTGCGCCCATTGCCGCTCGCGCCATCCCCTCCACCGAACTCTTTACGAAACTTAGTCCAATCATCGAAGCCTTAATGGAGTACGGCACCCGGCATCGCGTGCAGGACAATCCTCCTGCAGTCGCAAAACTCGCGCTCGATCTCCGAAAGCTACTCGATGAATGGACAAAGTGACCGAGGCAAAGAACTGGACATTCATTGCCCTCGGTTTTCTGCAACCCGTCCGTTTTGAAAGGAAACGGATATGTTTGAACTCATCAAATCGGAAGTACTTCCACTAACCCCGGACCCTGCCCGGCAGTTTAAGGAAATGGACCCGTCGCCAACCGAACGCGACCTCAACCCTGCGAGGCTTAAGATGCTTCGTGATAAGGCCGACAAGGGGTTGTTGATACCGTTCAACTGGTCAACGGCAATCTTGGGCGACCGGCGCTTGCGTATCAACGGCCAGCATAGCAGCAACATGCTATGCGAACTTAACGGCACATTCCCTTCGGGCCTTAAAGTCCACCACGACGAATACAAGGTCGAGAATGAGGGCGATGTGGTGTTGCTCTATCGCCAACTCGACGAACGTAAGTCGGGACGTAGTGTTGGCGATATTGCCTGGGCCTATCAGGGAGTGGTGCAGGAGCTTAATGCTGTGCCAAAGGGAACGGCCAAGCTCGCAGTCGAAGGCATCGCTTGGTATCAGCGGACAGTAGCAAAGGAGCCAACCGCGTCGGGCGATGAAATCTACAAGATGTTTAACGAGAAGGTTCTCCATCCTTTCATCATCTGGCTTGGGGAATTGTTCAGCATCAAGACCCCCGAGCTAAAGGACAAAGGTGTCGTTGGTGCGATGTATCCAACCTTCGTCGCCAACGATGTCGAGGCCAAACGGTTCTGGCATGATGTTGCAGCAGGCGGCCATGAGTACGAGGAAAGCCATCCGGCGACTGTCCTCGATGAGTGGTTGAAGGCGAACAAGGAAGTGGGGCCAGAGAAGAAGCTCAAGCCTGCCCAACTTTATCAGGGCTGCGTCTACGCCTGGAATGCTTACCGTGATGGCAAGCAGATTAAGGAAATAAAGTCGGACACCAAGAAAGGATACCACGAGCCTCGGGCCTAACGGCAACAGCCGACTACCCGAAGGGCCTGAGATCAAACGCTCAGGCCCTTTCCATTTCTGCAAAAGCTCCGGCAGCTTCGCCACGTTGGCCGCGATCCTTCGCGCCTCGTCTTTCGTGAGCATCTTGGCTGCTGATCGCCGACCGGATTCTTCCTTGTAATAGAAATAGCCGAGCTTTTGCCCGCCGCCGTCTTTCACGACGAAGGGCGCCGATGTCCTCGACGGACCAGGGAGGAGGGATCGCTAGAACCCATTGAACAGATAGTTGAACCCAACCGTCAGCATTTGGAGATCACGATTGTTAGTGGTGAAAGTGTCACTGCTGGGAAAGCCTAGGGTACCAGCCGGCACCGTGAAGCTCGTGTTGCTTATAGCCAGGAAATCGTACTCGACTTTGGCCGTCCAGTTAAGTGCGAAGGCATATTCGATGCCGGCTCCTACCAGCCAGCCACCGTTGAAGTTGTTATTTGTACCACTAAAAGACGCGCCGCTGGTCGTATTGGTGACAGTAAATTGGTTGTCTGAAAGCCAACCGCCGCCGCCTTTAACATAAAATAGCGCTCTCTCAGCTGCAACAACGCCAACGCGTGCAGCCAGGATCGTTATCCATGTGCTGTCAGCAGCCACTTGGACATTTCCTCCAACTGCCGGAATGAAAACACCATTACTTTTATTGTTGTGATCTGACAGCCAGTTGAAATCTGCTTCGACGCCGACGACGAGCCAGTAGTTGATCTGATAGTTACCACCGACTTGGCCCCCACCAGTGAATACCGTGCTTTGTGAAGCACCGTCGAAGAAATTGCCGAAGCTATCGGTGAACTCACCTTTTGGGCTCCAAGCGACACCAGCGTTGCCGCCTATATAGAAGCCCGTCCAACTAAACGGCATGTAAGCTGGAACCGGCACTGGCGTGGGCGCGGGCAGTGGCCGTCCCAGATCAGCGGCATTCGCTGGTCCCACAGCCAGCGCGATTAATGCTACGCCCCAGAGCAATAGCTTTTTCATAAGTCTCGCCCCCGTCTCTCGGCCCACACAGTAGTCGGTCAACCTGTCCAAAACGGGGCTCAAAGCGGATTTTGTGCCCCCTTCGGCAGGACCTGTTGATAACCCGTAGCGTTGGTTGCCGCGACTCAGGACGGGTGTCTTTTGTGATTCGTTTGCGCAGCGCCAACTAAGGGGGTCCGACAATGGCTAAACGCAAGAAGCAATCAAAAGTCCAAAAGAAAAAAAGGGCGACAGCACGGCCCAAGGCCAAGAAGGCCGCCGGAAAAGCAACAAAGCGAGTTGTTGCTAAAGCTAAGCCAAAACGCGCTGCGGCAAAGAAAGCCGCGTCGCCTGTCGCTCCGGCAGTCGAGACCGTCGCTGTTCAGCAACCCGCTCCGGCTGAATAATAGTCTCAGAGTTCGAGGAATTCGGAAGTACGCAAGGCGAGCTGAACCGAACGTTGCTTGCTAACGACTTGCTACGCCCAAACGGGAATAGCATGTCGTTTGGATATCAATGACTTACGTAACCTTCGCAGCTGTTCCTGCCGCAGATGGTGCGCACAGGCGCGGTCGTAATCGATCTCGGTATCAACCGGCTCAAGGACGGCCGGCTTGTCGGCGACGTCGATTTCGAAGGCGTGGCGGCCAAGGCGTCCCACATCACGCCCGTGCCCGGCGGCGTCGGCCCCATGACCGTCTCCATGCTGCTGATCAATACCGTGACATCTTGCGAACGCCGGCTGCGGCACATGTCGATTCCGGTCATCAAGGAGTTCGCGCCCGCCCGCGCCGTGGGCCAATAGCGCACGAGCGAATTCGGCGCGCATAAAGCCTTGCACGAATTACCCTTGGAATAAGGCAAGTGCGTCTGCCTGCTCGAATCGTGAACCCCGCGAGATGCCGCCTCGCCGGCGACGGTCACGCTGCCGATAAATCATTGTATTGTGAGGCGCGTGTTGCGGTATCGCGGTGCGTATTGCCGCCCACGAATGAGGAAACGCGTGGCTTCTTATGTCATGGCGGTCGATCAAGGCACGACATCGACGCGCGCCATTGTCTTTCGCGCCGATACTTCGATTGCGGCGCTCGCGCAGCGCGAATTCCCTCAGCATTTTCCGGCCGATGGCGAAGTCGAGCACGCGCCCGACGATCTCTGGTCGTCGACACTTGCGACCTGCCGCGATGCGCTCGGCAAAGCGGGTGCCACGGCGCGCGATGTCGCGGCGATCGGCATCACCAATCAGCGGGAGACGACGCTGTTGTGGGATCGCGCCACGGGGCGACCCGTGTATCGCGCCATCGTCTGGCAGGATCGGCGAACCGCCGGGGCCTGCTTGCGGCTCCAATCCGCCGGTCATGGAGCGATCTTCGCGGCCAAGACCGGGCTTGTGCTCGATCCTTATTTCTCCGGAACCAAGCTCGCCTGGCTCCTCGATCACGTTCCCCATGCCCGAGAGCGCGCGGCGCGCGGCGAACTCGCCTTCGGCACGGTCGACACTTATTTGCTTTGGCGCTTGACCGGCGGCAAAGTTCACGCCACCGACGCCACCAATGCTTCGCGGACTCTGCTCTACGACATTCATGCCGGACGTTGGGACGAAGCGCTTTTGGCGATCCTCGACATTCCTGCATCCGTTTTGCCCGACGTGCGCGATTCCTCTGCGGCGTTCGGCGCGACCGATGTCGAACTGTTCGGCGGGGCGATCCCGATTTGCGGCATCGCCGGCGATCAGCAGGCTGCGCTGATCGGGCAGGCTTGCTTTGCACCTGGAATGGTGAAGGCGACTTACGGCACCGGCTGCTTCGTGCTTCTCAACACCGGCCGCGCGCCCGCAACCTCGAACAATAAGCTTGTCACGACGGTTGCCTATCAGCTTAACGGGGTGCGCAGCTACGCCCTCGAGGGCTCGATCTTCGTCGCCGGAGCCGCGGTGCAATGGCTGCGCGACAGTTTGAAAATTGTCAAAAGCGCCGAAGAGACCGGCGAACTCGCACAGGCCGCGGACCCCACGCAGGATGTGGTGCTGGTCCCGGCTTTCGTCGGATTGGGTGCGCCCCATTGGCGACCGGAGGCGCGGGGCGCACTGTTCGGATTGACGCGCGCGACCGGCCCGCGCGAGCTGGCGCAAGCCGCGCTCGAGAGCGTGTGCTTTCAAACCGCGGATCTTCTCGCGGCGATGAAGGCGGATTGGCGCGAGGCAGCAAGCGCGTTGAAAACGCTGCGCGTCGACGGCGGAATGTCGAATTCCGACTGGACGATGCAACGGCTCGCCGACCTTCTCGACAGCACGGTCGATCGGCCGCAGATCAAGGAAACAACCGCGCTCGGTGCAGCTTATCTCGCAGGACTGCAGGTCGGATTTTTTCCGGAGCCTGATCGCTTCGTCGATCATTGGCGGCTCGAGCGGCGATTCGAGCCGCACATCGATGCTGCACTGCGCTCGCGAAAACTCGGCGCGTGGGCAACGGCCGTCCGCCGCGTGTTGGCCTGAAAAACTTCTTTTTACCGGCCACAGTCCGCCGCGTTTACCTTCAAAAGTGAAAGACGTGCAGGAACTTGGGGTCACGCAATGCGTTATCGCGTGCCCCTTGGGTCTATCAGTTTGGGACTGATCATGTGCGGCGTCTGTTGTGCGTTCAGGGAGACCAGCAATCGGGGACAGAGGCATGGAATTTCGATTCGATCCCCTAGAACGGCGCCTTCATATTCGCACGCTCGTTCCACCGGAACGCGAGCCGCGCATCTTTGCGCCCGGCGACCTGTTCAAGTTCGGCATCGAGGAAGAATATTTCCTTTCCGATCGTAACACTTTCGACGTCCCCGCGGAGACGCCCGATTCGCTTTTTCAGGCCGCCGATTGCCTTACGACAGGGCGTGTCGGCCGCGAATTCCTGCAGGCGCAGATCGAAGTCGCGACCGAGCCGCACTGCAGCGCCGACACGGCGCGGCTCGAACTGGAGCGCTTGCGGCACAGTGCGTCAGCCGCCGCCGCCGAGCACGGTCTGTCGATATTGGCGTGCGGAACGCATCCGTTGGCGCACTGGCGCCAATCGGTGCAGAGCCCGAAGGATCGCTACACGCAGGTCATGGACGATCTGCAGATGATCGGCCAACGCAACATGCTGTGCGGTATGCATGTGCATGTCGAATTGCCCGATCCGCGGCGGCGCGTCGATGTGATGACCCGCATGCTGCCCTACGTGCCCTTGTTTATCGCACTTTCGGCGTCATCGCCGTTCTGGCAGGGCCGATCGACAGGGCTGAAAGGCTATCGTCTGGCGGCCTATGATGAGCTGCCACGGACCGGCCTGCCGGAGCTATTCCGCACCGAAGCCGACTATGACGCCTATGTCGACGCAATGGTGCGCTCCGGCGCGATCAAGGACGCCAGTCATCTTTGGTGGGCGGTCCGGCCATCGCTCAATTATCCTACGCTGGAGCTACGCGCGCCGGATTGCTGCACGCGGCTCGAAGACTCCATCGCGATCGCGACGCTCTATCGGGTGCTGGTGCGCTTCCTCTTCAGGCACCCCGAGCACAATGCCGAGCTCGATAGCGTCGATCGGGCGATCGCGGTCGAGAACAAATGGCGTGGTCAGCGGCACGGCGCACAGGGCACCTTCGTAACCCGTTACGGCGCAGTGGGAGTCGGCGAACTGCTCGACCGCATCGTGGAACTCACCGCGGCCGACGCCGAGTCGCTGTCCGGAGCGGAACAAATGCAGCATTGCCGGGCAATTCTCGTCGAGGGAACTTCCGCGGACGCTCAACTGCGGGTCTTTGCCGAGAATCAATGCGATGATACGGAAATCGCGCTGCGCGGGGT
>JBAPZR010000384.1:0-24338 GCA_049285335.1 Xanthobacteraceae bacterium | reverse complement strand
CTGCGCCAGCGGCCGGTCGATAAGCCGCACCTTAAGACCCGCGTCGCGCACGATCTTGGTCGCCGCCGCATCCTCAGCGACCTCCTTGCCGAGCGCCTCGATGCCGCCGGCCAGATCGAGATCGGCGCGCCGCCACAGCATGGTCTTGCCCTGAGCAAAACCTCTGCCGAAACTGTCGACGATATACTGCCATCGCGCCTGATAGGTATTGAGGAACGCGCACTCGATTTCGGCCCAGAACCCTTGCGGATGCGACCCGATCGGCGGCGACGCGACAAGACCGGTATCGTCGCGCCAGCTCGCGAACAGTTGCTGGATATAGTCGTGCGGCATCAGCACATTGCTGTCGGCGATGACGACCCACGGATGCGCGGCGGCGCGCCAACCCTTGACCACGTTGTTCAGCTTGGGATTCGCGCTGATGCGATCGTCGCCGATCAGCAGCCGCACGGCGGCATTCGGATGAGCGGCCATCAAATTCTTGACCAGCGGCAATACCGGATCGGTTGCGGAAGCGACGCAGAACAGAATTTCGTAGCGGGGATAATCGAGCTCGAACGTCGATCGCAGCGTTTCGGCGGCAAAGTTATCGATTCCGCATAACGGACGGACCAAGCTCACCGGCAGATATCGATCGAATACCGGCTTATGCGGCGCGCTCCGGCGCAAGCGCTTAGCCGCGATTGCAATGCTCGTAATTTGGACGGCGCTTATGACGATTAAAAAGGTTGCGGCGGCGAGAATCGGCGCTGTCATCACGGCAACATTTAGTTAAGCGTCATGACAAAGCTGTGACTCCGTCGAAGCTCGTTCGCCGCGTTAACATTTGCTGTCATGGTCCTGCAATGGAACGAATCTACAACTCGATTCGACTTGGAATCAGGCGCGAGAACACAGTCGGTGACGTTAAAGCACGGTACGAAACAGTTCCGTACTCTGTTTATCTCCGATGTGCATCTTGGCGCGCGCGGCAGCCAGGCCGAGCAGCTCCTCAGCTTTCTGCGCTATCACGACGCCGAAACGATCTATCTCGTCGGCGACATCGTTGACGGCTGGCAATTGCGCTCGGGATGGTTTTGGCCGCAGCATCACAACGATGTCGTTCAGAAGCTCTTGCGCAAGGCACGCAAGGGTTCGCGGATCATCTATCTGCCGGGCAATCACGACGAATTCCTGCGCGACTATTACGGAACGCATTTCGGCGGCATCGAAGTGGTCGAGACCGCGATCCATGAGGCCGGAGACGGTCGCCGCTATCTCGTCGTGCATGGCGACGTGTTCGATATGGTCGTCAAGCACGCCCGATGGCTCGCGCTTCTTGGCGATACCGCTTACGACCTCGCCATCCTGATCAACCGCTATTTCAACGCGATACGACGTCGGCTTGGCTTTCGCTATTGGTCGCTGTCGCAGTGGGCTAAGCACAAAGTCAAAAACGCGGTCAATTATATCGGCGCGTTCGAACAGACGCTCGCCGAGGAGGCGCAGCGGCATCGCGTCGATGGCGTCATTTGCGGTCATATCCACCACGCCGCCATCCACGACAATTTCGGCATCCGCTACATGAATTGCGGAGATTGGGTGGAGAGTTGCACCGCGCTTGCCGAGCATCCCGACGGCCAATTCGAGATCATCTCGTGGTTCGACCACACCGAGATCCTCCCGCCGTTCGATGACGACGACGAGCCGGTCCTGCCATTCGATCAACGCACCGAAATCGCAGCCTGATAGCCGCTCTTGCAGCCGCCACCGGCTTCGCCCGGCTCCGATCGTGCTCGCAGCCTGCGCCAGTCGACGCCTATAATCGTCTCGCATGGAGCTCACCGTACGGATCGAACGCTGGCCGCTCGAGCGCGCCTTCACGATCAGCCGCGGCGCCAAGACCGAAGCAGTTGTTGTGGTGGCCGAGCTCGACGACGGCGATCGCGGCCGCGGCGAGGCGGTTCCTTATGCGCGCTATGGCGAAACGCCTGAGGGCGTCCTCGCCGCCATTGAAACGCTGCGGCCTGCGCTACGGGACGGTCTAGACCGCGCCGCGCTGCAGGCCGCGCTGCCGGCGGGCGCTGCGCGCAATGCGCTTGATTGCGCGCTGTGGGATCTCGAGGCCAAACGAACCGGTCGTCGGGCCTATGAGCTCGCGGTGCTGCCGCCGCCGAAGCCGCTCGTGACCGCCTATACGATTTCGCTCGCCGATCCGGAATCCATGGCGCAAGCGGCGAGGCTGGCGTCGGCGCGGCCCTTACTGAAAGTGAAGCTTGGCGGCGCCGGCGACGACGTCGCGCGCATCTCGGCGGTGCGGCGAGCCGCGCCGAAGGCCGAGCTTATCGTCGATGCCAATGAAGGCTGGAGCGCGGACAATCTCGAAAGAAATCTCGCTGCCTGCGCCGAAGCGGGCGTCACGCTGGTCGAGCAGCCTCTGCCGCAGGGCCACGATGCCATGCTCGCGCAGATCGCGCGCACGATTGCAGTATGCGCCGACGAGAGCGTTCACGATCGCGTGTCGCTCGATGGGCTCGCTGGTAAATACAACGCGATCAATGTCAAGCTCGACAAAACCGGTGGTCTCACCGAGGCGATCGCGCTCATTGGAGAAGCCGAGCGCCGCGGCCTCGCCGTCATGGTCGGCTGCATGGTGGCGACATCGCTGGCGATGGCGCCGGCCATGCTTGTGGCGCAACGCGCCCGCGTTGTTGATCTCGATGGGCCCCTTTTACTCGTCAAGGATCGTCCGCATGGTTTGCGGTTCGAAGGCAGCATTGCTTATCCGCCCGAGCCTGTACTCTGGGGATGAGTGGCCACCGGGAAGACGGCGACGAGGCTGTGGACGAATCAGTTGATTGCGTGCGCGGCCGATGGCGCGTCTGCCTTATACTTGGCGAGTCGCTCGAAGGGACGTGATGCCCGGCGGGCCACTCGCGCGGCCGGGCAGTGCGGCAGCGGCGGCTTGGCCGGAATCCCCGCGAGATCGCAGGTAAGCTCGATCAAACTTCGTTACGAGTGATCCGCTCAGCCGGTTGCGAGCGCAACGTGAGCAAGTGCTCATCGCCTTGTTACAAATGGCGCGCTTAGGACAAGGAAACTTTGCAATCGTCTTGCGTTTATCAGCGTTGGGTGACTCGCGGCCGTGAACTGTCGCGTACCGAACACGGCACAGAACTTGCTATGAACAGCAAGAAGCTACGATAACCAGCCAGCAATGAGGTGAAGTGCAGGCGATGTGCTGAGTTCTCCGGAGTCCGCCGGGCGCTCCGTTCGCGGTCCGCAAATGCTGATGACCTGGAGGCTAGTAATGCACAAACTTACCGCTTTCGTCGTGATGGCGTTGTGCATGCTCGTGTCGATGCCAAGCAGCGTATCCGCACGGGATGACGGCCGCTACGCCAATTCTCCCTTGAAAACCTGGTTCGACCAGCTCGCAAGCAAAAAAGGACTGTGTTGTTCGTTTGCCGACGGGGTCAGCGTGGAGGACGTTGATTGGGACAGCCAGGACGGTCGCTATCGCGTTCGGGTGGGAGGCCAATGGATTGTGGTCCCGGATTCGGCGGTGGTCACCGAGCCAAATCGCTTCGGCCCAGCTGTGGTATGGCCCTATCAAGATGCCGATGGCATGACGCAGATACGCTGCTTTTTGCCGGGAGCGGGCGCCTAGTTTCGCCGCGTATCGTAAAGCGGGGCTAAGCGACGAGGCGGGAAAAGACTTCCGGATCGACATTGCCGCCGGACAGGACGGCCACGGCGATTTTGTTCTTGGTTTCGATTTTGCCGTGCATCAGCGCCGCAAGCGCCACCGCGCCCCCAGGCTCGACGACAAGCTTCAACTCATTAAAGGCAAAAGCGACGGCAGCGCCGACTTCCTTGTCGCTCACGGCGACGCCGGCGCCGACCAGGGAATGATTGATGGCGAAGGTCAGCTTGCCCGGCATCCGCGCCATCAGCGCATCGCAGATCGTGCCCGTCAGCTCGGCATTCTCCTCGCGCCGACCGCTGCGGAACGAGCGCGCATGATCGTCAAAGCCCTGCGGCTCGGCGGTGTAGAGAAGGGCTGAGGGAACGCGCGACTTGATCGCCAAGGCGATGCCGGCGGTCAGCCCGCCGCCCGAGGCCGTGACGACAACAATTTCGGGAACGAGGCCGAGAACATCGAGATCCTCGACGATCTCGCGTCCGGCCGTGCCCTGGCCGGCTATGATGAGCGCATCGTCGTAGGGCGGCACCAGAACGGCGCCGCGCCGGGCGGCGATGTCGCGCGCGATGGCCTCGCGGTCTTCGCTCACGCGATCGTAGAGCACAATTTCGGCGCCGAGCGCCGCGGTACGTTGGCGTTTGGCCCGCGGCGCATCCGCCGGCATCACAATCACGCAACGCATGCCGAGAAGCTGCGCTGCCGCCGCCACGCCTTGGGCATGATTGCCGGAAGAAAACGCCACTACGCCGCCGCCGCGTTCGGCGGGCGGGATTGCCGCGAGCTTGTTATAGGCGCCGCGAAATTTAAACGAGCCGGTGCGCTGCAAGGTCTCGGCTTTGAGGAAAATATGGCCGCCGGTCATGGCGTCGAGCACAGCCGAGGTCAAAAGCGGTGTATGCAGGGCAACGCCGTTGAGGCGGAGGGCGGCCTCATCGACGTCCGCGGCAGTAGGCAAGGCGACCGGTGCGTCCACGGCACTCGTCATTGGCCGTAACGTTACCGCTCCAGTCACATGCCAAGCAAGAGCGTCGCAGCCAAGGGCGTTTGATCAAAGGGCGCCGGTGCTGGCCGCGGCGCGGCGTTCCTTCCAGGGCACGATCCGGAAAAGTGGAAACCGGTTTTCCGAAAAGATCATGCGCACAAAAACTTCGAGCATGTTTTCCGAAAAAGTCATGCCCGCCAAAAACTTCGAGCTGCAGTCAATTCATGTTCTAGTCGAAGCGCCCGGCCGCGTGAGCCAGCATGGTGTAGACCTTGCCGGTGTCGGACGTCAGATAGCCGCGCGCCACAGCGGGCCCGCGATCGCCGCGCGACACGTCGTCGAGAAGCCGTTCGAACTCGTGGATATAGTGTTCGACCGTTTGCCGGAATTCCGGATCACCGCGGTATTTGTTGCGGATTTCTTCGAACGCATGCTGTCCTTGCCCCGTATAGAGCCGCTTTGTGAATGCGCCGCGTTCGCCGCGCTTGTAGCGTTCCCACAGGTCGGCGGCGGCATCGTTGTCGATCATGCGCGCGATATCGACGGAAAGCGCGTCGATGGAATCGACCGCGTCAAGCTGGGCGTTTTCCTCAGGCCGGTCTGGTTCACGCGCAGGAGGCGGAGCCATCGCCTGGCCTTCCTCGCGGGACGCGCGCGTGAGGAGTTCAGATAGCCAACCGCCGTTGCGGTTTTTGTTGTCATCCTTGCCGCCCGGTACCGGGCTGAGCGTGGGCGGGCCGCTTCGCCGCGCGGGTGCGCCGGTAATGTCGCGCGTCGGCGCCTGCTGTTGCGGGGGTCCGCTGTCCTGACGCACTTGACGGGCTTGGGCGCGCCCGCCGGCGGCGGCGTAGAGCGGCTCGACATCGCGGCGCAGCGGCTCGACTGAATCGAGCGAACGGCCGTGCCGGGCGACTATCCGGTTGAGTTCGGCCAGCGCCTCGATCTGATCGACGATGACGCGCCGCATTTGGGCCGTGCTCTCCGCCGTCTCCTGCGGGAGCTCCAGAATGCCGCGCCGCAGCTGAGTGCGCGTGGCTTCGAGTTCCTCCTGCATCTCCGTCGCCATCTGCTTCATGCCTTGCATGACTTCGCTGAAGCGATTGGAGGATTCGGTGAAGACGCCCTGCACCTGCGCGAGGGTTTCATCGTACACCGTGCTAAGCGCTTCGCTCGTGTGCGCGCGCTCGGTTTCCGAGGTTTTACGCACCAGCTCGTACTGCTGTTCGATCGTTTGCACGCTTTCGTTGCTGGACTCGGCGATCAGGCTGGCGATTTCGCGCGCTCGTGTCGCCGCGGTGTCGAGCGATTCTTCCAGCAGGCCGGAGAAGCGTTGCAGGCGACTGCCGAAATCTTCGGTGCGTGCATCGAGCGTCGAAATCAACGACTCGACATTCGATTGCCGCTCGGAGAGCGATTCCTGGGTGCGTTGGTTGCTGGCTTCGACAAGCTCGACTGCATCGGCAAGTGTGCGCCCATGCGAGCTGAATTGATCGGCGAGATCGCCGAGATTGTTGAGCACCTTGGCGGTGACGTTGTTGAACGTGCCCAGGTGCTGCTCGACCTTGGTCGCGGTGGCGCCGCTCTTGCTGCTCAAATCCGTCATGGCGGCGACGAATTCGGAAACGCGCGTCGCCATCGTGTGCTCGATCGAGCTCATGTTTTCGTGGGCGCCGCTGAGCACTTCCTGTAGCAGGATGTTCGCTTCGCGCAGGCGCTCGAACAGCGCGGTGGAGTCGGAGCGCAACATCGTGTGCGTCTCCATCATTTCAGCCACCGTCGCGGCCGCGGTTTGTTTGGACTCCTCGATCGCGCCTTTGGTGGCCCGCTGCAGATCCTCGAGCGTGCGGGAAATCGTGGTCTTGGCCGCCTCGGTAACACCCTGGGTGCCTTCTTGCATTTGCCCCAGCGTTCGGGTGATGGCGGCCGTGGCGTTAAGGCTGGCGTCGTTGATCAGCCGCGCAATCTCTTCGCTCTTGTCCATCATGGTCCGGGTGAAAACGAAACCTTTGGAGTCGATCGCCTTCACCGTCTGCTCGGTGACGCGACCCACTTCGCCGGCGAATTGCTCGCCGCGGCTCGAGAGCGTCGAGATGAGCGTGCTCGATTTTTCGTCGAGAACGCGAGCGATCTCGTCGACGCGCTGGGTCATGGCGGCGTTGAGCTCGTTGGTCTTGCTGACGACGTTGCGCGCCACTTCGGTGGTCATGCCGACCAGCTTGCGTTCGGCGTCGCTGGCGCTCCGCCCGATGGCGTCGGTGGAGGACTGGGACGTCTTGGCGAGCAGCTCCGCAGCGGACGTTGCGCTTTTGACGATCGTATTGCTCAGCGCACCGGCGCTGCGATTGAGCGCAACGGTCGCTTCCGCGGCGCTGCGATTGAGCGCCTCGGTCGCGGCCGTGGTCGCCGCCGCGCTCTTGCCGAGCGCTTCGGTGGTATTGGCCGCCAATTGCGTCAATGCGTGCTCAGCGCTCGATGAGTTGGTTTTGATCGATTCCGAAAGCTGCTCGAGGCGCGAATTCAACACATCGGCCGCGGTGCGGCTGCGCATTTCCATCTGCGCGACGACCGCTTCGGTGCGGCCGATCAGGAGCTCTTCCAGCTGGCCGACACGTTTGTCGAGCGTGCTTGCGACGTCAAGCGCGCCCTTGCCGAGCACACTGTCGATCTTGCTGATCCGCTCGCCGATCGCGTCGGTGAGCTTGGTGGCGCGCGTATCGATTTGGGTGGCGGCGTCAGTGATGCGTTTGTCGAGCGCGGCAACGACTTCCTTGCCGCCCTCGGCGAGCGTTGTGGCAACTTCGCCAACCCGCGCCGAGAGTGCGCTCGTGAGCGTCTCCGAGCGGCCATCGAGAGTCTCCTGAAACTGCGACAGGCGCTGATCGAGCGTGGTCGTGACTTCGTTGGCCTTGGCCGTGACCCGATTGTCAAAATTGTCGAGATAGCTGCGCATGGACTCTGAAACGTCCTGCGTCCGCGCGCCGAGCCGCTCGACGAGTTCGGCGCCGTAGGTCTTCACCGTCCGGTCGAATTCGGCCAGATGACGAGTGATGAGATTCCCAAGCGTGGAGGAATCGCGCGAGATCTTTTCGCCAAGCTCGGTGCCGGTATGGGTGAACATTTGCTCGAATGCCGCAAGCCGGGTCTGAAGCATCTCTTTGACGGCATCGCTGCGCGTCGCGAAAACGCCGGTGACATGCTCGGCGCTTTCGCGCACTGCGTCGGTCAGCGCGGTGCTGCGGGCAATCATGGCTTGCGTGATGGCGCCGCCGGCCTGTTCGAGCTTGGCGGCCACTTCACCGCCGCGAAGATCGAGGTCGAGCAGGAGCGAATCGCCGGAGGCCTTGAGCGTGCTATTGACCTCGTCGGTCCGCATCGCGATCGATTCCGCCACTTGGCTCGACGCTTCGAAGATGGAGTCGGTGAGGGCTTGTGATCTCTCGATCATCAGGTCGACGATCGCGAGCGATTTATCGGAGAATTTCTCGGTGACGCGGTCGAGCCGCGACGACATCATGTTTTCCAGGCCGTCGGCGATTTCCGCAAATTCCTGACCGATGTGATTGGTCTTAAAATCGAGGCTGGAGGACAGGCGGTCGCTGGCCATTGCGATGGCGCGCGAGGTTTCCTCGCTGGCGCCCTCCAGGCGGCTGAGCAGGTCGCCGCCGCGGTCGCTCAATTCCTGGACCATATTGTCGCCGATCTGCCCGAGAGTAGCGGTGATGCGCTCACCCTTTTCCGCCAAGGATTGGGTGATGCGCTGCGCCGCTTCATTGACCTGTTCGCCGACGAGATCGGTGATCGTGGAAAGGTCTTGCGTCAGGTCGATCTGCACATTGTTGAGCGCGGAACGCACTTGCTCTGCCTGCCCGACAAGGGTGTCGCGCTGATTGCTCAAATCCTGCAACAGCCCGCGAATCCGCACTTCGTTGTCGCTATAGGTGCGCTCGAGCGCGGCAACCTCGCTCTGCACCAGCGCTTCGAGTTCGCTGGCGCGCGCGAGCGCGCGCTCGATGCCGTCGCCCATGGCCGCGACCTCGCGCCGGATCGCCTGGCCGACCGTCACGATCGAGTCACGGGCGGCGCCTTCCGGCTCGGCGAGCCGCATCGCGACCTTGGCCATCGACTGCGCGATCAGCCGAAGTTCCTGCGCGCGCCAAGCCATGTGTGCGGCGCCGAAGAAGAAGACGATCGGCAACAAGGCCGTCGCGCCCAGTCCGATCAACAGCGCCAAGGGCGAGTGGTCGCCGCTGGCCGCGCCGTGCAAATTCGATAGATAGTCCCACGAGAGCGCGATGCAGCCCACAATCCAGAGGCCGGAAAACAGCGCGGCGACAAGGTATGACGCGCGCGCCGGCCGGCGCTGGAGCGATTGCAGAACCTGGCCGATCGATTGCTGGTCGTCATTGGCCGCGCGCGCGGCCAGATCCGCCAGGTCGCCCGAGCCGATCAGGCTGCTATCGGCGGCGTCACTGCCGGTGAGTTCATCGGGGTCGCCAGAGAAAAGGCCGCTTATCCCATCCGGATGGTTCGCCGTGAGGTTGTTCTGGTCCTGGCCGTTGAGCGCTTCCTGGATCGCCGAAAGCGCCGCCTCGGTCGGATCCGCCATTTTCTTCGGGTTGTTGGCCATCTGAGTTGTCGCCTCGCCTGTTACGCCTGACTGGGACGGCCCAAGAGAAAAGCCCCAACCGGGGGTTCAAAAATGACGTTCAGGCCGCGCCACGAGCGCGTTTTCGGGCCATGGTCCGTTGCCAGCTTGAGTACCCCAGAGCCCCTATGCCGCACTACCGAAGCCCATCCTATCGTCCTGGCAGATCGAAGAAAACCGGGTCGGTAACGTCCCTTTAATCATCGTTAACGGCTTGTTCACCCTAACCGCATAGGCTTCTTCACAGACGCCCGACGGCGTCATTATGCTGACAAAAATGCGGCCGGCGTTGGGCCGCTGCGACAGTTACCCACCGTTCCTGAGACTTACCCACCGTTTATGGGTCCAAGGACCTGTGGGTCCACGCAAGTT
Source organism: Xanthobacteraceae bacterium (assembly GCA_049285335.1). Classification (GTDB taxonomy): domain Bacteria; phylum Pseudomonadota; class Alphaproteobacteria; order Rhizobiales; family Xanthobacteraceae; genus BOG-931. Next base: position 14,654 of record JBAPZR010000384.1, on the reverse strand, counting down.
CCGGCTCGGAATCGCCGGCTTGATTTCGGAGAGTGTCGTGACCGGATCAGCCTTGCTCACCGCCTGCGGGCGCTCTCAGCAACCGGAGGTTATCGACGAGCGGCATCTTATTGGCATGACGCTTGGCGATGCCCGCCTCGAGCGGGAAGTCCTCCAACTGTTCTTGAGTCAAGCCGCCTTGATGCTCGACCGCGCCGGCACAGCGTCGTCGACTTCGGCCGCCGCTGCGGCGCATACGCTCAAAGGCTCGGCCCGCAGCATCGGCGCATGGCGACTGGCGCGGGCAGCGGAATCTTTCGAACAGTCCGTGGCGAACGCCGAGGAAGTTCAAATAAAAGAGGCGCTTTCCGAGCTGCGCGCGGCCTGTTTCGAAGCTGGCGCGGCGATTGCTGCGCGATTGGACCGGTCGTCGTCGTCGGGACAAGAGTCGGATCGCTGATCCCGAGGCCCGCCACGGCACTGGCGTGCCGCTTCATGAGCCGATAGAACGTACCCGCCGCAGCCGCGGCGCCTGCCGGTGCCTTACCAAGCCAAATTCCCGATCGGTCCCTTTCGTCATGGCCAAAATCACCTTCATCGATTCCGCAGGGACCGCGCGGACAGTCGAAGGTGTGGCCGGTTCCACGGTGATGGAGACGGCGATCAATAACGGCGTGCCGGAGATCGAGGCGGAGTGCGGCGGCGCCTGCGCATGCTCGACCTGTCACGTTTACATCGATGAGACTTGGCGTGAGAAAGTGGGCGAACCCTCGCCCATGGAAGAGGACATGCTCGACTTCGCCTTTGAAGTTAAGCCGAATTCGCGGCTTTCTTGCCAGATCAAGGTGACCGAAGACCTAGACGGGCTCGTAGTCACCACCCCGGCCCGCCAAGCCTAGTGTCACGCTTCTGAAGTTGATCAGGTCCGGGGCGTGCCTTTTCGGAGAACAGATTTCCATTCCGGATCAGGCCTGAGGCAGGATTTTTCCGAATCGTGCCTTAAGCCGGCAGCTCCAAAAGCTCCCGATTGAGCCTCTTTCCCTGACGCGCCGACCACGCTAGACAGACCCATTCCCAACATTGCCGGAATGGCCAAAAGAAGCCTGGACGAGATACCTATGAGTGAGCCTATCAAAACCGATGTCGTAATTATTGGGGCAGGACCGATCGGCCTGTTCGCCGTTTTCGAGCTCGGCCTGCTCGATATGAAATGCCACCTCGTGGACATTCTCGACAAGATCGGCGGCCAATGCGCCGAGCTTTATCCGGAGAAGCCGATTTACGACATCCCGGGTATTCCCTTCACTAGCGCACAAGGGCTCGTGGATTCGTTGTTGCGGCAGATCAAGCCGTTCAACGCCCAATACCATCTCGGCGAAATGGTCGAGCGGGTGGAGAAAATCGGCGATCCTTTGTTTCGCGTCACGACCGACCAGGGCACGCAGCTCGAGAGCAAGATTGTCGTGATCGCGGCCGGTGGCGGATCGTTTCAGCCAAAGCGTCCGCCGATTCCCGGAATTGAGCCATACGAAGGCAAATCGGTCTTCTACGCGGTGCGCAAAATGGAAGCCTTCCGCGGCAAGCGAATCCTGATCGTCGGCGGCGGCGACAGCGCGCTCGATTGGACACTCAATCTCGCTCCGATCGCGAGCCACCTCACTCTATTGCATCGGCGCAGCGAATTCCGCGCCGCGCCCGACAGCGTCAACAAGATGATGGCGCTGGTCGGCGAGGGCAAAATCGATTTCGTGCTTGGACAGGTCAGCGGGCTGATTGGAAGCGACCGTCAGATCAGCGCGGCCACGGTCAAAACCAACGAAGGCTCGACCTACGAAATCGCCTGCGATGCGCTGTTGCCGTTCTTCGGCCTGACCATGAAGCTTGGGCCAGTCGCGAATTGGGGCATTGAGATGCGCAACAACGAGCTCATTCCGGTCGAAACCGCAAGCTTTGAAACCAGCGTGCCCGGGATTTTCGCCATCGGCGACATCAATTGGTATCCGGGCAAGCTCAAGCTCATTCTTTCCGGCTTTCACGAAGCCGCGCTGATGGCGCAGAAGGCGCATCGCTACGTCTACCCGGAAAAGAGGCTGGTGTTTCAGTACACCACGTCGTCGACTAGCCTGCAGAAAAAGCTCGGCGTCGCACCGGAGCGCGCGCCCGCCTGATCAAGGCGTTTTTGGCGGCATCGCCACGGCAGCGGGCGCGGGGGCCTGCGTACCTCCCTGTGCACTTGGTGCCTGGGTACTTGGCGCCTGAGAACTTGGCGCCAGTACGCTCGGCGGCGGAAGCGGCTCTGAGCGAATGGCGGGCGGCGACGACAAGCCGAGCACCGCGCGCGCGGCGGGAAGCGCGGCGTCCGCCATTGCCGCATAGCCCTCGGCGGTCGGGTGAACGGCCCCGCCATAGACCGCGCTGAGCACGCCCCAGAGCGCGTCATGGATGTCGCTCGGCCTTAAGATCGCCGGCATGCCCTCCGGATAGGTCATCGCAGTAAAGTAACTGTCGTTCGCCGTCCTGATCCAGCGGGCGCGCGATGCGTAAGGACGATAGTTTGAGGCGGGTTCATTGCACGCCATGGTATCATCCGGGGCAATGGTCGGATCGGTCTGGAAACTATTGCCGGTCGTCGAAAAGCAGTCGCGATCGAATACGGGATCGGTTGTCGCGCGCACGCACATGCCGTGTCGGGCAAATTGCGCTTGGTGACCATCGACGAAGATCATGCGTTCGCTCATCGGATCGTGGCAAACCTTGTTGCCGTCGCAGGTCGCTAATACTCGCAGCTTTGGCAAAAATTTGTTTTCCACGAAATCCGCAGCGGCGCGCAGACGCTCGCCGTCGGCGCCGAAGGCCGGTTGAACATCCAAGCCGTCGCGGCCGCCCGGGCACGGCTTGTTTTCCGACTGCAAGGCCGGGTTGCCGTAGGAAACAAAAACGACGCGATCGAGATTGCCGCCGACGAAGGGCTTTAGCGCGATGCGCAGCTGAGCGAAGGTATCCGGCAGCTGCTGATCGAGAGCCTTTTGCGCCTCGTCGACGCTGATGATGGCGCCGCCTTGGCGCAAGAGCAGCCGCTCCGTTGTTGCATCGACGATGACATTGGCGACGAGCCCGGCGAAATTCACGTCGTTGGCTCCGACGGTCAGCAGCACCATGTCGAGATTGCGATTGGGCTGCTGCTTATGGAGCGTCGCCACGAGCTCCCTCAGCTCGCCAAATTGCGCCGGAGCGGTGCCCGAGCAGCTGTCGATGCCTACAACCCATGGACAGTCGTCGGCGCGCTGACTGTCGAACATGCCGGTGCCGATCGTGGCGCCGGTGCAGGCCAGCGGCAGCAACGTGACGGCGATGTGCGGCTGCTCGATCGCGAGGGCCAGCATCGTGCGCACCTGATAGCTATAGAGCGAGCGATGGCACGCGGGATTCATCCAGCGCGCACCGTGACGCGCCCAGTCCCTGCTGGCGGTGGGGCTTACTGGGCCGTTTTCGCAGGAACGATCGTCATCATAACCGGCGCGGCTCGGGCGATAGTATTGACTGCCGCCGCCGCCCAGGAAGCGTTTGAAGCAAAAGCCGCCTTCGAGCCTGACCGCCCTGTCGGGGTTGCCCTCGCCGGCAGCGATGGAATCGCCAAGGCCGGCGACAAGGATGTCGCGCACCGCAATCTCGGTTGTTACCCGTTGGGCCGTGCCGTCGCCGAGCGGAATGTCGACGGTCGCGATCGTGCTGCGGCCGGAGCGGACGCGCAGTTTGACTTCCTGATCGCACGACGCGGTGATCTGCCGCGGCGGCCCGTCACCGTCGTCGAAGCTCCAGAGGCAATCCTGGCCCGGCAGCACCGGACCGGAAATCGTCGCCCCGATTGGGTGATCGCGGGGCGAAAGATAGTTCTCGCGCTCGCCGTCGCGTTCGCACGTCTCGACGAGGTTTCCCGAATTGTCGAGGCAAAGATCGCCGACGACATCCTTGGCCCAGCCGAGACCGTCGGTGTCATGCGCGAGACGTCGTTCGGCGGCAAGCACGCTATCGCCTCGGCTCGCCGCTACCATCCGCAGAAAATCCGTCTCGTTGCGAAACAGGCGGAACCGGTTCTTCACCTCCCAGGCAATGTGAAAATCTCCGGTTCCTGCAAGCTGCGCGGAAGCCGCATCGATCGGGGCCAAGGCGAAGAGCAAAGCGAGGATTATCGAGACGCGCATGATGCCGGGCGGGGGAGGGGCGATAGTCCCTTCTAGCACTCCGCTTGCGGCGGAAATGTGAGGCGAGGTTACGATTTGGCGGCATGCCGGCTCCCGGGCCGGCCGACGAGCGATGCCGGTAGATTGTACCGTCCGGAGTCTTGCCGCAAGGTCTTGTCGAGAGGTCTTGTCGCAAGGGCCCGCTATCGCAATCTATAAGCTTGTTGCCGACCGACGAGGGCTGGGCCATGAGCACCGCGCCACTTCGTACAGAATGTTGCGTTGTCGGCGGTGGACCGGCCGGAATGATGCTCGGCTTTCTTCTCGCCCGCGCCGGGGTCTCGGTCGTCGTCCTCGAAAAACATCCTGACTTTCTCCGCGATTTTCGCGGTGATACGGTCCACCCCTCGACGCTCGAAATCATTTCCGAGCTCGGCCTGCTCGATGAATTCCTCAAGCTGCCGCACCGCACCGTCGACCAGCTGTCGCTCCAGATCGGTAAGCAGCGCGTCCGGATGATCGATCTCACGCATCTGCCGACACGTTGCAAATATATCGCGCTGATGCCGCAATGGGATTTTCTCAATTTTCTGGCACAGCACGGCCGGCGCTACAAACAATTCGACTTGCGTATGCGTGCGGAAGTGACCGATCTGATCGAAGAAGGCGATCGCATCGTCGGTGTCCGCGCCAATGCGCCGGATGGAGAATTGATCATACACGCCGACCTCGTGGTCGGCTGCGACGGCCGTCATTCGACGGTTCGGGAAAAGGCCGGTCTCCAGACGGACGACTACGGCGTGCCGATGGATGTGCTGTGGTTCCGCATCACACGTCGCGACAGCGATGGCGCCGATGTCTTCGGTCACATTGAAGCCGGGGCGCTGCTCGTCATGCTCGATCGCGGCGACTACTGGCAGTGCGCCTATGTGATTCCGAAAGGTGGCATCGATCGGGTGAGGGCGAGCGGGATCGAGGCGTTCCGCAACCGCGTCGTCGTGCTGTCGCCATTTCTCGCCGATCGCATCGGCGAGCTGAAAAGCTTCGATGACGTCAAACTGTTAAGCGTCATGGTCAACCGGTTGCGACAGTGGTGGCGGCCGGGCCTCGTTTGTATCGGCGATGCGGCGCACGCCATGTCGCCGATCGGCGGGGTTGGCATCAATATCGCCGTGCAGGATGCGGTGGCCGCCGCCAACCGCTTAACTGTGCCTTTGCGAACAGGCACGGCGAACAGCGGGCATCTGCAGGCAATACAGTCGCGCCGCGATTTCCCGGCGCGCATGACGCAGAAAATCCAACTCACCATGCAGAACCGAATCATCGGGCCGGCTTTACAAGGCACCCGTGAGCCGAAGCCGCCTTTGCTGTTCAAACTCTTCGACGCATTTCCACTCCTGCGTCGCATCCCCGCGCGGCTGTTGGCGCTTGGGATCCAGCCCGAGCACGTGCAGACGCCAGAGGTCACCGCCGGCGGATGAGCCGTCGTTAATTGCGCCGCTGCAATTCGCTCGCGGCGCGGGCGAGGATTTCGACGAGCGCCGCTTCGGCTTCGCTGTCGCCTTGCAGGCGTTTGGTGACGGTTTCGCGCAAGTGAGCGAAAGCGGCTTCGACGAGCGGCGGCAGCGTTGGACCGCCCTCGCGTTCGCCGCGCGCCGCCCGCCGCCAGCGGTTGACGCGTTCGCCAAGCGCGGTGAGCCGGTCGAGCACCGCGTCGGCAAGGTCGCGATTGGCCTCGAGATAGGCGCGCCCTTCCACCGTGATGGTGTAGAGCTTTTTCGAGCCTTCGGTGGACGCCGTCACATAGCCGGCCTCTTCGAGGAAGGTCAGCGTCGGGTACACAATGCCCGGGCTGGGGCTGTACCAATCGGCCGTCTTTTCCTCGACCAGCTTGATGATTTCGTAGCCATGACGGGGGGCCTGCGCGATCAGCGCCAGCGCCACGAGCCGCAGGTCGCCCTGCGCCAGCATCCGCCCGGCGCGCATATCGTCGGGGTTCATGCCGCCATGGCGTCCGCCAAAACCAAAGCCGCCGCCCCAACGGCCGCGATGCCGGCGTCCCGCCGCCCAGCGGCCTTCGTGAGATCCACAATGTCGATGCATCCTGAGATGCTCTATGTTGGTTAAAGATATATCTTAAGATAGATCATAAAAAGTCATAACGCAAGATATATCTTTCCGGGCCGCTTTGGCGGTGAATTGCCGGGGGAACCGCGTCTCCGCTGCTGCGGAAATGCAATGGTTGGACCAGTGGCGGCTCGACCGGGCGCGCGTAGAATGCCGCAATGTTTGCGACCTTCTTCCATGAGCTCAAGCAGGCCGGTCTGCCGGTGACGCTGCGCGAATATCTCACGCTCATGGAGGCGATGGAGCGCGACCTCGCCGGCCGGCGGGTCGAAGATTTTTATTACTTGTCGCGCGCCGCGTTGGTGAAGGACGAGCGAAATCTCGACAAGTTCGATCGCGTGTTCGGCCATGTCTTCAAGGGTCTCGACATGGTGGCGCCGGCGCTCGGCGCGGAAATCCCCACTGAGTGGCTCAAAAGACTCTCCGAGAAATATCTGACCGAGGAGGAGAAGAAGCAGATCGAGGCGCTGGGCGGTCTCGAAAAGCTTCTCGAGACCCTGCGTGCGCGGCTTGCCGAGCAGAGAGGGCGCCACCAGGCCGGCAAGAAATGGATCGGCACCGCGGGCACCTCGCCGTTCGGCGCTTATGGCTACAATCCAGAAGGCATTCGCATCGGCCAGGACGGCAATCGCAATTTCCGCGCAGTGAAGGTCTGGGACAAGCGCGAATTTAGGGATCTCGCCGGCGACGTCGAGCTCGGCACGCGCAACATCAAGGTCGCGCTGCGCCGCCTACGCAAATTCGCCCGCACCGGCGCGCCGGAGGAGCTCGATCTCGACGGCACGATCAAAGGTACCGCGCATAAGGGCTATCTCGACATCTTGATGCGGCCGGAACGGCACAACACGATAAAGGTGCTGTTGTTTCTGGATGTCGGCGGCTCGATGGACTGGCACATCCAGGCGACCGAGGAGTTGTTTTCGGCGGCGAGAAGCGAATTCAAGCATCTCGTGCATCTTTATTTTCACAATTGCTTGTACGAGAAAGTGTGGAAGCAAAACGCGCGGCGCTACACGGAAACGACGCCCACCTGGGAGGTGCTGCACACTTTTCCGCACGACTACAAAGTGATTTTCGTCGGCGATGCCTCGATGTCGCCTTACGAGATCGTCGCGCCGGGCGGTTCGGTCGAGCATTTCAACGAGGAAGCGGGCCGTGTCTGGATGGAACGCGTCGTCTCCACTTATCCGTCCTGCGTTTGGCTCAATCCGGTGCCGGAACGCGAGTGGGAAACCACAGCTTCGATCCGTTTGATGCGCCAGCTTCTCGCCGGGCGAATGTATTCGCTGACGATCGAAGGCCTGGATGCCGCGATGCGGGAATTGGGGCGATAACGTTGCCTCCTACCGCGGGGCTAGAGCATGATCCCGAAAGGCGGGTACCGGTTTTCGGAAAAGATGATGCTCAACCAATAAACTCAAGCGAAATACCGATTCAACCCAAAACCACTTCACTTTAAGCGACAAAACCGAGGAGGTATGCGTGGCAACCGAGGCCCAAAACATTCCCGCCGGCACCGTCATCGTGCGCGAAACCAGGCGCGGCGTGTTTCAGCAAGAGGTCATTGCCGGCCGGCACCACCTCACCGCCGACGAACCGGTCAATGTCGGCGGACTCGACAGCGGCCCCGGTCCCTACGAACTGTTGTTAGCCGCGCTCGGCGCCTGCACGTCGATGACGCTGCGGCTCTATGCCGACCGCAAGAAGCTGCCATTGACGCGGACGGAAGTCCGTCTGCGTCACAGCAGGATCTACGCGACCGATTGCGCCGAATGCGAAACAAAGGAAGGCATGCTCGACCGCATCGAACGTATCATCACGCTGGAAGGCGAGCTTGATGCTGAAGCGCGCAAGCGGCTTCTGGAAATTGCCGACAAATGCCCGGTTCATCGCACGCTGATATCGGAAATCGATATCCGCACCACGGAGGGATGACGTCACGGGCGCGGGATTTTGCCGATCCGCGCTCTCGCCTCGCTTATGACCTCGGCGATCGCGCCATCGTTGCCCGGCGCCATGACATGGACGCCGGCGACGCCGCGAACGCTCGAAAGTTCCTCGATCAACTCGACGCAGATGCGCCTACCCTCGCGCGCGGGATCGGCCGCCTTCTCCAGCCGCGCGATAAAGGCATCAGGGATGATGGTGCCGTAGAGGTGGCTCTTCATCCACCGTGCCGACTTGGCGGAGCGCAGCGGGTTGACGCCGACGAGGAGCGAAAGCGAGCGCGTGATGCCGGCCTTTTCGAGGACGCCGACATAGCGGCGCACGATCGCCGCATCCATGCAGAATTGCGTTTGCGCGAACTGCGCGCCGGATTTGATCTTCGCGAGAAGCGCGTTCGGCTGCCATCCCTCCGGCGGATCGATCGGCATGTCGGGGGCGCCGATGAAGAAATCGGCGTGACCGCCCGCTTTGCGTCCGGTCGGCAGCGCGCCGTCGTCGCGCAGCCGGCGCGCGGTCTCGATCAGGGTTCGCGAATCGATATCGAAGACCGGCTTGGTGTCCGGCTGGTCGCCAGCCTTGGGATCGTCGCCGGTGAGGAGCAGCAGGTTGCGGATGCCGAGGGCGGCCGCACCCATCAACTCGCTTTGCAGTGCGATGCGGTTCATGTCGCGGCAGGTGATCTGCAGGATGGGCTCGATCCCCGCACCGAGAAGGAGGCTTGCGGCCGCCAAGGCGCTCATATGCGCCCGCGCGCCGGCGCCGTCAGTGACGTTGACGGCATCGGCCACGCCCTTGAGCGGTGCGGCCGTGTCAATGAGCTCCCTCGCATCGCATGACACCGGCGGCACGATCTCCGCGGTCATGACGAAGCGGCCCTGTCGCAGGCGTTCCTGGAGTGTGCTGGGGAGGGGGGATCTCGTAGTCTGTTCGTTCATTAAGATGCTCGTCGCCGCAAGAGCGCTTATATGCTTTAGAGCCCTATATCAATTCGCGCTTAAATGTCGGCTTTCCTGGACAGGAAAGCACCGTCTCGTTAGAGAGTTGCCCCGATATGACTGGCGTTAACGAAATCAGGTCGGCATTCCTCGATTTTTTTGCGCGCGAGGGGCACGAGATCGTGCCGTCCTCGCCGCTCGTGCCGCGCAACGATCCCACATTGATGTTCACCAATGCCGGTATGGTGCAGTTCAAAAACGTGTTCACGGGCCTGGAAAAGCGCCCGTATTCCCGCGCGGTCACCGTGCAGAAATGCGTGCGCGCGGGCGGCAAGCACAACGATCTCGACAATGTCGGCTATACCGCGCGCCACCATACGTTCTTCGAGATGCTCGGCAACTTCTCGTTCGGCGACTACTTCAAGGAACGGGCGATCGAGCTTGCTTGGCGGCTCATAACGAAGGAATTCGGCGTGCCGGCAGAGCGTCTGCTCGCCACCGTCTATATCGACGACGACGATGCCTTCGCACTGTGGCGGAAGATTTCCGGCCTGCCCGAGCGGAGGATTTTGCGCATCGCGGGCAGCGATAATTTCTGGGCCATGGGCGACACCGGCCCGTGCGGCCCGTGCGCAGAGATTTTCTACGACCACGGCGATCAAGTTTGGGGCGGTCCGCCGGGCACGCCGGAAGCGGAGGGCGACCGCTTCGTCGAGATCTGGAATCTCGTGTTCATGCAGTACGAGCAGCTGCCGGACGGCAGGCGCGTCGACCTGCCGCGGCCGTCGATCGATACCGGAATGGGCCTCGAACGGATGGCGGCCGCGCTACAAGGCACCTACGACGACTACAAGATCGATCTGTTTGCCGCGCTCATCCAGGCGGTTGCCGATCTGACCGGGGTCAGTTCGGAAAGCGAGCGCAAGGCGTCGCACCGAGTCATCGCCGACCATCTGCGCGCTAGCGCCTTTCTCATTGCCGACGGCGTGTTGCCGTCCAATGAAGGCCGCGGCTATGTGCTTCGCCGCATCATGCGGCGCGCGATGCGTCACGCCGAACTTCTTGGCGTCCAGGAACCGCTGATGTGGCGGCTCGTGCCTGTGCTCGTGCGCGAGATGGGCCAGGCCTATCCCGAACTGCATCGCGCCAATGCGCTGATCACCGAGACATTGAAACTCGAAGAGATTCGCTTTCGGCGTACGCTGGAGCGCGGACTTTCGATCCTCGACGGAGCGAGCAAGTCACTCAAAAAGGGCGACATGTTCGACGGCGAGACCGCATTTACGCTTTACGATACTTACGGCTTTCCGCTCGACCTGACGCAGGATGCGCTCAGGCCGCGCGGCATCGGCGTCGACATCGCGTCCTTCACCGACGCCATGGAACGGCAGCGGCAGAAAGCACGCGCGTCATGGGCCGGCTCGGGCGAGGCTGCGGACGAAGCCGTCTGGTTCACTCTGCGCGAAAAGGTCGGCGCGACGGAATTTCTCGGCTACGAGACCGAAAGCGCCGAAGGCGTGATCTCGTCCATCGTGCGTGACGGCAAGGAGGTCGAGTCGCTCAAAAAAGGCGAGAGCGGCATCGTCGTCCTCAATCAAACGCCGTTCTATGGCGAGTCGGGTGGCCAGGTCGGCGATATCGGCGTTATCAGCGCGGACGGCATTCGTTTCAATGTCATCGACACCAAGAAACACGCCGGCGACGTTTTTGCCCATGCCGGAACGGTCGAGCAGGGCGTGCTCAAAGCCGGCATGGCGGTTGCGCTCAACGTCGATCGCGCGCGGCGCGGCGCGATACGCAAAAACCATTCGGCGACGCATCTTCTCCACGAAGCGCTGCGCCAGGTGCTCGGCGATCACGTCGCGCAGAAAGGCTCGCTCGTGGCGCCCGACCGATTGCGCTTCGACTTCTCCCATCCCAAACCGATGACGAGCGAGGAGGTCGCGCGCGTCGAGGACATCGCCAACGATGTCGTGCTGGAAAACGCTCCGGTGATAACGCGGCTTCTCAGCCGCGACGATGCGATTACGTCCGGTGCCCGGGCTCTGTTCGGCGAAAAATACGGCGACGAAGTTCGCGTCGTGGCGATGGGTCAGGACCCTTCGACATCGGGCGGCGCCAATACCATGGGCTGGTCGGTCGAACTGTGCGGCGGCACGCACGTCGCTCGCACCGGCGATATCGGCGTTATCTCCATCGTCGCGGAGGGCGGCGTTTCGTCAGGCGTTCGGCGCATCGAAGCGTTCACCGGAAAAGCGGCGCGCCATCACGCGAACAATCTTGGGCGTCTTGCCAAGGCCGCCGCTTCCGAACTGCGCGTGCCGATCGAGGATATGCCGGGCCGCGTTACGGCGTTGATCGACGAACGCAAGCGGCTGGAGCGCGATCTGTCCGAGGCGAAGAAAAAGCTCGCCATGGGAGGAGGATTGGGGGGAAGCTCGGGCGGCGCCGCGGATGGCGGCACGAGTGGCGGCGGTGAAAAGGGTGAAACCGCAGACGGCGTGCGGAAAGTGGGCGACGTGAAATTGATCGCGCGCAGGGTCGAAGGAATAGACCTGAAGGATCTGCGCAGTCTCGCCGATGACGGCAAGAAACGCGTGGGTTCCGGCGTTGTCGCGATCGTCGGCGTCACCGGAGACGGCAAGGCCGGCATCGTGGTCGGAGTCACTAACGATCTGGTGGCGCGCTTTAACGCCGTCGATCTCGTCCGCAAAGGCGCAGAGGTGCTCGGCGGCAAGGGAGGCGGCGGACGCCCCGACATGGCGCAGGCGGGCGGTCCGGACGGATCGAAGGCGCAGGCGGCGCTCGCGGCGATCGAGACGGCGCTCGGCGGCTGAAGAGCCCAAAGTTCGCCGAAATTCCGGATATTCTCTGGGTGGGACATGGCCGAAATCCATTTCACCAGCCACCTGCGCAATATCGTTCCCGATGGGCCGCTATCGGCAGCCGGAACGACTGTCGGTGAAGCTTTGGCGAATTTGCTAGCTGCGCAGCCGCAAGTGCGGGGCTACGTGCTCGACGATCGCGGCGCGCTGCGCAAGCACGTCTGCATTTTCGCCGACGGCGAACGGCTGCACCGCGACTCGGCGTTGGCGCGGCCCATCGGTCCCGAAAGCAAGGTCTATGTGATGCAGGCGCTGTCGGGCGGCTGACCCGGGCGCGGCGGGGGAAAAGTCCATGAACGATCATATGAGCGATCATCTCTTGATGGCGACGCGCAAGGGTCTGTTCGCGCTGGAGCGTAAACAGACGGGATGGGTGTCAAATCTCATCGGCTTTTCCGGCATCCCGGTGACGAATGTGCTGCGCAGCGACGGCATTCTCTATGCCGCGATCAAACATGGCCATTTCGGTCCGAAGCTGCATCGTTCGGACGACGATGGTCGGACCTGGAGAGAGATCGCGACGCCGGCATTCCCCGCCGATGCGGCCGACGCTCCCTCGTTGTTTCAGATTTGGACGCTTGAGACGGGCGGACGCAAATACCCGGACCGCCTTTGGATCGGCGCGATCCCCGCGGGCTTATTCCGCTCCGAGGATCGTGGCGAGACGTTGCAGTTCGTCTCGTCGCTGTGGGACGTGCCCGAGCGGACGCGCTGGTTTGGCGGCGGTTATGACGCCGCCGGCATTCACAGCATTTTGCCGGACCCGCGCGGCGAGGATCGCGTTTTCATCGCCATCTCATGCGGCGGCGTCTGGGAGACGCGCGACAGTGGCGCGAGTTGGTCGGTGCTCGGCAGGGGACTGTTCGCGCCATATGTTCCTCCGGAACAGGCCGAAGACAGCGCCATCCAAGATCCGCATCGCGTTTTTAGATGCGCTGCTGCGCCTGACGTCTTGTGGATGCAGCATCACGCCGGCATCTATCGCTCGACCGACGCCGGCGCGCAGTGGAAGCGGCTGTCATTGCCCTGCGATGATTTCGGCTTCGCCGTGACCGCGCATCCGGGTTCGGCAAAAACCGCATGGTTTGTTCCGGCGATAAAGGACGAGGTGCGCATGCCGCGCGATGGCGCGTTGTGCGTGACCCGCACAAGCGACGGCGGCGAGACCTGGGAAATCATGCGCCAAGGGCTGCCGCAGCGCGACGCCTATGATCTCGTTTACCGGCATGGGCTCGACGTCGACGAAAGCGGCGAGCGGCTCGCAATGGGTTCGACGACCGGCGCGTTGTGGACGAGCGACGACAGCGGCGAAAGCTGGGACCTTGTCAGCGCGCACCTGCCGCCGATCTATGCCGTTCGGTTCGTTTGAGCTCAATCCTTAAAGCTCGACGACCATGCCGTCCGCGGCGGTCTCGAACGGCAGCTCGCCGCGTCGCGCTAGCATATCGTTGCTCATATGCGTGAGGATGAGGCGCTTGGGACGAATCTGGTCCAAGTGACTCTCCAAAGCGCTAAGCGTCATGTGCGTGGCGATCGGTTTGTCGCGCGTATAGGCCTCGCAGATAAAGAGGTCGGCGTCGCGGCCGACATCGATCAGCGTATCCGTCCATTGCGAGTCGCCCGAATAGGCGAGCACTCTGCCTTCGGCTTCGATCCGAAGTCCAAGGCACGGACCGGCGCGGTCATCGTGCAATACGTGGAACGGCGCAACCCGCATGGGACCGACATCGTTTCGCCGGCCGATCTCCAGTTCGCGAAGCGCCAACGGAAACGACCATTCCATCGCTTGCGTGCCTGGGAAAGCGCTCTCCATCAGCCCGGCATAGCGCGACTTGAGACCCGGCGGCCCCGCGACAGTGAGCCGGTTTTGGCGCTTGAGGACATAATTGGCTTCAAGGAGAAATGACGGCAGACCACCGATATGGTCGGCGTGAAAATGCGTGATCAAAATGGTGTTGATGTCATTGCGGCTTATCGCGAGCTTGTTCATCGAGACGAGTGAAGTACCGCCGCAATCGATAAGCGCGTTGATTTCTCTTCCGGTCAGATGAAAGCAGGTATTGAAACGTCCGCCCGAGCCGAAGGCGTCGCCGCAACCGACGAACTGCAGTTGCATGAAAATTCCTCAATTACTGCGGGCAGCCGGCTTTGGATGCCGGCCAGGAGCGGAGTTGCCTAAGAGCTTTTGCTTCTAACGGCAATGACGTCTGTGATTGATATCACAAAGGCGAGGGATTGTTGGACACTGTGTTGGGCACAACATATTGTTCGTTCACATATTTCCGGCTCGGCGCCCATTCGTAACGTCACTCTCGATTTCCGGTTGATGGCGTTGCGAAAGCCTATCGCCCGCGACGCGGAAGCTCGCTAACATGAGATTTGTGGGCATGGCAGATATTTGTGGGCTGAGTCAGGGCAGGCCGCCACGCTGGCAACACAAAGCGGCGCATCTTACAGTGCATTGGGCTTAAGGGGGAAATCTCGGTGCAAGTTCGGGTCTCCATTGGCTACATGTTCGGGGCGATGGCCGTTGCCGTCACGCTCTGCGGCTGCGCCGATGTCGACACGAACAAAGATTCCTGGTTCGCCAAGCCATTCCA
>JBAPZR010000383.1:0-1503 GCA_049285335.1 Xanthobacteraceae bacterium | reverse complement strand
CGCCAACTTCTCCATGTTTGGCGAAAACTGGGGCATATTGGCGTTTGCTCGAGCCGCCTGAAGCTGTTGTATCTTTTGCGTGGTGTTGGTGAGCGGCACGCGTACGGCGGGATTGGCGAGACTTCCGCCGCCGTTCGGACCACCTTCCAATTGTTGGTAAAGCGCGGACACGTCAGCGGGCGCGTCAACTTTTATGTTCTGTGCGATCGCGTCTTTTGCCGCTTGGCCCGCAATATCGGGTGAGCTAGGGCGCGCAACCATGTTTATTGCATCTTCCAATCCTTGCGAAAGATTTTGCGCGCTCTTTGTGATTGGACTGCCAACAATGGGAACGGCCCGCGCGCCCTGAGCCAAAGCCGGTGCCACATAACCGTCGCTCGCTATGTATTTCGGCACGGAAATGTTGAGCCGATCGGCCGCGGCTACCGCGGGGTTCACGGGACCGAGCCCCGGCGTACTCAGCGGAACGCCTGCCGCTATTGCGACGGCGGCCTTGATCGCGTCTTGCGTGGTGGGGCTCGCACCTGCGGCTTGAGCCGCGTCGCCAGACGCTTGGCTCGCGACGGCCGGCACAACCGCTTGCGCCGCACGGCGAACAATTCCGCCTTCGCCAGTGAGAGCAGCCGGAACGAATTCACCAACCGTGCGTGCGTACTGCCCCCGCGTCGTCTGTGGCTGCGGCAATGCGGCGCTAACTGCGTCGCCAAGGTTCGGATCAAGTTTTGATAAGAGCGCGTCGTTGCCTGCTTGCAGCTTGGCGCGTGCGGCGCTTGCACTTGGGTTGAAGTAATTAGCTACGGCGTTCGCAAGGTGCTGTAGCGTGCCGGTGAGCCGGGCCGGCGCGCTTGGAATGCCGGCAATTCCCTCTGCAGTGCCAGCCACAAGCTGATCACCAACGTCGCCCAAGGTTGATTTCTTCACTGGCACGGTGCCAGTGGTCGGCGCGGCCGCGAAACGATCAGCGAGTGTCGCTGGTGCGGTGTCGTTGTTTGATAGTGACGCAGTTGCAGGGGTATTGGTATCTGACTGCAATTGTTGCTGCAGATTTTTCGGAAGTTGGTTGGGCGCGATTGGCGTCCAATCACCTGGCCCGTCATTCGTGGATGGTGCGGCTGCAGGTGCGGACATTGCACCGGATTGCAATTGTTGTTGCAGATTTTTCGGAAGTTGGTTGGGATCGATTGGCGTCCAATCGCTTGGCCCATTCGCCGCTTGCGGCACGGGATCGAGACCAACACGCTGGCGCATTGTTAAATTGGAGTCGTTGTACGCAAGCAAGCCGGCGTCATCGTCCGCGTTTGCGGTGCTAGGATCGAGAGGCATCACTGCACCGGGCTTCCATCCAAGTTGTAGAACTTGCCGTCCGGCATCTGAATGAGATTGCCTTTACGCATCGGCTGCGATGGCGCTACGTCACCATACGTATTCAAAACAGGCACACTCGATTTGCCGAGCACGCTAGCGACGTTGCTACGGACGCGGTTCAATCCTTCGAGGCCGTTC
>JBAPZR010000382.1:0-5051 GCA_049285335.1 Xanthobacteraceae bacterium | reverse complement strand
TAGCCTCCGCCACCGGGGCGGATCACCCCCCAGACGGAAAGGCACCAAGCAAAAACGACGATGAACCGGTAAACACACGATCGCAGGCCAAATCCATCGATTGCGGGCGACTTTTTAAACAACATCGGTCATAAGCGGACATTCACCCATCTCCGGCCGATGTCCGCTTTGCCCCCAAAAGCGGACATCGCTGAGGGCAACGGGCATGTCCGCTAAGTGCCAGAAGCGGACTCCAGCGACCGCGGCAAAGGCTCACGCTGTCGGCCGCTGGGACGGTGACGGCCGCCGGGACGCCGTTGGCCGCTGGGCGGTCTGAAAGACGGCACGGAAGTCTTTGGGCTTTAACGCTACGCTCTCGAGCGTATGTTGGTCCAACACGGCGAGAAACGCCGTCAGCGCCTGGTCGAGAACACCCGCCAGTCGGCAACAGTCGGTGACCAGGCATTGATTGTTCGTCGAAAAGCATTCGACAAGCGCAAAGCCAGGCTCAGTCGCCCGCACCACCTCGCCGAGATGTATATCTTTGGCTGGCCGCGCCAATACCAACCCTCCAGAGCGTCCCCGCACGGCGGTGAGATAGCCAGCGCGTGTCAGCGAATTGGCCACCTTCATCAAATGTGCGCGGGAGATGCGGTATGCGGCTGCCATTTCCTCGATGGTCACACGTCGGTCGCCCGCCGCGTGCGCATACAGGAGCACACGCAATGCATAGTCTGAAAACTTTGTGAGCTGCATGGATATAACCCTTATGGCGGATCAGTGAACTGCTGCTTCAACCTCTCCGGGCCTTGCGACGCCGTCAGGATGGGTCGCAACGTACCATTCGTTCCAGCGTAGCTTGCCGGGCAGTGACCACTAAGCCGATAAGGCATAAGAGCGCTACTGCAATCAGATTGGGTCATTGAGCAGGACCACACAGAGGCTGATGGTCTTCGCTGACCGGTGGGGCGGCATGATCCATCCCCGCCACCAGCGGCTCTCAGCCCGGGAAACGGTCGAGCGCGCCGACAAGGTAAATGATGCCGGCGATGACGCCACCGAGCAGCGGTATGAGAACGATCTTTTCAGCATGCAACTGACGTAACCTAGACGTCGGAAGGTCATCAGTTTTCTGGAGCAATGACATTGTCACCTCCTGTGAAATTCCTGGATCGGCACTGCACGTGGGTATTGTTCATTTGCCGAGTGGCGTCTGTGCCATAGGTCACAGCTCTCGCCTGCTCAAAATGGCGACGGCCCGCTGTGTTCGACCTGATCGTGTGGGGATTGTCGTGAACGAGCTTTTGAGCGGATCCGGCCCTTTTGCGCCATCCAAGAGCCGGAGAACCATCGTCTGAGCACGTTCAACCAATCACGCCCAACCCGCCGAAACAGAACGGCGCGACCGTTTGGGCACTCTTCGAGGCTTGGATAAACGCAGCGGCTCTCGCGTTCGATCAGGCAGAGCGCGCCTTTGATGCCGCGCGACGATGGATGCCGTGGCTCTGCGCTTACACGGGTGCAAGAGGGGAGAGATAACACAGCTATGCGGCATGCGTCTTATGATTTTATCGGCTCGGTGATGCCAATAATTCGCCCTGGGACCGACAAAATGCATCGCGGCTTACTTGCTGCTGTGGTCCCCGCGCAACGCCACGTCAAAATCGACACCAATAAATTAGAATTGAAGGATCGTCCCCGCTGCCCCGGACGCGATTTTCAGTTAGTCTCGCAATGGCAGCAAAAAGTGATTTGAGCAGATAAGGGCCACCCAAGCCCGACGGGGGTGCTCATGGGTATGAAACTCCGACAATCGCTGTCCTTCGCCAGGAGAGCCGGTCGAAAGTTATTCGCCAGATTTCATGTCCGGGTTCAATTGGCAGCTTTTACGAGTTTCGTCGCTATCATTTGCTCGACAAACATTTCACTGGCCGACGAAGGCGGGCTCGGTTTTTGGCTTGCTGGGGAGTTCGGGAGTTTGGCGGCGGCGCCACAGGTTCCAGGATGGGCAATCGCGTTCATCGATCTATACAATCCCGTGAGCGGAGGTGGAAATGTTGCCGCAGCACGGCAGGTCACGATCAACAAGCTGCCTTTAACGCTAAACGTCAATCTCAATGCCAGTCTGAAAGCAAACCCGAATTTGGTACTCGCCAGTCCGACCACGAAAACTGGCCGCCGAGAACGGGCGTTGCGAAGACGTATTAACGATGGCGGGCGCCTACGGCCGCAGCATCGCGGGGCTCAGCGGAACGCTGACCGAGTCATTGGGCGGTATAACCGTCACCAAGCAAGGCAGTATCGAAGACGCGCGCGATGGTTGGAGCGATCTCTATCCGCAGGCAAGTTTGCGCTGGAACAGCGGCGTTAATAACTGGATGGTCTATTCAACGGGCGACATTCCGGTCGGCACTTACGATTCAAGCCGTCTAGCCAATCTCGGCATCGGCCACGGCGCCATCGACGGCGGAGTCGGCTACACGTACTTCGATGAGAAAACCGGGCACGAGTTCTCTGCCGTGACCGGCCTTACCTACAACTTTATGAACCCAAGCACTGGCTATCAAAACGGCGTCGATTGGCACCTCGACTGGGGCGCATCGCAGTTTTTGACCAAGACCCTGCAAGTCGGCGCCGTCGGCTATTTTTACGATCAGATCACGCCTGACCAAGGTTGCTTGCAGTCATTGTGCCCATTTGAATCGCGCACGGTCGGCGTTGGGCCACAGCTTGGTATCATCATTCCCGGCACCTCGACGCAGACTTATCTTAATTTCAAAGCGTATTGGGACATCGACACCCAAAATCGCGCATCGGGCGCGAGCGCGTGGATCACGTTGGCTTTCTCGCCAATGCCGCCTTCGTCTGCTTCGCAGAGTTCGCCGCCGCCGATTTCAACCAAATCACCAGCTCACAATTAAAGGCAACGCGGGCGCTGGATACGCTACGATTCCGATATAAGCGAAAAACTTCCGCTACTGAGGCGGTGTATAAGGGTCTGGCGTTCCCAGCTTAATCGGTGGGTATTTTTTGAGGCTTGCCTCGAAGTCGCTAATGATCTTCAACATCGGATCAGTGATCCAAGTGTTGTAGATGGCAACATCGCGTTCTTCTTTCAGGTCGGTAAGCAGGTTGTAAACTCTGGGCAGTGCGAGCTTCTGCGGCACATCGTACATGTTGACTTGCTCAATGAGGTGCATTTTCCAGTTCCGCCATTTGACCGCCGTCAGCCTGTCTGCGACATAGGCAGGGAAACCCTCGCGGTCGGAATTTTCCTGTTTGCCGAGAAAGAAATCCAACTGATCGACGCCATCAATCGCACGGTCCTTGGGAACCTCAGCGCCGCCGACACGCGCAAGTGTCGGAAAGAGATCCACAATGTGAACGATTTCATTGTTGACGCGACCGGCTGGCACCTTGCCGGGCCATCGGATGATGAACGGCGCACGTAGTGAGGCTTCCATCGCGGTGAAATAAGTGCCTCGCCAGGGTCCGCTATCTCCCTCCCACGGGTGTGTCGCCTCGGGACCATTGTCGCTTGTGAAAATGACCAGCGTGTTGTTGTCGATGCCGGTTTGCTTGATGGCGTCGAGAATTTGCCCCGTGCGGTAATCCATTTCAGCGAGACAGTCTGCCCAATCGCCGTTCCCGGTCTTGCCCGCAAAGTCTGGATTTGGCAGCGTCGGCATGTGCATCAGCGAAAAAGAAACGTAAGCGAAGAACGGTTTGCCCGCGGTCGCATTCCGCTTGATGAAATCTACGGCTCGATCTGTGATTTCTGCTTCCATCGTCCGCCGACTATCCACGTCGAGCAATCCCACCACGCGTGGATTTTCACCCTTTTGGGCGTCGTAAATCGGTTCTTGCGGAGCGATCTGTGCGCTCCATCCCTGCTTGTTGCCGACTGACGGCCACATGCTGTTCGTCTCGTTTGACGAGGGCCATTCGGACTCGTCGTAGGTACGCGGGATACCAAACCACTCGTCAAAGCCTCTGTTCGTTGGCAGACGGGCGTACGCGCTGCCGAGGTGCCACTTGCCCCACATGCCAGTGGCGTAGCCTTGCTGCGATAGCAACTGCGGAAGTGTAACCTCCCATTGAACCAGCCCATCGGGCATTCCGCCGGCTGGAACTTGATATGTTCCGGACCGAATTGAGAAACGACCCGTCATGAATGCTGATCGCGATGGTGTGCATTGAGCCTCGACATTGAAGTTGAGCAGCCGCATTCCTTCGCTGGCCAACTTGTCGATTACCGGAGTAGGTGCTCCTCTTAGGATGCCCCCGCCGTAGACGCCAAGCTCACCGTAACCCAAGTTGTCCATAAGCATCACGACGATATTTGGCTTATCCAAGTTTTGAGCAAAGGCTGGCAAGCCTGCCGCGAACGCTGACGCGGTTACCGCGCCTAACAAACAACGACGGGATAACTTCATCGCGGCCTCCCAAGTGACGCGGAGCAGCGTAGGCTAGCAAGCCGATAGGTCAATATTGGGTTGCGCGGCGTGCCCGTCAGCAACTCAGGAAAGCCCGTGGATTCGTTTCCAGCCCCTGGCCGCCGGCAAAACGCGCCAGTGGAATCACCAGAGTCGCTAAGGGCCTAATGCCACGTTGAGACCCTTTCGATGCCTCGCGTCCTCCGGTTCATTGAACCGACAGCGCGAAATCCCTTTTCAGCTGTTCAAGTTCACCTCGTTGTTGCGGCGTGAGTTTATCCGGACCGAGCTTGATCTCGACTTTCTCAAGCTTGCCAGTGAACTTGAAGGGCATTTTCGCATCGTAATCGTCAATCACGGGCGTTCCGGTGTCTTCACCGACATCGAAGCTTTCATCGAGCGAGAATTTGCCGATGGGCGAAGTTCGCTCGAATCGATTTTCGGCCACCCGCTTGCCATCGACCGAGAGGGTCCCAAGGCCACCCTTGCCGAGCCCACCACCGTCGTATTTGAAATCGAAATCAATGGTGTGTTTACCCGGCGAGAGTTTCTCAGCGCCAACAATGCGAGGCAGTGGCGGCGACGATGTCGGATACAACGAGTTGACAGCCCATAATCTTTGGTCAGCTCCTGGAG
>JBAPZR010000381.1:0-1899 GCA_049285335.1 Xanthobacteraceae bacterium | reverse complement strand
TCGCTGGACTGATGTGTTTGGACATCTGGCTCCGCCGCCAAAGCGACTGAAATCAGAACGCGGCTTCCCGCCGCCGTGGTCAATCCTCGTGGAGCACATCATGAAACGCCCGACAAAGCGAAAGACGACCAAGCGAACAGCCAATAAGGCAAAAGGGGTCGGCGTCTCCGACCCTGATTATCTAAGTCCGTCAATCGAACCGTTTGACGGTGTGTGGAGCGGCCGGATAGCAAGACTCCGTTTCTATGCATCACAGCAATCGGTTCAAGTGTTTTTGGCCTCCGGCAA
The DNA here is from genome assembly GCA_049285335.1 of Xanthobacteraceae bacterium. Lineage (GTDB taxonomy): Bacteria > Pseudomonadota > Alphaproteobacteria > Rhizobiales > Xanthobacteraceae > BOG-931. The sequence continues at coordinate 1,611 of JBAPZR010000381.1, read as the reverse complement.
TAACAACAATCTTATCGGGACGACCACCGACCCTACCTTGATCCAGGCGCTGTTTTTGGCAACGGACAACGGGCGCACGATCCTGGGTTACACGGCAAACAATGTAATACAGTTCATTGATTATTGAGCGGCGGATGGCGGCCGAAGCTGCGAGTTACTTCGCCGAGCCTCGATGGCTTGCTTGGCCTGATCGGCCATTGATGTAAAAGGAACAGCGCCGATGAAAAACAGTCGCACGTCGCCACTCTTCCCGAGGGACATTCGATGATCGGTGTTATTGCTCCGCACAGCGGGTGGTATCGCGACTTGGGTCAAGGCATGGGACCGACGCTCAACATCGCCGCCGGAATGAACGCCTACACCCTGACGGACCGCGCCACCTGGGCCAACTTCAAGAACCGACAGAGCCTCGAAATCTTAACCGAGGGCGACCCGGCCTTGTTCAACCCTTACGGCAGCATTCTGGTCAATCCAGCGTGCCCCCGAACCAGATTGAATCCTTCATAGCGATTGCAGCAAGAACGCACGGTATCGACCCGACAGTGTCGTTTCCGTTCGAGGTGCGGGGAAACATTGGTCCTTATGTTATGCACGTCAATGAAGGTCCTGCCAACGGCGAGCATGGCATGGACATGCCGATGGCGGTTACAATTCAGGACAAAGGTGATCGCCTCGACGGCGTCGTAGCGGGCCTCTACGCGTCGCTCGATCTTATGGGCATTGCAACGCATGGGGGCGAGCGAACGCACTCGCATTGGGTCTCGCTTGATATGACAAAAACCGCGCACCTTGACCGCTGGGGACTTAAGGCAAGAGGTACCTTCTGCTGCCGAAATAGTACTTGCGAATTATGCACGACGTCAGCGGATCGCCGCCAACGTGGCCAGGTGTCCGAACGTGTTGCGAAGGTGATTTGAGGGTTTTCGGAAACCCAATTTTTCTCTAAGCGCTGAGCTTCGCTTTTCAAGCTTAGTGTCAAGAAAAAAGTTCACTTCAATTGCACCACCGGGGTATCGTCATTTGCCGCCGCCAAGATTCCCTTTTTAAGCCCGGAAAGGCTCTCGATTATGCTGGGGTTGATATTGATACCGCTCAAAAGCTCTGGCGTAGTAAATACGCGATTTTCGAGCAATAAGGCGACTGCCCGGCTGACGCTCACATGACAACGGCCTTTCGCCGCGTGCTTGGCATAACGCCAAGCGAGTGGATTCGAATGATGGTTCGGTGCTTTCCTCCCGGAAGAACCGATCACAACACGGCCAGTCCCCAATTGTCTGCGAGGGACACGACGTGAAGGTCATACTCAGGCGTGCTACGGAGGCCGATGCAAAACACGTAGCTTCGCTGCTAACCGAACTCGGTTACCCGTCGACCGAGGCCGATGCGCGAAACCGCCTCGCTCGCTCGCTGCCTAGCGAGACCAGTTACTGTCTCGTCGCGGAGTCGGCAGCAGAAGTGGTCGGCCTGATCAGTGCCGAGCTGGTTTTCTATTTTCCCACGGGCTCAATGATTTGCAGGATCACAAGTCTAGTCGTTTCATCTCAACATCGCGGCCATGGTCTTGGTCAGAAGCTGCTCACCGCGGCCACCGGCTTCGCGCGTGAGCATCAT
>JBAPZR010000380.1:0-3316 GCA_049285335.1 Xanthobacteraceae bacterium | reverse complement strand
CTTCCTGGGATCGCGGCTTGGAAGCGAATTCTTGCCTCCGCTCGAGGAAGGCAATCTGTGGATTCGCGCAACAATGCCGCCAACAATCTCACTTGAGGCTGGTATGCCGATTGTCACCAAAATCCGTGAGATTATACGTCGCCATCCCGAAGTCGTTACGGTCACCTCCCAGCAAGGTCGTCCGGATGATGGCAGTGACGCAGCGGGCTTCTCTAATGCGGAGTTTTTCGTGCCGTTGAAGCCCTTTGAGGATTGGCCTGTCGGTTACACCAAGGATAAGTTGATCGAGGATTTGCAGGCCGAGTTTGCAAACGAATTTGTTGGCATTGACTTCAATTTCTCGCAGTACATCCAGGACAATGTTGAAGAAGGGCTATCAGGCGTAAAGGGTGCCAATTCGGTCAAGATCATCGGTCCCGATCTGGCGACTTTAGAGAAGATCGCACGATCCGTATTGGCGGAAATGGAGAAGGTGCGGGGAATTACCGACCTCGGTGCATTCTGGGTGCTCGGACAACCGAATTTGAATATCCAGATCGATCGCCAGAAGGCGGCGCGCTATGGATTAAGCGTCAATGACGTCAATAGCGTCGTTCAGGCAGCTTTGGGTGGGGCCACGGCGACAACGCTCCTAGAATCTGATCGCCAATTCGGTGTTGTGGTGCGGCTTGCTCCCGAATATCGCAGCAAGATCGAGGACGTGCGCAACATCAAGGTTGGTTATCAAACACCAAGCGGTGTTCACGCCTACATTCCGTTGAGCCAACTCGCGCACATCTCGCTCGATACCGGAGCCTCCTACATATTTCGCGAGCGTAATCAGCGCTACATCCCGATTAAGTTCAGCGTGCGTGACCGCGATTTGGCAGGTGCGGTGGCGGAGGCGCAGGAGCGTATCGCGCGCAACGTGAGACTGCCGAGCGGGTACCGTATCGATTGGGCCGGCGAATTCGAATGGTTGGAGCAAGCCAAGCAGCGACTCGCCATCATTGTCCCAATAACTTTTGTCCTGATTATTGTGCTGCTTTACGGACTGTTCAACTCCTGGCGCGCCAGCATGCTGGCCCTTCTCGGACTTCCATTTACGATTTCTGGCGGTCTCGTCGCGCTCTACGTTTCCGGATTAAACTTCAGCATTTCAGCCGCTATAGGATTTATCTCCCTGTTGGGCGTGTCGGTGATGAGCGGTATTCTTATCATCAATGGTTACTACCGGGTCGCGGCGACCGGCATGGCGCCTCTTGAAGCGATGTTCCATGCCGTCGAGGACCAAATGCGCCCGATTCTGATGATGACGCTGTCAGCCTGCATCGGCTTGCTCCCAGCCGCGATTTCCACCGGCATCGGCAGCCAAGTGCAGCGCCCGCTCGCCACAGTGATTGTCGGAGGTATGTTAATTGGTCCCATTATGTTGCTTGTGATTGTGCCCGCACTGCAAACGCTGTTCTTGCGTGACCAGCATCAAACCCCACCCGCGCCCAATTCTGGGACGCAGTAGACAACCGGGTGGGCGTCAAACGTCAGCTTTCGGGGGTAAAGCGGACATCACGCGGACATGGGCCCATGTCCGCTTTTGATGCTGTTGTCTAATCGCTGCTGAGGCGTCAAGCATTTAATTTCGCTGAGGGGGCGCTGCCGGGTGCATGGTTGTCTTCGCGGTCGACATTAGCCGCCGCATGATGGAGCTTCGCGGGACGAGCCTTCAATGTGGACGACGCACTTTGCTGAATCAGCAGTGCAACAGCATCAGCGGAATGGCTCGGCTCACGTCCCGGCAGGGACACCTTAGGCGTTCAGGTTCTGAACGCTATCGGGACTTGTGCGGCGGCTCCGGGATTCGGATTAAACAGCTCGCCGGTTTTGAGCATCGTATGCATTATTACCGCCAGTTTGCGCGCCACAGCCACGGCAGCTCTTTTGAAGCCGATCCTCTCCCGTAGCTGCAGACCCCACGTGCGCAGTGTGCTGTGGGTTGAGCTGCGCGTCAGAATGACCGCCGCCGCTTCGTAGAGAAGCGCTCGCAAAGGGCGGTCGCCACGTCGGGATATATGGCCGTCATAATCGACTTCTCCGGATTGGTAGCGGCGCGTTGTTAGGCCGATCCACGCGCCAACAGATCGGGATTTCCTGAAGTTGTCAGGCTCCTCAATAGCTGTGGTAAAGGAGGTGGCGGTGATCGCACCGATGCCAGGAATCGACATGAGGATGCGGCAAGCCCGACTCTGGCGCGCGTCCCGCACCAATTGGCGTCCGAGTTCGGCGGCGCGGACGCGAATGCCACGCCAAGCTTCGAGCATCGGTAGCACGATGGATGCAAGTCTGTCCTGGTCGGCAAGAAGGCGCCGCACATTCTTCTCGAAGGTGCTTCCCTTTCCGGCGGGAACGAGCAGACCGAAGGTTTTCATGACACCGCGGATCTGGTTGGAAAGCTCGGTAGTGATTCGGACCAGCCGCGTCCTCGCGGCGACAAGCGTGCGGGTCAGCATGCTGTCGAATCCCTTCACACGCACCTCGCGAAAGAACCCGACTTCCGCAAGCTGCGCTAGACCATCGGCGTCATTCGCGTCCGTCTTATTCGTCGCCATATCGAGCGCCGCTTTAGCATGGCGCGCATCGATGCAGATCGCTGGCAACCCTTCGGTGCGCAGAGAATGATAGAACCATACCGACAGCGGTCCGGTCTCGAATACCACTCGCTTTACGGCCGGCGCCCGCTTCCGGATGAGCTCGGCGATAATGCTGGGATCAGATGCGCACTTGCCGCGCCAGATCCGTTCACCTGCTCGGCGGATCGAGACTGCCGTCTCTTTCATCGATACGTCGAGACCAATATATTCTTCCATGGCTGTTCTCCATTCGATGCTTGGGCCCGGCGTCCAGTCGTGAGCCCGTATTTCCATCCTATCGGGGAACAGCCACCAGCTTCCATTGTCGATTGGGACTGATTCAGGGGCGACGCGCTCCCGCGATTACCCCATGTGGACGGGTGCGCCGGAGACCGGCGGAAGGTAGACGGTGCAAATCCGTTACGGTGAAGGCGCAGCGAGCCACACCGACCCCGAGTCATGCGCGTGCGGTCGTGAAGCTGCAAGCGAAGCGTTGATAGGGGAGTGCGTAGGCTAGGTATTGAGCGCCGCTCCAAGCAAGGGAGGCCTGCCGGCGGCAATCCCCGTACCCGCATAGGCTTTAAGCCGCGAACCTCCCGCTGATCCTGGAACGGCTTCCTTTGCGCTGAGGCAATTCCAAATAAGCTGCGAAGCGATTAACTCTTGCGGCATCACCCAGAGGTAGTTGGCGGTACCTGCCTGGCGGTCTT
>JBAPZR010000379.1:0-14146 GCA_049285335.1 Xanthobacteraceae bacterium | reverse complement strand
GCGACACCTGCCGAAGGCGGCGCAGCAAATCCAGACCCTCCTGTCGCCGTAGCCCCTACCATCGATCCTATCGGATAGCCGGCTGCAGCCGAACCCGGACCCATCCCCGGCGCTGAATCGGGGAAGACGGGGACGGTCGAGACCATCCGCGGACTTGCGCTCGGGGGCCCTCCCATATTGACGGGTTGTTCCTCGCGCGACACGAGCTTCTCGTTCGAGTCGTTGTTAGTTGCATCCGCCTGGCCGGACGAACTGCTCTGCGCGTTGGCGGTGGGTATGATCTTATTCGGTCCGTCTTCTGCCTTGATGATCGGCGGCAGGGACGGCGAAATCGAGGAGCCGAATATCGCCCGGTAGCCGAAGGCTCCGGCGGTCCCAAGAACTGCTAATGCGAATATGGTCGCGACGAAAATAAAGCCGCCGCGCTTACGCCCGCCGGATGCGTCGTCCTCATACTCCCCATCGGCATAGGCTTCGTCGTCCGCATAGGCATGATCGTCCGCATAATCACGCCCGTCCTCATTATAGTCATTGTGGCCATCCTGGTGGCCGCTGTCGTCTTCTAATTGGTGGTCACGCTGATAACGATTATCCGCGACGTATCTATCGTCTTCGCTGTTGCGGTCGTCGTCCCGGTAACGATTGTTTTCGTACCGGGCGTCTTCCTCGTAGCGCGGGTTTTCTTCGTGGCGGCCCTTATCTTCGTAACGGCCCTCTTCTTCATAGCGACTGTCGGCTTGATAGCCGCTCTCGGCCGCATAGCGACCCTCGGCCGAGCGCGATGGGAAGATGCCTGGTTCGGCGCTATCGCGATAGGCGCGATTGCCCGTATAGCCCCGGTTCTCGTCGCGCGAGGGATCCGGGTTTGGCGCCGGCTGCGCCGGTCGTGGTGTCCGCATGGCCGCCGCCAGATCACGCGCAAGGTCGCGAGCCGGATTGTAACGCTCGTCGTCATTTCGCCCATTGCCGGGATCGTTGATCGGCCCCTTTTGGCCAATAAGCCGCGCCAATTCGGCGAGCGGATCATCGGTCCGGGGCCGCGCCGGGGCCTCCGAACTGCGCTGGGCGGCCGTATCGCGGGTTTGGTAGGGACGCCGATTGTTGTCAGCCATAGGGTTCGCCTCGCTTCAGGCGTTTACGCGATGAGGAAACTTCAAAACCCTTGCCCCAAATCAGCCGCCGAGGGCCCAGGACGCACACGCTCGGGCACCCGGATACCGGCGAATAAACTAGCGCATTTCGTTTGGCGCTGCGACCCCAAGTAACGCCAGCCCCGACGCCAGCACGGTTGACACGCCTTTTACGAGCACAAGGCGAGCCTCGGTAAGTTCTCGATCATTCTGGATAATGAAGCGTAAATGTGGCGACGAATTGCCGAGCGTCCAAAGTGAGTGAAACTCACTCGCTAAATCGAACAGGTAGAAGGCGATTCGGTGCGGCTCGTGAGCCGCCGAGGCGGCGGCGATCGTGCGCGGGTAGAGTGCGATACGGCGCATAAGCGCAAGCTCCGCCGGGTCGTTCAACCGGTCCAGGCGGGCGACGTCGGCGAGGCCCGCAATGTCTTCGGCAAGATCCGGGAATGCGGTTCGGGCGTTGCGAAAAACCGACTGCGCACGCGCGTGGCCGTACTGAACATAGAAGACGGGATTGTCGCGGGATTGCTCCAGCACTTTCGCAAGGTCGAATTCGAGCACGGCATCATTCTTGCGAAACAGCATCATGAAGCGGACGGCATCGGGCCCCACTTCGTCAACAACGTCGCGTAAGGTGACGAATTCCCCTGCCCGCTTCGACATCGTCACCGGCTCGCCCGCGCGCAAGAGCTTGACGAGCTGAACGACCTTGACGTCGAGCTCCGCTCTGCGGTCGCTCAGCGCCGCTACGGCCGCCTGCATGCGTTTGATGTAGCCGGCATGGTCGGCGCCCCAAACATCGATCAGGTTGCGGAAGCCGCGTTCGAGTTTCGAAAGATGGTAGGCGATGTCCGACGCAAAATACGTATAAGAGCCGTCCGACTTCTTGAGCGCGCGGTCGACATCGTCGCCGAACGCGGTCGAACGGAATAATGTCTGCTCGCGATCTTCCCAATCCTCGGCAGGCGCGCCCCTTGGCGGCGGTAGCTGGCCTTCATAGACATAACTGCGTTCACGCAGCCATTCGATCGCCGCGGCGACGTAATCCACATTGCCGGCGAGCAAGGAGCGCTCTGAAAAGAAAACATCCGGCTTCACATTCAAGGCGGCGAGATCGGCGCGGATGGTGTCCATCATCATCGCAACCGCCTTTTCGCGCACGACCGGCATCCAGGCCGTTTCCGATCGTGTCGCGAGCGATCGTCCATATTCGGCCGCGAGCGCCGCTCCGACTGGCTTGAGATATTCGCCAGGATAGAGGCCTTCGGGTATCGCGCCGATATTTTCGCCGAGCGCTTCGCGATAGCGCATATATGCAGAGCGTGCGAGCTGATTCACCTGCATGCCCGCATCGTTGATGTAATATTCGCGCGTCACCTTAAATCCGGTGAAGGCTAACAGATTGGCGAGCGCATCGCCGAACACGGCGCCTCGGCAATGACCGATATGCATCGGCCCCGTGGGATTGGCCGACACGTATTCGACATTCACCGGCTCGCCAACGCCGCTGTCGCTTTTGCCGTAGTCCTGGTTAAGCTTCACGGCCGCTCGCAAAGCGTCGATCCACGCGGCGGGCCGCAGCGTGAGATTGATGAATCCCGGGCCCGCCACTTCGACCTTTTCGATCAGCGTGTCGGCGCGGAGTTTCTCCGCGATCAATTCGGCCAGATCGCGCGGCTTGTGGCCGGCATCCTTGGCCAGCACCATTGCCGCGTTGGTGGCCATGTCCCCATGCGCGGCGTCGCGCGGCGGCTCGACCGCGATCCGCGATTGATCGACGCCGGCCGGCAACTGGCCTGCACCGACCAGCGCCTCGTTCGCCGCGCGAATGCGTTCGAGTATTTCGGCGAAAACGTTGCTAGCGGCCATCGGTTGCGAACATCGATTGTGAATATTGATTCGAGCTCTGTCGGTGCGCCGCGCGCCTAACGCAATTCAGGAGTTAAGTCAAAAAGCCGCGTGTGCTCGGCGAGTGCATAGCGATCGGTCATTCCTGCGATGAAGTCGGCGATGTGGCGAATGCGAGAAGCCTCATCCAAGCCGGCGAGGCTTTCGTTCCATTCCACCGGCAGATCGCCCGGCCGGTCGCGGTAGCCTGCAAACAGGTCGCGGACGACGCCGGCGGCCTGGTCCATCACGCGCATGACCCGCGCATGGCGATACATATGCTCTTCAAGAAAGCTTTTGATGGCGCGATCGCTCTCTCCCACTTCGCCGGAGAAGCCGGCGACCGGTGAGGCGCCCCCGCGGACGTCATCGGCGGTCGATGGTGCGAGCTTGGCGAGCCGGCGTTCGCTCTCCGCGACGACGTCGTCAACCAGGACACCGATCAGCCGGCGGATCAATTCATGGGCGAGGCGGCCCTCATCCAGTTCGGGATAGGATTGGCGTATCTCGCTGATGATCCGGCCCGGCAGCGGCACGGCGGCAATGTCGTCGAGAGAGAAAAGCTGCGCGCGCAATCCGTCGTCGATGTCGTGCGCGTCATAGGCAATGTCATCAGCGACCGCGGCGACCTGCGCCTCCGCGCTTGCAAAGCTCCACAGTTGAAGATCGTGCAGCCGGGCATAGTCGACAATCGTTGCCGGCACTCCGTGCCGGCGATAGCGCGCCAGCGGCGCGCCGTCGCGATCAGTCAGCGGGCCGTTGTGCTTGACCAGCCCTTCGAGCGTTTCCCAGGTGAGGTTCAAGCCGTCGAAATCCGGATAGCGCCGTTCCAGCACCGTCACCACACGTAGCGTTTGTGCATTGTGGTCAAACCCGCCGAAGGCCGACAGGCAGGCGTCGAGCGCGCGCTCGCCGGCATGACCGAACGGCGGATGGCCGAGATCGTGGGCCAGCGCCAGTGCTTCGGCGAGATCCTCGTCGAGCCGCAGCCGCCGGGCCAGCGAGCGCGCAATTTGCGTAACTTCAAGCGTGTGGGTCAGCCGCGTGCGATAGTGGTCGCCTTCGTCGAAAACGAAAACCTGGGTCTTATGCTTGAGCCGACGGAACGCCGTTGCATGAATGATCCGGTCGCAATCGCGGCGAAAGGCGCTGCGCGTTTTGCTCGCCGGCTCGGCATGCAACCGGCCGCGGCTGTGTTCCGGATCGCACGCATAAGGCGCACGAGACATCATGGCTTGGCACCTTATTCACCGCATTGAGCGGCGATTGACCTTCGGTTCCGCCGCACTTAACTATCGTGGTGTCAGCGTTGCAATCGGGCGATTGCATGCCGAAGAGCCGGGCACATCGGAGACCCAATGACCGCCGACGTCACCGCAGCGAGTAGTTCCGCCACTGAAGTTACCGTGACCGAGCGGGCCGCGCAAAAGATCGGCGAAATCCTGCGTCGCGAGCCTGCCGGCACAATGCTGCGGATCAGCGTCGAGGGCGGCGGCTGCTCCGGTTTTCAGTATCGATTCGACACCGAGCGCGAGCGGGCGGCAGACGATATCGCGATCGAAAAAAGCGGCGCGACCGTGCTGATCGATCCGATGTCGCTTTCCTACATGGCCGGCTCCGAAATCGATTTCGTCGACGATTTGATCGGCTCCTCATTTAAGGTCAATAATCCGAAGGCGACCGCTTCATGCGGCTGCGGTACGAGTTTCGCTCTCTGAACATTCAATATTTCCGTGCGCATCGCGACCTGGAACGTCAACTCGATCAAGCAGCGCGTTGATTCCGCTGTCGCCTGGCTCGCCGAGCGCCAGCCAGATCTGGTCTGTCTGCAGGAAACCAAATGCGTCGACGAGGCTTTTCCGCGCGAGCCGTTCGAGGCGCTCGGTTACAACCTCGCGGTTCACGGACAAAAAGCGTTCAACGGCGTCGCTCTGTTGTCGAAGTTTCCGTTCGACGAAGTCAATGGCGGGCTGCCTGGCGGCGACGGGGACGATCATGCCCGTTTTATCGAGGGCGTCGTCTCGACTGCAAACGGCGCGATGCGCATTGCCAGCATCTATCTACCCAATGGCAACCCGCCCGAGACGGAGAAATACACTTACAAAATCGGCTGGATGAAGCGGCTCTCCGCCTACATCCGCGAGCGGCTCCCCCTGGAGGAACCGTTGATCTTAGCCGGTGACTACAACGTCATTCCCGCCATCGCCGATGCCCGCAATCCTCAAGCCTGGGTCAATGACGCATTGTTCCTGCCACGCACGCGCGACGAATTTCGCGGTCTCCTCAATCTCGGGCTGACTGACGCGTTGCGCGCCACCACCGACGATCCGGGCCTGTACACGTTCTGGGATTACCAGGCCGGCGCCTGGCAGAAGAACAACGGCATCCGCATCGATCACATCCTGCTGTCGCCCATGGCGGCAGACAAGCTCAGCGATGCCGGCATCGATCGTTACGTCCGATCGTGGGAAAAACCGTCGGATCACGTGCCGGTATGGATCGATCTCGATATCGCGCCGAAATAACGCGTGATCACTCCGCCCGCGTAGCGCGGTAGCGGCTATTCGCGCCGCCCCTTCAGCCAGTCTTCCAAATAAACAAGCGCCATGGCGCGTTCATCGGCGCTGGCGCGCTTGAACGCGCTGTCGTAAAGCGGCTTAACCCAGGTCTCTTCGGGGCCCGCGCAATCGCGACCAAGCGTCAACCACATCAGCCCGCGCGCGGCCTGACGCGGCACGGCTTGACCTTGAAACAGCATGTCGCCGAGCGCGACTTCGGCGCGGCAATGCCCCTTGGTCGCGGCAAGCTGGAACCACCGCGCGGCCTGGCGCGAATCGCCCAGTGCACCGCTGAGATAGAGCCGGCCGAGCTCGTACTGCGCATCCGCGTCGCCGAAATAAGTCGCCGCGTAACCGAACATGTCGCGGGCGCGCGCCGGATCGGCGGCGATTTTCGAATTAGGTATGCCGGTCAGGTAGTAATGCCCGAGCGAGACGAAAGCATTGGCAACGAAGCGGGCTTGCGGCGTGCCGGGCGCTTCGTCGGGATGGGCATTGGCGATTTGGGTGAAATAATTGAAAGCGCGCAGGTCATCGCGCGGCACGCCGTCACCATCCGCGTACATGCGCCCGAGCTTCCATTGCGCCACCGGCTGTCCCTGCTCGGCTGCATATTGAAGCGCGGTGAGCGCGCTCGATTTGTTGGCGTTGTCCGGCGCGCGCGTTGTGCTGCGCAACCCATCGCCCGGCGCCAATACCGGCGTGGTCGGAGAGGTGGTGCCGTCGAATGCCGCCGCGCGCTCGACGCCAACCGCGAAAGCTCCCATCACAAGCGCGGCCACAACTCCGCCGGCGGCAATGCGGATGGTCTTGCTAGATATCCGCATAGCACACCTTTTCCGCCGCACCGCCCGGATGGGTGACCGCGCCATTGCGCGCCGGTCCCACCTGCTGGGCGTATTTCCACAAATAGCCTGACGTATATTCGTCGGCGCGCGGCTTCCATTCTTTCGCGCGCTCGTCGAGCTCCGCCTTGCTGAGATTGACGTCGAGCGTTCCCTTTTCGGCATCGAGTGTGATGACGTCGCCGTCGCGCAAGAGCGCAATCGGTCCACCCACGGCCGCTTCCGGACCGACATGACCGACGCAGAAGCCGCGCGTAGCGCCGGAGAAGCGACCGTCGGTGATCAGCGCGACTTTGGCGCCCATGCCCTGCCCGTAGAGGGCCGCCGTGGTCGAAAGCATCTCACGCATCCCGGGGCCGCCCTTGGGGCCCTCGTAGCGGATGACCAACACGTCGCCTTCTTTGTAATTTTTGTTCTTCACTGCTTCGTAACACGCTTCTTCGCCATCAAAACAACGGGCCGGACCGGAGAACCGCTGGCGCTCCATGCCGGCGACTTTCACAATCGCACCGTCAGGCGCCAGATTGCCCTTCAATCCGACGACGCCGCCGGTCGGCAGGATCGGGTTGTCTGCGGGCCAGACGACGGCCTGATCGCCGTTCCACTTCACCGATTTCAGGTTCTCGGCGATCGTCCGTCCGGTGACCGTGAGGCAGTCGCCGTGCAGGAAGCCATGGTCGAGTAGCGTCTTCATCAGCAGCGGAACGCCGCCAGCTTCGAACATGTCTTTGGCGACATAACGGCCGGATGGCTTTAAATCCGCGATATATGGTGTCTTTTTCAGGATTTCGGCGACATCAAAAAGGTCGAATTTGACGCCACATTCGTTAGCAATAGCGGGCAGGTGCAGCGCAGCATTGGTCGAGCCGCCCGTCGCTGCGACGACGGCCGCCGCATTTTCCAGAGCTTTCCGTGTAACGATATCGCGCGGGCGGATGTTCTTGGCGAGGATGTCCATGATCATCTCGCCGGCGAGCACGCAGAACTTATCGCGGATCTGATAAGGGGCTGGGGCGCCGGCTGAATAGGGCAATGCGAGACCGATCGCTTCCGAGATCGTCGCCATCGTATTGGCGGTGAATTGCGCACCGCACGCGCCGGCCGACGGGCAAGCGTTTTGTTCGAGCGTGTCCAGATCGGCATCCGACATCGCGCCGATCGAGTGCTTGCCGACCGCCTCATAGACGTCCTGGATGGTGACCGGAGCGCCTTTGAAAATGCCAGGGAGAATCGAGCCGCCATAGATATAAATTGACGGCACGTTGAGGCGGCACATCGCCATCATCATGCCGGGTTGCGACTTGTCGCAGCCGGCGACGCCGATCAGCGCGTCGTAGGAGTGGCCCCGCACCGACAATTCCACGGAATCGGCGATCACCTCGCGCGATGGCAACGATGACTTCATGCCGGCATGCCCCATGGCAATGCCGTCCGTAACCGTAATGGTGCAGAATTCGCGCGGCGTGCCGCCCGCGGCCGCGACTCCGAGCTTGACCGCCTGGGCTTGGCGCATCAGCGCGATGTTGCACGGCGCCGCTTCATTCCAGCAGGTCGCCACCCCGACGAAGGGCTGATGAATCTGCTCCCGCGTCAGCCCCATCGCGTAGTAGAAGGCGCGATGCGGTGCACGATCGGCACCCTCAGTGGCGTGACGGCTCGGCAGCCGCGATTTCAACTCTGACTTCGCATCCATCAAAATAACGCGGGCCAACCGGACCCTGTCGCCCCTCTCATGCAGTCCCGAGCAGTCGTTGCCGCTCGCGACCCCGCTCACTCACATCACAGGACGGCCGCACGGACTTTGGTGTCGAGAAATCCTATGGCCAAAAAGGGGCGCTTGTCTCGATTGCATCGCGCTTCCACCGAATCTTCCACTGCTGTGTCCACAGGGACACAGATTGACTGCATCGGCCGGCTTTTTGTTAAACATCGATTTACCAAAAGGTTCGCTGCTTGCGACGATGGGCCGTGCCTAAACGTCTCACCAAAGCTTTCTTCAACCGGAGCGTCCACGAGGTCGCGCCCGACCTGATCGGGGCCACGCTTCTTTTTGGCGGCGTCGGAGGCCGGCTGGTGGAGGTCGAGGCCTACCATCATACCGACCCGGCGGCGCACAGCTTCCGCGGTCCCACGCCCCGTAATGTGGTGATGTTTGGGCCGCCCGGCTATGCCTACGTTTATCGCTCCTACGGCGTCCACTGGTGCCTTAACTTCGTCTGCGAGCCTAAAGGCTCCGCCAGCGCCGTCCTGATCCGGGCGATCGAGCCGACCGTTGGACTGGCCCGTATGCGCAGGCGCCGCGGCCTGTCAGACGTGAGGCTTTTATGCTCCGGGCCCGGCCGCGTTTGCGAAGCCTTGGGGATCACCCGGGCGGGTAACGGGCTCGCGCTCGACGAGCCACCATTTCAGTTATTGGCGCGAAATGGCGAGGTCGAGGTCGTCGCCGGTCCGCGCATCGGCCTCACCAAGGCGGTCGAAAAGCCTTGGCGCTACGGGCTGAAGGATTCACGCTTCCTCAGCAAACCTTTTAGGACCGCAACCTGAAAGCAGGATCGAAGCCGAGCTCGGCGCGGGCCTTCTCGATCGAAACGGTGCCTTCGTCGTCGGCAATGTTGTAGATGCCGGTCGCTCCGCGCGTCACCGCCAACAATGCGGCGTGCGCCGCGGCGTCGACATGCACCGGCGGTTTGCGGCTTGGCCCCTCGCTCCAAGTGCCGGGGCCGTAAAATAGACCATAGCGCAGCACGATCCCCTGCATTCCAGACGCCAGCACCTGTTCTTCCATATTCGCAGCGCCTCGCATCGTTCCGACGCGGGGACCGTCCGCCAGGTTGAGCGGATCGGTTTCCGCGTAGGGTTCGATGCCGGAGGCGTAGCCAAAGGCAATGCTCTGCACGATGAAACGGCGGACCGAGGCGGCCCGCGCCGCCGCGATCAGATTGCGCGTGCCTTCGACACGGATCCGCGCATTGCGCGGCAGCGATGCGGCAAGCTCGGCCTCGTCGAATGCGTGAGGCAGGTCGGTTAATTGGTGGATGACGATCTCCGGCCGGGCGTTCATCACGACGCGGCGGAGCGCATTGGCATGAAACACGTCGACCACGACCGCGATCAGCCCGGCCGCTTCCAGCGCACGCGCGGTCTGCGGGTTGCGCGTCGCGCCGAACACTTGGTGGCCTTCGGCAAGAAGCAGCGGCGTCAGCCGCCGTCCGATGGCGCCGCTGGCGCCGGCGAGAAATATTTTCATGGGATCAACTCACGCTGCGCCCTCGAGGCGCCCCAAGGCTTCGGCGATCTTGGCCTTGCGGGCCGCCGCCTCGTCGCGCTTCTCCTTCTCCTCCTCAACTACATCTTCCGGTGCGCGCGCCACGAAATTGGGATTGCCGAGCTTAGCGTCGACGCGCGCGATATCGGCGTCGCATTTTGCCATCTCCTTGGCGAGACGGGCACGCTCGGCGGCGAGATCGACTAGCCCTTGGAGCTCCAACCCCACAGTCTCTCCCCGAACAACAAGCTGAATAGTTCCGGGCTTAGATACTGGCGTCCTTTTCACCTCAGAAATTCGGCCGATCCTCTTTATGAATTCAGACCAACGCTGGGTTCTCTCCCAAACATGATCACCTACTTTGACCATAACAAGCGGCAGCGGCACATTGACGTTCATTTCTGCACGAACGGAGCGGATCGCGGAAATCAAGTCGATCACCCAGCCTATTTCGGCTTCCGCCGCAGCATCGCCGACATCTTCGAGCGACGGCCACGCATCGAGCGCGAGCAGCCCCTCTCCTCCGGTGACGCGCCACAATTCTTCTGTCACGAACGGCATGAACGGGTGGAGAAGTCTTAAAATTTCATCGAGCGCCCAGGCCGCGGTGGCCCGCGTTTCGGTTTTGGCGGCGCCGTCCGGCCCGATCAGCACCGGCTTGATCAGTTCGAGATACCAGTCGCAAAAGACATTCCAGACGAAACGATAGATCGCTGCGGCCGCGTCGTTGAACTTGTAAGCTTCAATCCCGGCCGTCACTTCGCGCGCCGCTTTCGCGGTCTCGTGGATGATCCAGCGGTTCAAGGCTTCCTTCGCCGCGCGTGGATCGAAGGCCGGATCGCGCTTGCAGCCGTTGATCTCGGCAAAGCGCGCGGCGTTCCAGAGCTTGGTCGCGAAATTGCGATAGCCTTCGACGCGCTGTTCCGAGAGCTTGATGTCGCGCCCTTGCGCCGCCATGGCGGCGAGCGTGAAGCGCAGTGCGTCGGCGCCGTAGTCCTCGATCACGTGCAGCGGATCGATGACGTTGCCCTTCGACTTCGACATTTTCTGGCCGCGCTCGTCGCGCACCAGCGCATGGATGTAGACGTCGCGGAACGGTACTTCCTTCAGGAAGTGCAATCCCATCATCATCATGCGCGCGACCCAGAAGAAGATGATGTCGAAACCGGTGACGAGCGCGCTGGTGGGGTAGAAACGCTTGAGCTCCGGTGTCTGGTCCGGCCAGCCGAGCGTCGAGAATGGCCACAGCGCCGAAGAGAACCAGGTGTCGAGCACGTCTTCGTCGCGCTTGATGTATTCGCTGGCAAAGCGCGAGCGCCGCTCCGGATCGGCGGCGATGTCGCGGCCTTCCTCAGGCGTGATCTCCTCGATCTCGGTGTAGTGAGCGAGGGCATCGGCGACGGCTTCATCCTCCGACTCGGCGACGAATATTTTGCCGTCTGGGCCGTACCATGCCGGAATCTGATGGCCCCACCAGATTTGCCGCGAAATGCACCACGGCTGGATATTTTCCATCCAGTTGAAGAACGTTGCTTCCCATTGCGGAGGAGTAAACACGGTTTTGCGCTCGCGCACCGCCGCCATGGCAGGCGCCGCGAGCGTCTTGGCATCGACATACCATTGATCGGTGAGAAACGGCTCCAGCACCGCACCGGAGCGGTCGCCATGCGGCACGACATGCGTCGTCGGCTCGACCTTGGCGATAAGGTCGTGCGATTGCAGGTATTCGACGATTTGCTTTCGCGCAGCTTCGCGGCTTTTGCCGTCCAGCAGATCGAGGAAAGCATAGTCGGGCTTCGAGTCTTTCAGAAATGCCTCGTTGTTCTCGAGCGCCAGATGCGCTTCGTCGTCGAACACATTGATCAGCGGTAGACCGTGGCGGCGGCCGACCTCGAAATCGTTGAAGTCGTGCGCCGGCGTGATCTTCACCGCGCCCGAGCCTTTTTCCGGATCGGCGTAGTCATCGCCGATGATCGGAATGCGCCGGCCGACGATCGGCAGGATTGCCGTTTTGCCGATCAGGTGGCGAAGCCGTTCGTTGTCGGGGTGCACCGCGACCGCGACGTCGCCGAGCATAGTCTCGGGCCGGGTCGTGGCGACGACGATGAATTCGTCGCTGCCTTCGATCGGGTATTTGATATGCCAGAGGTGGCCCTTTGTCTCGACCTGCTGGACTTCAAGATCGGAGATGGCGGTTTTCAGCTTGGGGTCCCAATTGACGAGCCGCTTGTCCTTGTAAATGAGGCCTTCGCGGTAGAGCGCGACAAAGACCTTGAGCACGGCGCGCGACAGCCCTTCGTCCATGGTGAAGCGCTCGCGCGACCAGTCGCAGGACGCGCCGAGCCGCTTGAGCTGGCTGACAATGGTGCCGCCCGACTCCGCTTTCCACTGCCAGACCCGCTTGATGAAGGCCTCGCGTCCCATGGCGCGGCTCGACTCCTGCCGTTCCATGAGCTGGCGCTCGACCACCGCCTGCGTGGCGATGCCGGCGTGATCGGTCCCCGGCTGCCACAGCACGTCCTTGCCGCGCATGCGCTCGAACCGGCACAGGATGTCCTGCAGCGTATTGTTGAGCGCGTGGCCCATATGCAGCGAGCCGGTCACGTTGGGCGGCGGGATCACCATGCAATAAGGAGCGGCCTTGGCGCGTTCCGGCCTGCCGGCGCGGAACGCGCCCGCGGCTTCCCAGGCCGCATAAATGCGGCTCTCGACTTCGGAAGGCTGGTATCGATTTTCGATCATTGTCGCTTCGCGTTTGTGCGGGTTAGAAAGCCTTTGCTCCGCAGAGTGTCAACGCCGGTTAAGCCTTCGGCCGACCGGCTCCAAAGTGCCCAGATCAACCCTCCCCGTGCTGTACGCGCCGCCACCCGCTCCGTCCGCCAAGATGCCGCCCAAGAGGCTGCCCAAAACGCCGATGCGCGCGATCGCGCTCCTTGCGGTCGCGGACTTTGCCAGCCAGGCGCAAGTCCGGGTGATGGACTCGCTCTTGCCGCAGATCGCGGCCGATCTGCATACCACCGTTGGCCTCGCCGCCATGGTGGTGACCGCTTATGCCGTGACGCACGGCTCCGTCCAGCTCGTGATTGGTCCGCTCGCCGACCGTTTCGGCAAATATCGAACCGTGGCGTTGACCTGCGCCCTCGGCGCGGTGCTGGTCGCCATCTGCGGCACCGTATCGAGTTTGCCGCAACTTGCCTTGGCGCGGCTTGCCACCGGTGCGGCTGCCGGCTGGGTCATTCCGATCTCAATGGCCTATGTCGGCGATGTCGCCCCTCCCGAACGCCTGCAGCAGATCCTCGGCCGCTTCATCTCCGGCCAAATTCTAGGCCAGCTGTTTGGCCAGGCCGCCGGCGGCGTTTTGGGTGACCTTCTTGGCTGGCGCAACGTCTTCTTCGTGCTCGCCGGCCTGTTCGCGCTTTCAGCCTTTGGCCTGGTCGCGGAGCTTGCCGTCAACCCGCAGACCCGTACGTCCGGCGCCCACAGCGCGAAAGGCTTCATCGGCGACTATGCCGCAGTGCTGTTCAATCCCTTCGCGCGCGTTGTCATCGCCGCGGGCTTCATCGAAGGCGCACTAGCCTGGGGGCGCGTTCGCCTATATCGGCGCTTACCTTCGCCTCGGCTTCGGCCTGAGCTTCTCGCTGGTCGGTGGCATCGTCGCCTGTTTCGGCATCGGCGGACTTCTCTTCGCCGGACTGGTCAAGCTGTTCGTCTATCGGCTCGGCCAAACCGGGCTTGCCGTTGGCGGCGGGATCATTCTTGCGGCCGCCTATATCGTGCTCGGCATCGCTTCGGTCTGGTGGCTGGCACCGATAGCGACGACAGCCATCGGGCTCGGCTTCTACATGCTGCACAACACGCTCCAAACCAACGCCACGCAAATGACGCCGCAAGCGCGCGGCACGGCAGTCGGCTTATTCTCCTCGGCGCTTTACATCGGGCAGACCGCGGGCGTGGCGATTGGCGCGATTGTCATCGACCGCGCCGGCGCGCGGCCGCTGTTTCTCGCGACCGCCATCGGCCTCCCGGTGCTCGCCCTTTGGTTTGTGCGTAAATTGAAACGATACCGGCGGGTGGAATGACCGCCCGCCGGCAAAAACTTTGATTACACCTTGACGAGCGGCACCTTCGGAACGGTACCGCGCCGCGGCGGCGTATCATCGCCACCGCCCGGCGGCTTACGGCGCGGCGACGAGCGCCGCTTCGCCTTGGAGCGCCGCGGCTCGGGTAGTTTTTCGGGCCGCGGCTTCACCGGCCCATCCGGATAATCGAAACTGAGCTTGCTGTTGCCGGCCTCGTCGGTGACGACGATGACGCGGACATGGCCGCCGCCTTTGAGGCGACCGAACAGGACTTCCTCGGCAAGCCCCTTCTTGATGTGCTCCTGGATGACGCGCGCCATCGGCCGCGCGCCCATCAGCTCGTCGTAGCCGTTGGCGATCAGCCATTGCGTGGCTTCGT
>JBAPZR010000378.1:0-1796 GCA_049285335.1 Xanthobacteraceae bacterium | reverse complement strand
TGATTTTCCGCAACTTGGTATTCTCGTCTGCCATTTGCTTCGCATCGGCTGCTAACTTTTTAAAGTCGCTTTCGAGGTCCGGCATAGCAATCTCCAATCAAATTTGACTGAACCGCGAGTCGATCGGGACAGCCAAACCCCTCAAAGCAAACAAACGTGATCGACAAGTTAACACGTTCCAATCGTGACCTGGGACCTGCTTCAGCAGGTGCTTTAGGCAAGTGGGATCGCGTCCGCTGTCCCTGACTTCATCTTTTTTGCACCGGTGATGGAACGGAATGCCACTTGGTGCGTTTCGCGGTCGCATAAAGCCTAACATAGTGTGGCAGCGCGATTTCCTGGTCGAGCAGCCACCGTGAGGTTCTATCGAGAACGCCCGCGCTACACGTTAGCGCAGAGGTGCGTTCTGTTTTCTACAATAGTAATAGAAAGAGCAATGGACCTGACGGGGTTATCGAGTGATGGAGGCTAATATGGTCAAGCCACTCTCAGAACAACTCGCCGACTTATCAGTTCGCGCCAAGAACGCTGAAGATGCGGTGGCTGCGGCGCAGAAGGAAGCTCACGACAAGATTGTTGCACGAAAGGAGCAGGCACGTATCGCGGCGACGGCGGCTATTGAAAAGGTGAATCAGGAAGCTAAATCCGCTCACGATTCTGCCGCCAAGAACTGGAACACTGTGAAGGCAAAAATCGCCGCCGACATGTCCGCCTTGAAGGCGAAAGCCGCGAATGTGAAGCATGATATCAATGTCAAGGCTGCCGAAGGCCACGCCAATGAAATGGAGTGGGAAGCAGGTTTCGCCATCGACTATGCCATCGCGTCCGTAGAGCAGGCGAAGTTGGCCGTGCTCGATGCTCTCGACAGTAGGGTCCAGGCGGAACAGGCCAAACGAGCCTAGTCACCGCGATGAAGAGCGCGATTTGCGCCACGACGAAGGGCGACGATTGAAGTTGATCACCTGACGGGGTCAACGAAGCAGCCTCGCGATTTGCCTTTCGAGTCCGCCCGTTGGCTCCGGGCGGTCGCCTCACAGCGAACCGGAGCGCGAGCCATTCGGACGTCTCGCAGGGATCATTTGAACAGTTACAGCTCGAAGGAGAATTCCCATGGCCCATACGCAAGCTGAAACTCGACTTCCGCTCGGGGGACGCATCCTGCTGAGTTCCCTCGCGGACAACTGGTGGCTACTGTTGTTGCGTGGACTTGCTGCGCTCTGTGATGGCGTGTTTGCACTCGGGGCAGCGCTATTCGCCAAAGGCGGCGACATGGCACCGCGCTGGTGGCTCGCGCTGGTCGGCATCGTCGGTATTCTCGCAGGCGTTGTGACGTTCCTTTACCCCGGCATGACGGCCCTAGTTCTGCTGATGTTTATCGCCGCTTGGGCGATCATTATCGGCCTGCTGCAGATTTGGGGGGCGATTGAATGGCGCAATGTATTGGACGATGCCTGGTTGCTCGCTCTGAACGGCGTGCTTGCGGTGGCCTTCGGCGCCATTCTGTTTGCTCGGCCAGGTGCAGGAGCGGTAGCGTTGGTCTGGATGATTGGTTGGTTCGCTGTGGTGTTCGGCTGCCTCAATGTTGCGCTCTCGTTTCGACTGAAAACGGCCGCGTGATCGACAGCAATGCACTGCAAGGACTAATCGGAGGCAGATTATGACCGCCAGGGCTGACGTTTCGGTACTTTATCGGGAGTTCACGGACGCACTAACCGAGGTTCTTGCAGAAAGTGCGGGCAATCCGGCACGCCGCGGCCGTGTTGCAAGGGCACGTGCTGCCGTTAAAAAACGATCTG
>JBAPZR010000377.1:0-3681 GCA_049285335.1 Xanthobacteraceae bacterium | reverse complement strand
CCTGCGACCACTGGCAGCATGGGGATGCCGGCGCGCACATAGTCTTCGGTACGATAGAGCGACAGCGCCCAGAAGTGCGGCGGCGTCCAGAAGAAGATGATGAGAAACAGCAAAATCGGCTCGATCGCCAGGCTGCCGGTTGCGGCCGTCCAGCCGATCATGGGCGGCAGCGCGCCGGCGGCGCCGCCGATGACGATATTCTGCGGGGTCGAGCGCTTGAGCCATACCGTATAGATCACGACGTAGAAGAAAATGGTGAAGGCGAGCAGCGCCGCCGCCAGCACGTTCACCAACAGCCCGAGCGTTACGACCGAGAAGGCCGCAAGCGTAAAGCCGAAGCCGGCGGCCTCGCCGGGCGCGACGCGGCCGCGTGGGATCGGCCGGCCGGCGGTGCGCGCCATGCGTGCGTCGATGTCGGCGTCGTACCACATGTTCAGTGCGCCGGCGGCGCCGGCGCCGACCGTGATGCACAGCAGCGCCGTCAACCCGATCACCGGATGCACGTGACCGGGTGCGACCGCAAGCCCGACCAGCGCGGTGAAGACCACGAGCGACATCACCCGCGGCTTCATCAGCTCGATGTAGTCGCCGACACCCGCAATGCTGGGTTCGACACGGGTGGCTGTGACGCTCATCTGATCAGCGGCAGGGTTTCATATTGGTGGAAGGGCGGCGGCGACGGCAGCGTCCATTCCAGCGTGGTGGCGCCCGGCCCCCATGGATTGGCCGCTGCGCGCTCCTTGCGGATGAACGCCAGGGCGAGGCCGAAGAAGAACACCAGCGTGCCGAAGCCGGAAATGTAGGCGCCGATCGAGGAGACGAGGTTCCAGTCGGAATACGCGCTGGGGTAATCGACAATCCGCCGCGGCATGCCGGCCATGCCGAGGAAGTGCTGCGGGAAGAACGCGACATTGACGCCGATAAACGTCAGCCAGAAGTGCAGCTTGCCGAGGAACTCATTGTACATGTAGCCGGTCATCTTCGGGAACCAGTAGTACCAGCCGCCGAAGATGGCGAAGATGGCAGCGATCGCCATCACGTAGTGGAAGTGGGCGACCACGTAGTAAGTGCCGTGCAGCGCGCGGTCGATGCCGGCATTGGCGAGAACCACGCCGGTGACGCCGCCGATCGTGAACAGGAAGATGAAGCCGACCGCCCACAGCATCGGCGTCTTGAACTCGACCGAGCCGCCCCACATGGTGGCGATCCAGGAGAAGACCTTCACCCCGGTCGGCACCGCGATCACCATCGTCGCGGCGATGAAGTAGGCCTGCACGCTCGCCGACATGCCGACATTGTACATGTGGTGCGCCCAGACGACGAAGCCGATGCCGCCGATCGCCACCATGGCATAGGCCATGCCGAGATAGCCGAATACCGGCTTCTTCGAGAACGTCGCCACGATCTGGCTGATCATGCCGAAGCCCGGCAGGATGAGGATGTAGACTTCGGGATGGCCGAAGAACCAGAACAGGTGCTGGAACAACAGCGGATCGCCGCCGCCGTTCGGATCGAAGAACGTGGTGCCGAAGTTGCGATCGGTCAAAAGCATGGTGATGGCGCCGGCGAGCACCGGCAGCGCCAGCAGCAGCAGAAACACCGTCACCAGTTCCGACCACACGAATAGCGGCATTTTATGCATCGTCATGCCGGGCGCGCGCATATTGAAGATGGTGGTGATGAAGTTGATGGCGCCGAGGATCGAGGACGCGCCGGCGAGATGGATCGAGAGGATCACGAAGTCCATCGCCGGGCCGGGATGGCCATAGCTCGACAGCGGCGCGTAGATCGTCCAGCCGGTACCGGCTCCCAATGTCCCGGGCTCGCCCTCGAAAAATGCCGACGACAGAAGCAGGGTGAGAGACGCCGGCAACAACCAGAATGAGATGTTGTTCATGCGTGGGAACGCCATGTCCGGCGCGCCGATCATCAGCGGGATCATCCAATTGCCGAAACCGCCGATCATCGCCGGCATGAGCACGAAAAAGATCATGATCAGTCCGTGGAGGGTGACAGCCACGTCGTAGTAATGCGTCTCGTGGAAGATCTGGATGCCGGGATACATCAGCTCGGCCCGGATCGCGACGGACAACGCTGCACCGATAAGGCCGGCAACCATCGCGAAGACAAGATACATCGTGCCGATGTCCTTGTGGTTCGTCGAATAAAGAAAACGCCGCCAGCCGTGCGGAATCGCGTGCGCTCCCTCGTCGCCGTGCGTCGCGTGTGTCATCGCATCCATTGCCAGCTCCTGCGTTAGACCATTCGGCCGGTCTCGCCTGCTATCTTATTGGACCGCCGGGATTTGCGCCGCGGCCACCGCGTCATGCGCAGCACTTTCGTCCGCGGCGTATTTCTTTTTGGCGTCGTCGAGCCACTTATTGAAATCGCTCTCGTTCACAACACGAACCACAATCGGCATAAAAGAATGATCCTTGCCACACAATTCCGAACACTGCCCGTAGAACACACCCTCGGTGGTCGCCTTAAACCAGGTCTCGTTCATGCGCCCGGGAACTGCGTCCATTCGAATGCCGAACGACGGCACCGCGAACGAATGGATCACGTCGGCGCCGGTCACCAGCACGTGCACGACCTTATTCACCGGCACGACCATCTCATTATCGACAGTGAGCAGGCGCAGTTGACCGGGTTTGAGGTCCTTGTCAGCGACCATCATCGAATCGAATTCGAAATTGCCGTTGTCGGGATAATTGTAGCTCCAGAACCATTGTTTGCCGGTCGCCTTCACAGTGAGGTCAGGATGGGAAGGAACCTCAAGCTGCGAGAACAGAAGCCGGAATGACGGAACGGCGATCGTTGCCAGGATGATGACCGGAACGATCGTCCAAATGATCTCGATGGGCGTATTGTGCGTCGTGCGCGAGGGAATCGGATTGGCCCGTCCATTGAACCGCACAATGATAATCGCGAGCAGGATCAGAACAAACAGCGCAATCGCGGTGGTAAGCCAAAACAGAAACGTATTAAAGCGCGTGATCTGGTCCATGATCGGCGATGCCGAGTCCTGCAGCCCGATCTGCCAGGGTGTCGGCTGCCCGAGCCCCGCGAACGCCGTTCCGGCGCTCGCGAGCAAAATCCCGAAGATTAGCGCAGTCGCGCTCAACCGTGACAATCTCGGCATCGCTTTGGCTCCGATCTGCCCCGATCACGGCAAGTTTTGGCAGCGCCCGGCGCTGCGCGGCCAAGACATACGTATCAAATACATGTTTATTGTGCAACGGTGCGTTTATCGTGCACCGGCACAGCCTGATGCCGGCCGCTGCCGGCGGGGTTTTGCACCGCGAGCTGACCGGGTTAGGATCAGTGATCGGGGAGATTTGCCTTGATGCCTGGCCCGACGCGGAATTTTCGCATTGCCCCAACACTTGCTACCATTCGCCTCAAGTTCGGGGTTCATCGGGTTAGAGAGCCTCGTTGCCCGACGCGCGTAATTACGCTAAATCCCAGCGGTGTTGCGCCTGGAGGATGCGATGGACGATCACGGTCAGCTCGAATACGCCACAGCAACGGGCAATGATTACCCGGGCCACGAGCAGATGTATCGCACGTTCGTGATGCTGACGAAGAGCTCCGTCGCGGTGATCGCCATCATTGTGATCCTGATGGCGTTTTTCCTCACCTGAACGGCCGATCCACGAGGTGTGTGGGCCTCTCGAT
>JBAPZR010000376.1:0-2222 GCA_049285335.1 Xanthobacteraceae bacterium | reverse complement strand
GCGCCGCGCGCGCGCGAGCGCTCGCTCACGAGCGCGGCTTGATTCGGTTGCGTGCGATTCCCCGAGGAGCAGTTCCGCATGCCCTGAACTCGGGCTCGTGAAGGGTGCCGATGACCGCCCAAATCTGATGATTGTGAGGCATGATTGTCATGCGCATAGCCCCGCTCACGTTTAAGATCGTCAAATCGCTCGAATGATAGAACTTCTGGACTTCGGAGTTTGAGAACGGCGGGAGGGTCCGATACCGCGCGCGTAATGCCCACGCGACGATCACCAACAATAGGCAGCCCCGACCAGCCGGGCGACGGCGGCCGATAAGTTGACGCCGGGGCGCGTTCAAAGACCCGCGCCCGGTAGTAGCCAGCCCAACCCTCCCGATTCATTCAAACTCGGCTTTGCGCAATAGCCTCCGGCAGCTTCCCCACGTTGGCCGCGATCCGCCGCGCCTCGTTTCTGCTAAGCGGCCTTGACCAGCATCAATCCGGCATTGTGTCGAGCCCGTCGCTGCGTGCCAGCACACACGAGCGATTACATAGCATGACAAGGCGACCCGGATATTCCATTGCTATCGTCTGGTAGAGTTTGCGTGCAATGGCCAGATCGTCCTGGCGCCCAAATACACGTTCGATCCCGGCATCTTCCCCGCCAGGGCGGCATAGTTCGATGGTGTATTTACCATTCATTGAATAGGCCGCGACATACGGGTTCCACTTATAGATATAAAGAGTAGAAGTCCCGTGGATCGCTCACAAGCTAAACTTTCTAGATGTGGGCTAAACCCCAACACAATGCCACGGTGAAGATCAGAATTATGGTGATCACACCAACATATCTGAACTTTTGCCGAACTAACGAATGCTGCCCACTGCGCGCCAGATGGAACCATTTTTTAGTTGCGAGGTTGTCTCTCGGGGCGCCCCGCAAGACGGGGCTTTATTGTTTGGTGTTTCAATGGAAACGAGCGATTTTTTCAAAGACGAAGCTAAGCGATGCAGAGACAACGCCGGAGTGGCGGCTACGAAAGCTGATCAGGAGTCTTGGCTCAACATGGCAAGTCGGTGGGAAGAACTATTGCGCCCTAGTGACGAGACCGACGCGAGCGCGCTTCGGCCAATGCGCACGATATATAACAAAAATCCGAGACGCCAGTATCGAGCGTCATAAAGGTCTGCGAGCTAAGCCCTGCCGCCGGGCCGCCGAATATGTTCGTCGCCATCAGGCGTCGCCGGTACCACGTGGAACTGTTCAATTTTTTCGCTGGCCCAGTAGTGGCGAGGTCAGCGCTAAACTGCGCGATCGAAGGGAGGTGGGAATGGAAGAGCGTCAGGGCGACATGGCGCTCGCGCATCGGTTTTGAACCACCACGCTCGAAAGCCATTCCCCCCGATATCCATTCCCGCAGTGTGGCGAACGTGATTACGCCCCCTGACAATTTCAAGTCTTGCGCGTTCGGGTGGTCAGGGCTGCCACATGCTACGTCAGCGCCGTCCCGCGCATGCTGAAACCCGGAAGATTTTCTTATGCCCCCCATGACCATTCTTGAAATCGCGATTGTATGCGCCCTCTTTGGCATCCTCGCTCTTTGGTTCGGCATTTATCTTTGGCGTCAGATACGAGACCGCTAAATCTGCGCGTCGTGATCCGGTTCAAGAGTTTGCGACGGCTAAATGAGGCTTTCTTTCAGCTTTACTTGCAACAGACTCGACGGCTAACTATGTGTAACGAGCCGTTTTCAACCCCCTTAGCTTCGACATACTCATGATAAACCCGTTTTTTGCGCGAACACGCGCAAACGTTTTGCTTTTGATTAAAGCTGAAAGGAACCAATGTCCGTCCACGACATCACCTTTGAAGAATTGTTGGTGATCTTACGAACGCCGCCGCGTGTACTTCGAAGATTTGCTTACGAGCGAAGCAACTTCGATTTGCCGGGGCTTTTTGGATCATGAAATATTTCAGCAAAAAGCCATCATCTGTTGATGATAACGGTTGTTCGCAATGGACACAAAAGACCGCCTGATATTCGCGTTGGCTGGCTTCCGGTCTTAGGACTCCCTTTTCAGGTGGTGGTGCAGCTTAGCGGCGCCCACTCTTCGACTGGGAAAGGCTAGCTGGTTGGAGTTGGGAAACTAAGTCCTGCCCTGGCCGGCGCCGTTTACTGAGCTGGCGGTCTGGCCCAATCTGTAGTGCCGATTGGCAAAGGCTTTTGCCATATTTCGCGC
>JBAPZR010000375.1:0-3381 GCA_049285335.1 Xanthobacteraceae bacterium | reverse complement strand
GTCACCAACATGTGCGCGAAATACGGGCTCTATCCGAAGAACTCCAGTTAGCCTCGGCAGCGCGATTCGTCAGTGGACCAGCGTCCATACTTCGGCGCTGGCGCCAGCAAGCGATTGCACGCGCGCTTCATCGGCCGCGAGCTCGCGCGCCGGGCCTGAATAGACGACGTGGCCGTTATCGAGCACGTAAGCATGATCGGCGACTTCGAGGCTCATGCGCACGTTCTGCTCGACGAGGAGAACCGTGATGCCCTCCGAACGCATCTGCGCCACGAGGCGAAAAACTTCGCGCACGATCAGCGGTGCCAGTCCTTGCGAAGGCTCGTCCAAGATCAGGAGTTTGGGATTAAGCAGCAGCGCGCGAGCGATCGACAGCATCTCCTGCTCGCCGCCGGAAAGCTGGCGGCCGCGGCTAGCCCTGCGTTCCTGCAACCGGGGAAACAGCCGATACACCGAATCGGGAGTCCACGGGCCGGATCGTTTCAGCGGCACGAGCAAGTTTTCGTCGACCGTGAGGTTCGGAAAAATCCTGCGGCCTTCCGGCACGTAGCCGACGCCGAGCGCGGCGACGCGAAATGGCGGCCAGCCGGTCGTATCGGTTCCGAACATCGTGACCCGGCCGTCGCGCGGCGGCGTTAGTCCCATGAGGCTGCGCAAGGTCGTGGTCTTGCCCGCGCCGTTGCGGCCAAGCAGCGCCGTGACCTGTCCCTCGGCGGCCTCGAGACTCACCCCGTGCAGGATATGACTTTTGCCGTAATAGGTTTGAAGCCCTTCGGCGATCAAAGCTGCAATCATTCGGCCTCGCTCACGCCGCCGCGGCGCTCTGCGCCACGCCTTCACCATTTCTGCGTCGGATCGTCGGTAGGCAACTACTTATCCCGTGACCGACAGTATAATGGTCGACCAGCGAACTAATAGCCGCATAAACGCGCGAAGCTGGGTAAATCCTACCGGGATCATCCGTCTTCAGCTGCCTCCCTCGGCCGGTGCGAGCGCCTAAGCAGTAGGCCTCCGATTTCGAGGCTGGCCGGATTGTTACCGTTAGATTAAATGTTAGGTTGTTCAGGCGTTATTCTTCAATTAAGGGTTGACATAAGAGACACAGGGTTTACATGACAAGAATGAGAACAGAACTGGGAATGCTCGGTAGCGGCGGGCGCAGAGAGGAACCCCAAAGGTTCGGTGAGACCAGCAAGAACGGGTGCGCAGACCTCGTTATCCGACCAAGGCGCGAAAGAATTGGACCTTGGCGCAGAGGACCCTGAAAAAGGTGGCTTCGGCCTTAATGTGCTTCTCCATCCGAGGGCTTCGTCTGGTCTCTCCAAACCTTTTCCTCTCAGTCCGCCTGCCAACTGTCCGCATTTGGCATCTGGCGGCGCTCACGACAGCGCCGGAAATGGCCGATATTTCAATGTGGCCAGAACGGCGACTGCCGAAAAGTCAAAAATACCGACGTCGCGTGCCGATGATCGATGCCGAATAGGAGGATTCCTAATGCCGCTCACAGGGCTTGCCGTCGATGAAGGGCCTCACAACATGGACGGATTGCTGCTTCATGCCTGGGAAGGGTCTGAAAGGGTCGAGGCATTCATAAGCAGGCCGGTAATGGATAGTTGGGTCGATCCGAGAGAGCCCGATCGAGGGCGAAGAAGTCTGCTTCGTGCAAAATACGATGCCCTCGGCAAGTTCAATCTCCCGGCGATTGAGCGGATTGTTTGCTCCAAGTACCAGCGCGGTGCGGCGTTCAACCGCCAGCATCCATTCGTGGATATTCTGCTGTCAGACATCATGGAAAGCGAAGAGGCCCTCGATACGAGCGAACTGGTTCGCGAACCACCGCTCTCTCTTTCCAACGGATTCCACGTCAACCACCAACTCGACGGCGTGGAAGGCTTGTCGAACTATCCGCCCTACAATATCGCGAGGACTGCCGAGAACGCCTATCGCATCTCGGTTGCAGTCGCCGGCTTCACCGACGCTGATCTCTCGATCGAGACGAAGGAGAACAGGCTGACGATCCGCGGCGAGAAGCAGAACAACGACGAGGAAAAGACCGGCGACGTGCTCTATCAGGGCATCGCCGCGCGAAGCTTCGAGCTCGCTGACTATGTCAAGGTCAAGGGCGCGAGCCTGGAGAACGGGTTCCTACACGTCGACCTCGTGCGCGAGATCCCGGAGGCGATGAAGCCTCGGGCGATCCCAATCACGAGCTCCAGTAAGCTTCTGGAGGTCAAACCGACCAAGGTCGCTGCCTGAGGCTTTTACCGGTTGAAGTTTGGGAGCGCCCCAGTTTCCGGGGCGCTTTCCTTTTGCCCAGACGCGACGAGCAACGTCCGATCACTCGAGCGGCACACGAAGTGCGCTCTGAGAATACTCGTGCCGCCACAGCTAACTTTCCCGCGCTTCGATCATATATAAGTGATGTCGTTTGAATGATGACCATTCAAAAGATATTTCATGCTATTTTGGAAATACTTAAATGACAAACGCACAGAAAGTTCTTCCAATCGCGCTTTCGCTGGTCGCTTTGGCCACTGTCGGCACCGTGCCTGCGCTCGCCAGAACCATCCATCAGCCGGCGACGCAAGACTCGCGGCAAATGTATATGTATACCGGCCCCGATGCCGCATGGTCATGGCCTGACGGATTTTTTGTACCAGCGTGATGGAGAGATTATTGCTTTTGCACAACTGGTTGGAAGACTATCTAAGCCTTTTCTAAGCCGGTCGAACGAACCTCGGGATACACTCGCTCAATCGCGGCGCAGTCGTTTTCGTTTGCCAGTACCAAACTATTGCCGCCGTGCCGGCCGTCGCCACCTTGGCCGCCGCGTCAACCGCGCTTGCTCCCGCCGCGGCAACGCTAGTCCGTGAAGCCGATCCGATCTTCGCTGCGATCGAAAAATACCGTGCATCCAGCGTGGAATTTATTGCCCGGCGCCATTACGAGGACAAGCTAGCTGAACCGCGACACTAGCCGCGCGCGGTCCCGGCGACCACAGAACGCCGGAAATGATCGCGCTGGTGACAGCCACAATGGCTCCGCGTGCCTAGCTTGCAAATACGGCGCCGACGACGCCGGGCGGCTTGGTCGCCGACCTCGCGGCGCACAGTTCGAGTTCACGCTGGCAGCGATCGCACAAAACCTTCGCAGGCTCGCAAAGCGGTCGCCCGGCCACCCCCGATCGCGTCAACCGCGTGCGTCGCGTGAGTCCCGCGTGAAGTTCGTAGCGTCCTTGTTGAGTTCAATACCGTCGGTTGCAAGAAGTCGAGGCCGCCGCTGCGACCGCAGCAAAACGGGTGATAGGGCTCATGCGATCCCTATTTCACAACCAAAATCGGTCATAAGCGGACACCTCGGTCAATTCCATCTGACTGGTAG
>JBAPZR010000374.1:0-1864 GCA_049285335.1 Xanthobacteraceae bacterium | reverse complement strand
GAGCCGCAGGATTTCGGCGAGCCACACCCGCTCGTGCCATCCCGGCCTCTCTATCTGGTCCAGGCACTCGTCCAACAAGCGGAGGCCGCCCTCAGTGTTGCCTCGGAGCGATAGCGCTTCGGCGAGCGCACTTTTCAGGTACGGAAGATTGAGATAGCCGCCTCTCGCGCGCCAACCTTCGATGCCACGTTCCAGCAAGGAGATCGCAGCGCGCAGCTGGCCCTCGCGCAGCATCGCGAGCCCTTCGTCCATCGGGACAAGCACCTCATAGAGCACGGGGATGCTATGTTCACGTCCGATGCGATCGGCCTCGTGGATGAGAGCCAACGACCGGTCAGGCTCGCGCCGGTAGTCGAAGACGTATGCCGCCCCCCATGTCGCGGCCCAACCGATGTCGAACGGATGCCCCAGCTGACGAGAATCAGCGTCCAACTGCTCGGTCATCCTGGAAGCTTGGTCGGGGTAGCCCAGCATCCAGAGCGCCTGAGAAGAGAAGACGCCGACCGCCGTTCTGACATCATTTCCCGTCAGCTCCCTCCATCGCGAAGCTCGTTTCGGCTCGTACAGGGCCAGCGCTTTATCGCGTTGCTCCAGCGCCTCGCTGAGTTCACCGAGGTAGAAATGGGAGAACCCGTTGGCGCGGTGCCCCAAGATCTGCAGATCGACGTTCTTACTCTCGTTTCCCTCCGTGAGCAGGCGCTGAGCCCAGTGAGGGGTCTCTGCAATCCGGCCTTGCGTGATCGTGTTGATCCACATCCCCCACAACCCGACGAGCAGACTCTGGGATCGGCCCTGTCGTTGGGCCAAATCAAGAATGGCTGTCGCGTTCACCCCCACCTCCCGCGATGCCCACCCGCGCCATTGAAGTCGCGCGGCATGTAGCGGCTCCCGGAGGGCGAGTTCGATGCTGTCACGGTCGACAGAAGGTGGGAGGCGCTCGACCATAGCCAACCCCTCTTGCAGATAGGCGACGGCCTCCGCGAGGGCGACCAGCCCTAGCGCCCGCTGTCCAGCTTTGCCCCACAGATACGCGGCCTTCTCGATTAGTCCCGCTTCGGTGCAGTGTCGCGCCAAGAGTTCAGGACGGCGCTCCACAATATCGGCGAATTGGTCCTCAAGCGTTTCGGCGATCCGACCGTGAAGCGCGCGTCGCGGCTCGCGCAGCAGCGTCCCGTAAGCCGCTTCCTGCACGAGGGCATGCTTGAACAGATAGGTCGCATGCGGGGGCGCACCCTGTCGGAACAGCAAACCGGCCGCGATGAGACGGTCTAACGCCAATTCCAGTTCCGCCGCCGGCTGGTGGACTACCGAGGCGAGCAAGGCATGGGGAAACTCGCGGCCGATTGCCGCCGCGATCTGGGCTAGCTCCTTGGCCGGGCCGCCGAGCCGGTCGAGCCGTGCCATGAGCGAGGCATAGAGGCTCGCGGGTACCGCCAGCGCCGGGGAAGGAACCGCGACAATCGCGCGCGCGGCGGCGGTCTCACTCCCCGCTTCCAGCACCGCCTTGGTCATCTCCTCCACAAACAAGGGGATACCGTCGGTACGCTCCATAATGTCCTGCCGAATGCTTGCCGATAGCTGGCCGTCGCCGACGACGCGGTCGACCATGGCGCTGACTTCGCGCTCTGCCAGTCGATTGATGATGAGAGAGGTGACGTAAGGCCGTCCAACCCACGGCGCATCGAATTCCGGCCGGAACGTCACTAGCAACAGCACCTTAAGTGTCCGAATTCGGTCTACAACTCGACCGAACGTTTCCAGGCTAGTTGGGTCGGCCCAATGCGCATCCTCGAGGATCATCAGTACGGGCTTTTGCCGGGACAGCGTCCCTATTTGTGCGGTGAGCGCCTCCAGTGTTTTTTGC
>JBAPZR010000373.1:0-3268 GCA_049285335.1 Xanthobacteraceae bacterium | reverse complement strand
CACCACCATCGGCGGCATAGGTATAGGCCGCGAGAATGACCTCCCCATAAACATCAAGCTGCTGCTGGGTATGGGCACCGTTCCCGATACGAACCGGGCGCGAATTTCGATAACCGGCAAGACGCGAAAGCTCTTGTTCGTCGAGGCCGCTACGACCGTAGATGTCGTACATAACCCTTAGTTTCGGCCGGGTCAGCCGCGTCGTGTGCAACATCCAATCCAGAAAGGCACCCGCATCTTCTTTGATACCCAGCCCCAGCATCGCCTGCATTGTCAGGCCGGCGTCGCGAAGCCAGCAATAGCGATAATCCCAATTGCGCCCGCACCCGATCGCTTCGGGCAATGATGTGGTCGGCGCGGCGACTATGGCTCCCGATGGTGCAAAGCTGAGTAGCTTCAGTGTCACCCCGCTTCGAACCACGGTGTCGCGATGCGGGCCGTCATATTTTATTTGAGACGACCAGCGTTGCCACCACGCGACGGTACTTTCAAGACGCCCGTCCGCCGTCTCTCCCAGCGGCGGTAAGATGGCAGGTTCGCTCTGACAGTAGGAAAGGCTTAAATAGCGCCGCTGCCCGGGGGCAACCGAGAACGTGCCACACACTGTGGAGTTTTCCGAAGTAAGCTCGACATCGCTCCTGACGTTCAGGATTTCGTTGCGCCACGCATAGGACCAGCCTAGCCGACTTCGAAGTTTGGGGCGGGGTGCAAGCCTCGCATAATCTGGACGCGGATCGATGGAGGCACGAAAAGAGATGATCCCTTTCACGCCCTCGACAATTCTCAGGACCTCGCGCATCGGGCACATTTGCCGAATGCCGTCAATTATAGGCAAGCAATCGAAAATCCGCGCTGAGCCACGTTCTGTTTCGAAAGTTGTTTCCAAAACCGCGGCGCCATCGACATAGCGGCGCGTCGACGTGAATGGCTGAGCTGGATGGAGCGAGAAGCTGCCGCCGCGGGGGTCAAGCAGCCTGGCAAACACAGAAGTGCTTGAGAAATTCGGCAAACAAAGCCAATCGATCGACCCGTCGCGAGAGACTAAAGCAGCGGTCCGGCAATCTCCAATAAGAGCATAGTCGGCGATTGCAGGCGCCATGGTCTCCTGTTGCAGTGCACTATGGCACTGCGGCTCAGCGAGATCTTTTGGCTTTACCAACCTATTGGTCACGATCCGCTTCCCAAAGGCGTCGGAGATGCGGTTCAGGCTGTGACCGCGTCCAATCCCTTGAGTACTTTCGACATCGCACATCTAGATCCCAGCAAACCAATTGAAGCCTCGTTTGCTCCAATAGGTCTCGGACCAGTCGTTGGTCACTTCGATGGCCTTGATCCATTTGGCGTTCTTGTAGCCGAGCTTGGTCGAGGTGCGCAGCCGCAGCGGATAGCCGAACGGGTCGGCGATGATATCGCGCGCATATTTGGTGGCGAGGATGGTCTGCGGATGCAGTGCCGTCGCCATGTCGATGCTTTCGGTATAGTCGTCAGTGCAGATGAAATAGACATATTTGGCGGTCAGATCGGCACCGACGCGCTGCAGAAAGCTGCGCAAGTTTGGCCCGGACCATTGCCCGATATAGTCCCAACCCTCAACGCAGATGTGGCGGATGATGATCTCCTGTTCCGGAAGCTGGTAGATTTGTTGCGCGGTCCACGGCCGCTTGTCATCGATGCGTCCGGCCAATTCCAATTGCCAGGTGGCGCCGTCGACCGGCTTGACCTCCTCGACCGAATAATAGGCATTAAAGCGCGGCGGCTTGACCACCTCCGACGGACTGAAGGTGCGGGCGAGGTGGTTCGGCCGGAAAATCGTTTCTTGGACGCCATCGTTCCAGGCCGACACCGCGCGCAGCGCCCTTTGCACGGAATCGTCCTCCGAGACGTCGCAGCCTGTCAGCATGGTCAGCGCGCCGAGACTGATCGCGCCGCGAAATATGCTGCGGCGATTGACGGTCTCAACCAGCGCCCTGTTTTCGGTCAACACGTTTTGATCAACCGGCTGACGCGGCCGAAAAGGCGAGGACGGGCGAGTTCGAATGGGCATAGCAGTGCGCCTTTAGTGGGTTGCTTTGGTCTCCGGCACCGCTGTGCCGTCGGCCGTTTGGCCGCCGTCCACGACGGGTCCGCCGGTCAGCATGGCGACGAGGCTTTTCGGCACAAGAAGGGCGAGCGTCACATGCACAACGATAAACGCCACGATCGCCGACATGCACAGGAAGTGGATTAGTCGGATGGTCTGGAAATTGCCGAACAGATCGGCGAGCTCCGAGAATTGCACCGGCTTCCACAGCGCCAGTCCGGAAATCACGATCAGAATGCCGATCAGCATGACACCGAGATAGAGAATTTTTTGCACAGCGTTATAGTGCGTCAGATCGTCGTGGCTCAGGCGAAACCGCAGCGCTTCGCCGATCGTGAGGAAAATCTCGCGGACCG
This sequence comes from Xanthobacteraceae bacterium, assembly GCA_049285335.1. Taxonomy (GTDB): domain Bacteria; phylum Pseudomonadota; class Alphaproteobacteria; order Rhizobiales; family Xanthobacteraceae; genus BOG-931. The sequence continues at coordinate 832 of JBAPZR010000373.1, read as the reverse complement.
AAATCGGAAACAGCTTTTGCCGAAAGCGCCCCGTTGCGATGCCGTAGCCGAGATAAGCCAAACCATTGAGCACAAAAATCCACATGCCGAAGAAGTGCCACTGCAGGCCATATTGAGCCCATTTTCCGATTACGACAGCGTCGGGGAAATGCAGGAAACCAAAAATCGCGTCGTCATTATAAATCTTCCACCCGCTGCCGATCATGATGAAAATCGCCACCGCGTTGATCCAATGCATGATGCGCAGTGGAAGGGGGTGGAGGAGGCGCTCGTTGCGCGGAGTCGATGTGACGATTTGGCTCGACATTGATGATTTTCCGCTGACAGGCGGGCCGGCTACCCCGCCTGGGTTAGGGTGTGTGCCTCGTTTGCATTATTACCTCCTGTCCCGCTTTAGCCAGCCCAGTCTGCTCCGCAGCCATCTTGAACTGTGCTGAACTGCGAAGGAGGCAACTTGATTCCCGCGCTGGCTGCAAGTTGCGTTTGCTCGATTTCGTCAAAGAAACGCACGCCTTTTGATGCGTACGACATGGACGAGACGCTCGTGCGCGCGCTCTTCACCGCTATCGGCTGCCGGCCGCGGCGCCGCTTCTTGCGGCCACCGCAGTCGGCCTGGACGTTTCACAGAAGACCACGAAGCTTTGCATTGTCGACGGTGAAGGCCACCGACTTTGGCGCGGGAATGCACCAACGCCGTCAGGTACGTGCTATTTATCGGGCCTCTTTCCTTTAGAAGGCGCTCCTGAACCAACTTGGGCCACAGTTTGGTGCCCTTTTCTTTGTAGCAGCAGCGGTTAGCAATAGACGTGAAAGACGTCGCAGGACATAGACA
>JBAPZR010000372.1:0-2948 GCA_049285335.1 Xanthobacteraceae bacterium | reverse complement strand
CGTCGCCCTTGCCATTTCTGGAATGAACGAAGTCCTCAGCACACAAGGACGGACGCAGGCAGCTCAGTTGAATCGCATCCCAGTTGCGGCATGGTGCCTAATGGGATTGATTGCAATTTGCTCCAACTTGCTACTCGGCTACCGCGAACGCAGTAGACGCACAGTCACGCTTTTGGTCTTACCGATCATTGCATCGATCGCGTTCTTTCTAATAGCCGATATTGACAGCCCTCGTGCGGGCATCATTAACGTCGTCCCGCACAACCTCATCGCAACTTCTCAATCCATGAAAACGGACTAAAGGTGGATGGTTATCGACCTCGCGGTGAACGTCATTGTTCTTTGGAGATTTCTTCGGCGACGCCCCCACCGTTACGCCGCGCCGCGGCCTACGCCGATAAGATTCTGAAAGGGGCAAAGCCTGCTGATATTCCCGTCGAGCAGCCAACAAAAATCAAATTGGTCGTTAATCTCAAGACGGCGGAGATACTTGGCCTCACCATGCCCCAGTCGCTATTGCTCAGTGCCGACGAAGTGATCGAGTAAAATTGATGGCGCAAGAGGCCACATGAGGAAGACATGAGGAAGACATGAGCGATCAAGAGATACGTGCGGCACTGGATCGGCATTGGGCGGCGTCCGACGCCAGCGATTTTGAAACCGAGCACGCCATCTATCGCGAGGACGCGGTGCTCGAATACCCACAATCGGGCGAGCGAATCCGCGGCCGACGCAACATTCAGATCACACGCACGAAACAGCCGAGTAAAAAGCGTTTCACTGTGCGGCGAATCATCGGTAGCGGTAATCTTTGGGTCACCGAATACATCCTGACATATGACGGTAAGCCGTCCTACACCGTGAGCATCATGGAGTTCAGCGGCGACAAGGTTGCGCGGGAGACGCAGTATTTTGCGGATCCTTTCGAGGCGAGCGCCTGGCGCGCGCAATGGGTCGAGAGAATGGACACGTAACCGCGAAACGCGCGACGCATCGGTGAGCGTGGCAACGGCCGATATGCTTCGTCATGCGAGAAAGCCGGCCGCGCCGTATTTTTGTTAGCTTTCAAGCCCAGTGTGATTTCCTCCGCAGGCTCGATGTTAGCGGCTCGCAAACGACAAGCGACATACTTGCGTGGGAGCTCTCCGGAACGCATCGTCGGCCGGCAATCGTCGTCGATCAGGAAAATTGCTCGCGAGCGACAGCCATGCCCAAGAAAAAGCCGACGAGACGGTTGCCGAGGAAACGAGTAAGCGCCGCAAAGCGCGAGCCTGCCGCCTGGACGCTCGATCAAATTCAAGAGGGTCAAACCTACCGTTTTCAGACGATGCTTTCGGAGGTTGACGTCGATACGTTTGCGATGCTCACCGGTGACATGAATTATATTCATCTAAAAAACGAGTTTGCTCGAAAACGCGGGTTTGACAATCGCTTAATCCATGGCGCATTTTTGGTCGGGCTGATGTCGCGTCTCGTCGGCATGCACTTGCCGGGGCGAGACTGCCTTCTTCTCGAGTTGCGAGTGAAATTCCGCGGCCTGCCTATGTGGGGGACCGATTGCTGGTCGAGGGGGTCGTCATGCAGCGTTCCGGTAGCGGCAAAGCGATCGTCGTGAAGATCGATGTTTCGGTCCCGGCGGCAGGCCGCCTCGTCGCCACGGCCAATGCGGTTGTCGGCTTTACCGCCGAAGGGGTTTCATAGTCGATTTGATGAGCCGGAATGAGCGATCCCGATATTATTTTGGTGAGCCAGTCCAATGTCGTCGATTATGACGCCTATTCGAAACTGCCGCTGGACCGGTTGGATCTCTTTAAGAGTCTCGTCTATCCGCGGATGGTGCACCACGAGGGCCAATCTCGCAGCCATTTGGATTATCTGAATTTCAAAACGCACGGGAAAGCCTACGCGGCGGCGGACTATTCCGAACGCCGCCGAATGTTGAATATCTGGAATTTGCCTTCGGCCAGCGGCGTTCATCTCGCCAACTATCTTTCCGAATTCGGATTTGACGTTCGTGTCATCAATAATATCGATTCGGAGTGGGACATTTTCGAGCAGGTCTATCGGTCCTGCAAACGCCCTCCCTTGGTAGGTATCTCCTCGACCTTCTATCTTTCATGGAAGGAGGTCGGCCGGGTCGCGGCGCAATTGCGAAAACTCGATCCCGACATGGAAATCGTGTTGGGCGGCGCTTTCGCCAACGCGGAATTCATCGGCAACAAGACCGAAGCCTTCGAACGGCCGATGCGGAAATACGGCATCCGTTATGTGCTGCATGCTTTCAATTCGGAAGCCGACCTCCGCGACATGTTGGCGGTGAGGCGCTCGAAACGAGACTTGGATTCCGTTCTTAATTTATGCCGCGTCGAAGGTTCGTTCAAAAGCGGCCGCTTTGAAGCGACCAAGGACAAATGGAACGATCCTCTTCTCGGCGACGCGCCGGCGCGATGGGACCGGCTCGATCTGCCGTTTCTCAATCGCACGATTCAGATTCGCACGGCGTCGGGATGTCCATTTTCCTGCGCGTTCTGCTCCTATCCGACGACCGCGCACGGTTGGAAGACGTTGCAAGCCGATCGCGTGCGCGCGCATCTCGATTCCATTTGCCGCATTCCGAAAATCGACCGCATCATATTCATCGAGGATACGTTCAATGTGCCGCCGCACCGCTTCAAGGAGCTTGTCCGCATCTTCGCCGAATATCCCTTCGAATGGTTCTCGTTCCTCCGTGTTCAATACGTTGACGAGAACATGGTCAAAGCGATGAAAGATTCCGGCTGTCGCGGCGTTTACCTTGGCGTCGAATCGGCCAGCGACAAGGTGCTGAAGAATATGAACAAGCGGGCGACCAAAGCGCAATTCGCGCGCGGGATCGAGCTCTTGAACAAATACGATATCGACTATTTGGCGGCGTTCGTCATCGGTTTTCCAGGCGAGGACGACGGCAC
>JBAPZR010000371.1:0-8955 GCA_049285335.1 Xanthobacteraceae bacterium | reverse complement strand
GACTCAACCGTCAATCTGCGCTATGCCATGCTCGCATTTGCGGCCATCGCGATGGCCGCCGCCGGCAAGTGGGGTCAGGAATGTTGCGGCGCTCAGCAATGATCGTATCGTTCGGCGTCATCGTGTCGATCGGCTCGATGGCGGCGGTGAGCGCGGCCGATTTTCCGGATCGTCCGATACGAGTCATCGTCGCGGTGCCTGCCGGTGGCGGCGTCGACACGATCACGCGGATCGTCACCGATAAAATGCGGCCGGCGCTTGGCCAGCCGCTGATCGTCGAAAACAAGGCCGGCGTCAGCGGCAGCCTCGCCGCCGAAACGGTGTTCAACGCCGATCCGGACGGCTACACGCTCCTGGCCTCGCAGCCGGCGCCGATCACGACCAACAAATTCCTCTATAAAGCGCTCAACTACGACCCGGCGCATCTCGTGCCCGTCGCGATCATGTCGCACGTTCCGAATGTCGTCCTGGTGCGCAAGGACTTCCCGGCGCAAACCGTGCAGGAGCTGATCGCCTATGCCAAGGCGAATCCGGGCAAAATCAATTATGCGTCGCAGGGCATCGGCACTACCTCGCACATGACCGCCGAGCTGTTCCAGCGCATTACCCATACCAAGCTTACCCATGTGCCGTACAAGGGCACCGCGCCCGCCATCAACGATCTGCTCGCCGGCAACGTCGATCTCATGTTCAACGAGCTCGCGACCTCGATCGAGCTGCACAAATCCGGACGCGCGCGGATCCTCGCCGTCACGGTCAAGGATCGCGTCCCCTCGCTGCCGGATATTCCGACGCTCGAAGAAGTCGGCGTGCATGGCTGCATTTCGGACACATGGCATGCATTGACCGCGCCGCCGAAAACGCCAACGGACATCGTAAGCAAACTCAACGCCGCGGCGAATGCGGCGATGACCGACCCCGTTCTGCTGCAGCGCTTCAAGGAGCTCAGCGTCAGCCCCGGCGGCGGTTCGCCGGCCGAGATCGACGCCTTTATCAAGGAAGAGACGCGGCGCTGGGGCGAGGTGATCCACGAGGCCGGCATCCAGCCGGAATAGCGGCAGTCACGCTTCTTGGTTGCATGGTGGAACGGCCCTGGCACAATAAGCGCCCATGAAAAAGCGCCCATGAAGGTCCTCATCGCCGGCGGCGGTATCGGCGGGCTCACCACCGCATTGATGCTGCACGCGCGCGGCATCGATTGCGAAATCTTCGAACAGTCCGACCGCATCCATGAGCTCGGGGTCGGCATCAACACGCTGCCGCACGCCATCAAAGAACTTGACGCGCTCGGGCTTTTGCCGCGGCTCGACGAAGTCGGCATCCGCACCTACGAGCTGTTCTATACCAATCGCTTCGGCCAGGAGATCTGGCGGGAGCCGCGCGGGCTCGATGCCGGCTATGATGTGCCGCAATTTTCGATTCATCGCGGGCGCCTGCAGGGCGTCATCCACGAGGCGGTGCGCGTGCGGCTTGGCGACGAGCGAATCCATACCGGCCATCGGCTCGGCGCCTTCCGTCAGGATGAGGCCGGCGTCACCGCTCATTTCTTCGACCGGGCCGGCTGTCATCGCGCGACCGCGCATGGCGACGTGCTGGTCGGCGCCGACGGCATTCATTCCACGGTGCGCGAAACGCTGTTCCCGAACGAAGGTCCGGCGCGTTGGAACGGCGCCATGCTCTGGCGCGGCGCGGTGGAGTGGCCGCGGTTCCTCACCGGCCGCTCCATGATCGTGGCCGGCGGCATGGCGGCCAAGCTCGTCATCTATCCGATCGGCGAAGGCGCCGGCGACGATCGGCGGCTGACCAATTGGGCCGTGGTCGCGAAGATAGGCGGCGGGGAGACGCCGCCGCCGCGCAAGGAGGACTGGTCGCGGCCCGGCCGCATGGAGGATCTCGCGCCGCATATCGGCCGTTTCGCCATCACCCATATCGACGCGCAGGCGCTGATCGGGGCAACGCCGGAATTTTGGGAATACCCGATGTGCGATCGCGATCCGCTGCCGCGCTGGTCGTTCGGCCGCGTCACGCTTCTCGGCGATGCCGCGCATCCGATGTATCCGGTCGGCTCCAACGGCGCGTCGCAGGCGATCCTCGATGCTCGCGCACTCGCCGATCAATTGGTCGCGGCCGAGCATCCGGCTCACGCACTGTGGGCCTACGAAAGCGAACGGCGGCCGCCGACAGCGCAGATCGTGCGCATGAATAGGAGCGGCGGCCCCGAAGGCGTCATCGATGCGGTGGAAGCGCGTGCTCCGGAAGGGTTTGACGACATCGACGCCGTGCTTTCCTACGAAGACCGCAACGCCATCGTGCGCGGCTATGCCGCGACTGCAGGCTTCGCCCGCGAACAGGTAAACGCCCCGCCGCGCGAAGCCGCCGGCGCCCGTTAGAGCTGCGCTTTCCGACTGTCCGGAACAAAACCCGCGCAGCCATTGTTTTCACGGCAAACAAGGCTCAATATCGGCGCGTGGCCGGCATTCCGTTGCGGCCCAACTTGAAGTGTCGGAGGATCGACACCGCATACAATATGGTCCTAACAATAGCGTGAGAGTTCCGTCCATGACGCAGCATCACTCGGATCAAGTCGTCAACGACATCGCCGCCCGCTATTTTCTGGTTCTTGGCGCGGCCGCCGCGGATCTGTGGGGCGAACTGCCGCAAGAATTGCAACACCGGCTGTTCGAGCGCGCCGTCCTGCTCGGTCATCAAGGCGAACAGGACGAGAGCCTGCGCGAGCAATTGGCGAAATTCATGCACGATCACCACGAGCGCACATTGCACGAGCGCGCGTTGGCGCCTTAAGCGGATCGTCCATGCCAACCTATCGCGACGAGCCCGAGCGGCGCCACGAACCGGAGATCATTCCGCCGGACAGGGACTCGGGGCGAAGTTCAGCGTGGCCGCCGTCGCACGGCTTCAATCAGACGCGTAGTCGGCGCATCTATGTGACGCGCATCGGACCGCTCGGCTTTGCGCTTCTAATACTCATCGTCGGACTGTTCGTCGGCGTATTGCTGCTGGCGCTGATCGGCGCGGCCTTGATCTGGATCCCCATCGCCGTGGTGCTCCTCGTTATTGCCGCGGTTACCGGGGTGCTGCGCCGGCTGTAAAGCCCCATCGCCGGTCTTAAGCTTATTGATTGAAAGCCGCTCGGCTTTCGCGGCGTTCGAAGACTATTTTTCTGGCGCTTTTTCAGCAGAGGCCGCGGACCGCGCCAGCCGCGATCCGACAAACCCTTGACGGAACGCTTTCTGAGCATGGCTTCGCCGTCCAGCTATCGCCAATAAGCAAGGCTCCGGCCGTCACTCATGCTCGCGAGTTCACCGCCTGATCTGAAAAGCGCTCCGGAGGCGACCGGACGCGCGAACCGGCGTTCGCAAAAGCCTCACGCTCACATAGGGCTACAGCGAACCCGCGATCGAGCCATAGCCGGTTTCAATGGCACGCATTACCGAGTGTTAACCTTGGCTCGTCGCGGCAGTTACCGATACGCAATCACCGCCGCGACGGCGTCTCCGTCGGGCCTGCAAACGGCCCGATCAGCAAGACCAACGGCATCGAACCGAGGGGTGGAACACGGATTAAACAGAAGTCTTTTTCACCTTAATGAACTTTAATCCGACGGCCATTTGAATGCTAAGTACCGTGGAATAAAGTCCCGATTTAAGCGTTGAGAAAAGAAAGCTATAGCTAAACCGATGGGGATGCGAATGACCGGGCGGAAATCCCGGCGGATTGTTTTCATAGTCGCTGGGCTCGCGGTGGCGTGCCTGGCCGCCGGCGTTATTTTTTGGCGCCATAACAGTTCCCAAGCCGCCTCAACCGCGGGCCCGGTGGCCGTGCCGATCACCATCACCAAGGCGGTGCAGCAGGACGTTCCCATCTACTACGACGCGCTAGGCACTGTCCAAGCGCTCAATACCATCGCCATTCGAGCCCAGGTCAATGGGCAGCTTGTCTCGGTCGATTATCGCCAAGGCCAGGAAGTCAAGAAAGGCGACGTGCTCGCCAGGATCGACCCGGCGCCGTTCAAGGCCGCGCTCGATCAGGCGGTGGCGAAAAAAAGCGAGGACGAAGCTCAGCTGATCGACGCGCAAAAGGACTTGGCGCGTTTTAAGACGCTCGTGGCCAAGGATTTCGAGACCCAGCAAAACGTTGACGCCCAACAGGCCAAGGTCGACCAGACCAAGGCGACCATCGACGCCGATCAGGCCGCCATCGAGGCGGCGCAGACCCAGCTCAACTACGCGACCATTGCCGCGCCGATCGACGGCGTGGTCGGCTTCCGCCAAGTCGATATCGGCAATATCGTTCATACCAACGATGCCGCTCCTTTGACCGTGCTCACGCAGGTCCAGCCGACCACCGTCGTTTTCACGCTGCCGCAATCCGATCTCGGTCCGGTGCGCGAGGCGATGCTGCGCGGCACGGTTTCGGTCTTGGCGTTCGATCAAGACAACAAGACGCAGCTTGCCGAAGGCAAGTTGCTTTTGATCAACAATCAGATCGACCAGGCCACCAGCACGATCCAGCTGAAGGCGGAGTTTCCCAACGAGGACACGCGGCTGTGGCCGGGCGAATTCGTGCACGTTCGCACCCTCATCACCACGCGCAAGAACGCGGTGACGATTCCTGCCGTCGCGCTGCAGCGCGGCCCGGACGGCTATTATGTCTGGGTGGTCAAGTCCGATGATACGGTGGAGCAGCGGCCGATTGGTGCAATGACGATCAACGAAGATACCGCGATCGCCACCAATGGCCTCGAGGCTGGCGAAACCGTCGTCCTCGAGGGTCAATCCCGCCTCGATGCCGGAACCCGCGTCGCGGTCCGGCCGCCAAAACCGGGCACCGAGCAACCGGCGGACAAGTCCTGATGAATTTCTCGGAAATATTCATCCGCCGGCCGATCGCCACGTCGTTGCTGATGGCCGCGCTCGCGCTTGTCGGCCTTGTGGCGTTTCCACTCTTGCCCGTCGCACCCTTGCCGCAGGTCGATTTTCCGACCATCCAGGTCGTCGCGACGGTTCCGGGCGCCAGCCCGGAAACAATGGCGGCAACCGTCGCCACGCCGCTCGAGCGCCAGTTCGGACAGATTCCCGGCGTCACCCAAATGAGCTCGGTGAGTTCGCTTGGTTCTTCGGTCGTGACGCTACAATTCGATCTCAACCGCAATATCGACGGCGCGGCGCAAGACGTTCAGGCCGCGATCACCGCCGCGAGCCCGCAGCTGCCTAAGAACCTTTCCACACCGCCGACCTACCGCAAGGTCAATCCGGCGGACTCGCCGATGCTGATCGTCGCAGCCAATTCGCAGACGATCCCGCTGACCAAGGTCGACGATTTTGCCGAGAACGTCGTCGCCCAGCAGATCTCGCAGATTTCCGGTGTCGCTCAGGTCATCATCGGCGGTCAGCAGCGGCCGGCCATTCGCGTTCAGGTCGATCCGGCCAAGCTGACGGCGCGTCAATTGACGCTCGAAGACGTGCGCAATGCGCTGACCGGCGCCACGACCGATGCCGCCAAAGGCACCCTCCTCGGCAAGGAACAGAGCTTCACGATCGGCACCAACGATCAACTGACCGAGCCCGAGGACTATAACAAGGTCATTATCAGCTATCGCGACGGCGCCCCGGTTCACATCAGCGATGTCGGCCAAGCGATCGCCGGACCCCAGGACGTGACGCTCGGCGCGCTGCATCGCGATCAGACGGCCGTCATCCTGCTCGTGTTCAAGCAGCCCGGCGCCAACGTCATCGACACCGTCGACAACATCAAGGCCGCGCTCGCGCAGATGCATTCCTTGATTCCGCCGGGCATTCATCTGACGACGATCGTCGACCGCACCCAGACAATTCGCGCCTCGGTCAAGGACGTCGAATACACGTTGCTGCTGTCGTGCGTGCTGGTCACGCTGATCATCCTTCTGTTCCTGCGCAGCCTGCACGCCACGCTCATTCCAGCCACCGCGGTGCCGCTGTCGCTCCTTGGCGCGATCGCCTTCATCTATCTCGCCGGTTACAGCCTGGATAATCTGTCGCTGATGGCGTTGACGATCTCGGTCGGCTTCGTGGTCGACGACGCCATCGTCGTCGTCGAGAATATTTTCCGGCACTTGGAGGCCGGCACGACGCCCTTGCAATCGGCGATCAAGGGCGCGCGCGAAATCGGCTTCACGGTCCTTTCGATCAGCGTTTCGCTGATCGCGGTGTTCATCCCGCTCTTGCTGATGAGCGGCATCGTCGGACGACTGTTTCACGAATTTGCCCTCACCGTCACCGCCGCGATCATCGTCTCGGTCTTCGTGTCCCTGACATTGACGCCGATGCTGTGTTCGCGGTTTCTGGTCAGCGAGCATGACCGGGAGCATGGCCAGATTTACCGGATCATCGAACGCGGCTTCGACGCGCTTCTCAACGGCTATCGCCGCGCTCTCGACGTCGCCTTGCGGCACCAATTCACTACCCTCATGGTCTTCATGGCCACCCTCGCCATCACCGGCGTGCTGTTCGTTTACATACCGAAGGGCTTCTTCCCGACCCAGGACATCGGCATGATCCTAGGCATTTCCGAAGCGGGGCAAGACGTCTCGCCGGAAAAGATGCGGGACATTCAGCGTCAGCTTGCCGACGTCATTTCGCAGGACCCCGACGTCGCCGACTTCGGTTCGTTCTTCGGACCGAGCTACGGCAATACGCAGAATACCGGCCGCTTCATCATCGGATTGAAGCTGCGCGACGACCGCACTGCTTCGGCCTCGCAAATCATCGATCGGTTGCGTCCGAAACTTGCGCAAATCCCCGGCGTCAGGCTGTTCCTGCAACCGGCCCAAGACATCACGGTCGGCGGCCGGATTGCGCGCGGCCAATTCCAATACGTCCTGCAAGATCCCGACCTGCATGAGCTCGACACCTGGGCGCCGCGCCTGATGGCCAAGCTCAAGACGCTGCCGCAGTTGGCGGACGTCGCCACCGACGCGGAAAACTCGGCGCCGCTGCTGTCGATCACGATCAATCGCGACGCCGCCTCGCGTTTCGGCATTCAGCCGGCGCTCATCGACGCCACGCTCAATGACGCCTTCGGCCAAAATCAGGTGACGCAATACTTCACCAACAATTCCTACTATGTCGTGCTTGAAGTGGAGCCGCGACTTCAGGGCAGCCTGGAAACGCTCAATCAGCTCTACATCAGGGCGCCGACCAGCGGTCAGCTCGTTCCGCTCTCGACATTGGTCAATGTCGATTCCTCTCAAATCGGTCCGCTGTTGGTGTCGCATTCAGGGCAATTCCCCGCGGTGACGATAACGTTCAACTTGCCGCCCGGCGTGGCGCTGGGTCAGGCGGTGGATGCCATCAACAAGGCGGCCACCGAAATTGGTATGCCGCAATCCCTCATCGGCAGCTTCCAGGGTAACGCACAGGCTTTCCAGGCGGCGCTATCGAACGAGCCGGTTCTGATCGCGGCCGCGCTCGTCGTCGTCTATGTCATTCTCGGCGTGCTCTACGAAAGCTACATTCATCCCTTGACGATCTTGTCGACTTTGCCCTCGGCCGGCATCGGCGCCCTGATCGCGCTGTCGCTGGGCGGTTTCGACCTGTCGGTGATCGGCATCATCGGCATCATCCTTCTCATCGGCATCGTGAAGAAAAACGGCATTATGCTCGTCGACTTCGCGATCAATCGCGAACGCGCCGGGCTGGCGCCGCGCGAGGCGATACGGCAGGCCTGTCTGCTGCGATTCCGGCCGATCGTCATGACCACGATGACGGCGCTGTTGAGCGGCCTACCGTTGATGCTGGGTCACGGCTCCGGTTCGGAATTGCGCCAGCCGCTCGGCTATTCAATGGTCGGCGGTCTCGCGCTCAGCCAGCTGCTGACCTTGTTCACCACTCCGGTGATCTATCTTTATCTCGATCGGTTCCAAACCTGGCTGAGCGGCGGAAAAGACGAGCACGAGACGCCGCAAGAAACACTGCCGCTCGCCGCGGAATAAATCGCCTTTCGCGCGCGGTTTTGGAAAATCGTTCCAAAAATATTTTGACGGAACTAGCCGGAGAAAAAAATTGTTCCTCGGAACGTGGCCGCGCGCTCTCGCGTTTCTTTTCCTGACGTAAGTAGGAAAGGAGAAAACGATGAAAAAACTTGCGCTCGGTATCGCTACGGCAGCGCTCTTAGCGACAGCGGCTGTGCCCGCCATGGCGCAGGTCGGATTCTACGCCGGCCCAGGCAGCGTGGGCGTTGGTTTGGGTGCGCCCGCCCCATACTACGACGAAGACTGCGGCTACTACGGCTGCGGCGGCGCCTACTACGACTACTACGGCGGCCCGAATGTCGTTATCGGCGGCGGCGGCGGTGGTTGGAATGGCGGATGGAATGGCGGCTGGCATGGCCAGGGCCATTTCCACGGCCACCGCTAGTTAAATCGCGCACTGTTTGAGGAGGGCTCCCGGAAGGGAGCCCTCTTTCTTTGGTTTCTTTGGTGTCCGCGATTATTTTTTTCTTTGTTCGCCATTCTTCGTGGCATTGCATTTTTGTTCCGAGGCTATTTGCGGCGGCCTCGCGGCGCGCAATCGCGCCGAGCACACCAGATTGTGAAGCGAACACCGCGGCCGACGCACGCCTTCCTTGATGCATCGAAGGCGATGAAGTGCCATGGTCGTGCTGCGGGAGTATGATCCGGCATACAACCCGGAAATAGAAATCCGGCAAAAGCGATCATTCTTCCCAAGAAACTGGGCCGGCGCCTCGCGGTCCCTTCGTGCCGATGGGCGCCCGAGCCGGATGGTTCGGAGGAACGCAGATGGCCAATCCGCATATTCTTGTCGGCGCGAGTACAAGTCCTGCGCGGCCGGTCGTTCGACGCATCGCTCCATCCGATCTTTATGATTCGCTTGCCCGCGGCGTCGACGATTTCGTCGCCATGCCGAGCCACGCGATCTTTCTGTGTGTGATCTATCC
>JBAPZR010000370.1:0-7999 GCA_049285335.1 Xanthobacteraceae bacterium | reverse complement strand
GACCACCGGCGGCGGCGCCGGCGGACGCCGGGTCGGCGAAAACAGCGGACGATCGCGGGTGTTCGAGATGCGCTCGAGCGGCTGCGCGACGAGCGGACTCACCGAAGGCACGCCGTCGCGATGACTCCCGCTGCGCGGCGCGGGGTCTGCCGCAGAGGCGGGTAGAGTTGCGATCCAAAGGATCGCCGCTGTCAAAACCGGCCGCAGGATACTCATGTCGTTTCATGCCGCCAAACCGCGCGCAGCCCGAGGGTGACGCGAAAGAGCGGGTCCTCGACGGCGTGCGGCGCATTGGTGCCGGGAATCTGAATATTCAGCGAGTCCACGAAAACGTAAGGCGTTCCGCTTTCGAGTTGGTAGAGCAACGCTTGCAGCGCCTGCAGATTCGCATCGAGTGTCGCTTGCAAGCGGATCGAGTCCGGTTGGTCTTCATGCTTGGTTGCCTCCATCCCGGACGAGATAAGCGTCGCGTGGTAGGTGTCCGCAACGTGCTGCAAATAAGCTTGCAGCTGCGCACCGGCGAGCCCCTGCGTGGGTGCAGCCAGAAAGGCGGCCGGTGGCGCCGCCGCGCCTGAAAGCCGAGCTTTGTTGCGATTCGCGGCATGGGCTTCGAGCTGCGACAACTGCGCGCCGCGCAGGTCGAATTCACTCGCGGCGTCGGATCGCGCTTGCCAGGAAAATCCAACCGCATTTGCGCAAACGAAAAGCAGCACACCGATCACCCCGACGGACAACAACGCCTCCCGATCGGACTTGGTCATTGTTTTGCCTCCGCAACAATGGCGTGAGGTTCGACGCGGCCTTCGATGTGGAACCTGAAATGCTTGCCGTCCTGTTCGCGCGTCGTTGGCGCGAAAAAATGCACGCCGGTCAAGGATCCCGAATGCTCGAGCGAAGCGATCAGCGGCGGAGCGTCGGTCGTCAATCCGACAATGCGCAGCGTGGTATTTTGGAGCGTGAACTCGGTCAGATAAGCGCTATCGGGAAGCGCGCGCGACAGGGCCTCGATAACAACGACCGCCGAAGGAGAGGTCTCCTTGTCATACCACTCGCGCTCGTTCGGAGGCAGCGCAGCGGCGGATTGGAGGGTCGCCGGTCCTTGCAACTGGCGCCGAAGCGTGTCGATCCGCGTGGCAATGTCGTCGGTCCTGCCGCGGATGAAGCTTGCGGAAATCATCGCCCATATGCTGAGAACGAGACAGACCGAGATGGTGGCGGCAATGCCGATACCGATCTGGCGCCGCATGCGCGCTTGGTATTCAGGCGAAACATTGCCAAGCCGCGACCATAAGGTGACGGCTTTTGCGTTGCCGGCTTTGCACCGGGAGGCCACCACGCGGTCCACTGTAAGACCGATCGCCGTGATCTGCTCCCGCGCGGCGTCGGTAACGCTCCGCGCGGCGATCAAGACGTGCACATCGAGTGTGGCGGGCTCTTGCGGATCGACGTCGGTCTCGAAGCCATAGTTGGCCTGATCGGAAGGCCACGGCGAAAGCCGATCGATCTGGTTGCGAATAATTCCCGTTACGAATTCGCGCGCTTGAACTGGAAGTGAGATCCGCCTCACTACTACATTTTCGTCGGGGATTTTTAGGACAACGATGCCCCACTGCGCGGTGCGCAAAATCTCGTCGGAAGCGTGCTCGCCTGCGGGAAGGACCGCTAGAACCGGACGCTCTTCGGCCTCCTCCCCACGGATGCCGTTCTTGGTGTCCGGCGGCGCCTTACGAAGGATGAATCGATCGTTCTCGCGGGTGATAACGAGCGTTCTTTGCCCGCGCCAGGCGTCGCGCCAACCGAAATAAGTGGCGACCAACACGTCGAGCCATCGCCGCAACAAACCATCGATTTGCATGAATGTCGGCACTGCTGTCTCGCCCGTTTACAAAACCGTCGAAGGCGAAAGCGGTGTCCAGACCAGCACGCGGTAAGGCTCGCTGTCGTGGTGCAAGAGCACGATGACGGCGCGCGCTGCCGCCGCGTAACCGTCCCCAAGCACTGTCGCGATCTGAACAGAGACCACTTGTTGGGGCTTGGCTCCGACAAAGCGTTGTGCCGAACCCAAAATCTCACCGAGGTGCGCCGCGTCGTTCGGAGAAACGCGGCGTGCCGCGAGGAATGCTGCGAGCCGATCGCGATCGACGCCCGGGAGCGAAGCGATAACGCCTGCCGGCGCAGTCAGTGGATTTACGGTGTCCGCGCCAAACACCGTTGCGAGCGGCGCAATCGCCGCGATCCACTGCGGCCTCATTCCAGGAACCTCGGCAATCTGGTTGACGTCGGTCAGAAAGACGTTGGGCTCTTTATTATTAGACGTGTTTGTGTTGGCGATATTGGCGCCATTGTTGTTTGCGGGATTGTTGGTAGAGGCTCGATCGCCGTTGCGGTTTCGCCAAGCGACAATCGACTGCGCCACGCTGTCCGCCTGCGATTGGGACGCGCCGACTGTGTGCAGCAAAGCGGCGAGAAGATCAGGCGATGCTTTTCCGATGTCGATGAGTCCGCCTTCATCGTTGATGGTTGCGCGGACCGTGCCGGTCGACAGATCAAATGTTGTCTCGCGGTCAAGCGACGGCGTATCGGGCCAGCCCATGGCCAAGCCGGCCGCCATTTCAAGCCCGGCGGTCAGAAGAGCATCGCTTTGGGTTCGATCGCGGTCGATCGCGCCGATACCGGCGAAGCTTCGGAAGGTCACCGATGTCGCCATTGCCAGCGCCGAGCACAATGCGATCGTCCACAGCACGATCAGCAACACCATTCCGCGGCGCGGATTATTGATGGTCATCCCGGAAGCCTTTCGGGCGCGGCCCGCCGTCGCGCCGGGAATAGATGCGAAAGGCAATCCGTGCCGGCGTCGGATCGTCCGCAAGCCAAGGGGGCGTCGGCCCGAACGATGAAATCCGCTTCGCCGACGGGATTAACGCCGGTCGCGCGGTCGCGCAGAACGACGCGCACGAAACGCGGCAGCGTTGTTTGCCCGATCCATACCGTATTCCAAACAAGTCCACGCCCGGGCGCGAGCGAACCGAAACGAAAGGAGATGTCGAGATTGCCCTCGAGGAGGACAACGGCATCTTGCGGCGCAAGATGATCGATCAACATATCCGGCCCCGTCCACGCCGCGCGCCGGCGAACCAGACGCGTCGTTTCGTCGGATTGCTCGATCGTCAAGCTGACAACTTCATCTCTCGGCGTTTCGGATTCGCCCCGCCGTTCGCTGACAAAAACGATCCGCGCGGGCTTTTCGCCATCCGCTCGTTCGGCCTTGAAGGCTAAAGCGAACCCGGTCGGCGTCGACCATACGGTGTAACGCGTCGCGCTGAAATCCGAAGCGAGACGTTGCACGGCAAGCATCAGGCCATCCGCCGCGTCAACGCCGCCCGTGCCGCGATCAAAGTTTCCCGCGACCATGTGAATAAGCGTGACTGTCGCCGCGATAATGACCGATGTAATCGCGAGCGCAGCCAGAACCTCGATCAACGTGAAGCCGTCGCGCTGGCGCGCTGATGACATGGCCTCGGCAAAGAACCGAATAATATTTGTCTCGATGCCCCCGCGACCGACGAGCGGTGTCATTGACAGCTCTTAGGACCAGGGGCGTCGACGCCAATCCGCCGGCGCAGCGCGGATATCAGATCCCATGGCCATTCTTCTTCCGAAAACATTTTAACGACCAAGACAACGCCGTCGATGCCGATAGCCTTAAACAACGTCTCTGCGGCTTCGGAGGTTTTTTCCTCTTGGCTCGGGCGCGCCTGCCCAATTTTTTGCCGAGATTGTTCTCTTGCTTCGGCATCAATCTTGGAATGTTTAGTTTGATGCTGGCCGTTGCCTTCGTGGCGCGTAGCATTCTTTCTTTGGAACTTGGCCTCGAGAATCATTTCGGAGACCGTGCGATCCGGAAGCACGTCGCCCGACTGCGCCTTGGCAACGACTTCGCTCACGACTTCCGGAGGCGCCGACTTCGACGCCAGCCGATGCACGGTGGTCGGCGGCAAAAGCGCAACCGCTGCGCCTTTGTCATCGGCAAGTTTGGCGATCGCCATGTAAGCTTGCGCGGTTCTGCGCGCGATGCCGACTTCGGCTTCAACCCACTTAATAAAGTCGCCGTGATCGATGAGATGCTTCTTGGCGGCGAGCAGGTCGCGACCGATGTCGATCAGGTCCTGCGTCGCTTTGCCAATGCGCGTTCTTATCCGGGTTGCCTGCCGACGCAGATTGGAAGCGAGGTCGGCGTCAATCACCGAATAGTCGAACGCGACTGGTGTAACAGTCAGGGCCGCGGTCATGGGCACACCCCCAGTCCTGCAATGAGCGCAGGTCAGCCCGTCGAAAATGTTCAGGTGCAAGATTCGTTCGAATTGGCCGTCCCTGATCCAACTCGAAAATCGCGCCCCTTCAAATGCCCCAACGACCACCATCGAGGACAAGGAAGGAATTTGTTGGACCCAACGAGATACATTGTGCGGCAACAACGCGGCCGTTTATCAGCGCCGCAAAAAAACTTTCAGCGCGCGAGGCGAAATGAGATTTTTTATTTCCGACGCAGTTTCAACCGGGCGTGATGAACACAGCTTTCATGCAATCGTCGTTGATCATGGTCGCTGCGATTTCGCAAGCTCGACTGTTTCGGCGGTTACGATCTGGCCGGCGCCAAAAGATACGCTTGCGGCGACCCGGTATGCCGACCACGTTTGGCTGTTGGACGGAGTTTCATCAATCGCCATCGGCGTCGCGACAATACGCCAATGCAGCTCGTTGAATTCGCCGCTGCGTACAGCGTTCGCCAATTGGGAACGATCGAACGGCGCATTGAGGAGCGTGCGCAGCAGAATCTGCGCTTCCATCCGGCGTTCGCCGTTGTCCATGATCCTGCGCGCGTGAAACAAGTACGGCCCCAGTGTCGCGACAAACGCCAGGACCAGCGCCATGGCGACCAGGGCTTCGATCAACGTAAATCCGGCGCGCTTGTCGCCGCGATCACAACGGAGCGACGAGGACGCCGCCGGTGTACCAATTAACGCGGACCTCATAACTTGCTCCTTCGCGCGAGAACCTGATGACGGTTCCAGAAGACGCGCCGTCTGGCAGAAAACGAACGACCGCCTGGCGTCCCAACCACACTTCGTCCAGTGCGAGAATGTCGACAACCACATCGCGTGGAACCGCGACACGATCGCCGCCGTCGCCGATCAGCGCGCGCTCCTTGCCGTCGATCGAGACTTCGCGGGTGCGGGCGGTGAGAATTGCGCCGAGACGTTCGCGCCGAAACAGCGCCGCCGTTTGTAGCGCGATCGCTTTGACCTGGGCGCGCCCGGTGCCGGGGAGGGCGGTCAGTACGAGCGCGGCGATCAGGGCGATGATCATCATCACCGCCTGCATCTCGATGAGCGTGAAGCCGGCTTTCCGCTCAGTGTTCGATACTGGATATGTCAGCAGCATTGCCTGTTCCGCCTTCGCGGCCGTCGGAGCCGAATGATAAAATCTCATAGGGCGGCGCGTGGTCGACCGGTGATCGATATTGGTAAGGATTGCCCCACGGATCGAGCGGCACCCTGCCGCCTTTGAGATATGGTCCGTTCCACACGGTGGCGTCCGCCGGCCGCTCCGCGAGAGCATTCAACCCTTCGGTCGTGGTCGGATAGCGGCCGGTATCGAGATAGAACAGATCGAGCGACGAACTAAAGCTCTCGATCTGCAATTTCGCGGTCTTGGTGCGCGACTCGGCGAGATAGCCGAGCACGCGCGGCCCGACTAGGCCGACGATCAAGCCGATAATGGTCAAGACGACGAGAAGCTCGATCAACGTGAAGCCCGGATCGGCGGCGCGTTGGACGCGGCGGACGAGTGCTTGGGTTGGAAGGCGAAGAGTTTGGATCATGATGTGAGGTCCTCAAGTTGCAAGGTCGGTGATGCTCAAGAGCGCGCTCATGATGGAGACGATGAGCCCGCCGATGACGATACTGACCAGAATGATGACGACCGGTCCGATGGCGCCCATCAGGCGATCGAGGCCGGTGCTAAGCTTGTGCTCGTAGAATTGCGCGGCGTGCCGCGCGATCGAAGCTAAATCCCCGGTTTCGTCGCCGACGCGCAGCATGCGCACCGCGAGCGGCGGCAGAAGATCGGTTTCCGTAAGCGCATCGGCGAAACGACGGCCGTTGCGGACTTGCTCGTGCACGCGTTCCGCCGCCGCTGCGTGGCGCGGCTCGGTGACGATATCGCGAAGAATCTTCAAGGCCGTCGGCAAAGCGACGCCGTTCTCGATGAGGAGGCCGAGCGTTCCGAGTAACCGCGCAGCGCGGCGGTCGCCGAGGAGCCCGGCAATCCCCGGGACGGAGGAAAAAGCCGCAGCCATCATCTTTCTTGTTTGCGGTCGCTTGAACGCAAACCACGCTCCCAGGATAAGCGCGATGCACGCTCCGATGACCATATCGGCATTGCCGCGCAACCAGGTGGAGGCTGCGATGACAAAAGCCGCGCCGGAATTCAGCTTGGCGCCGAGATCCTTGAACACGGGCTCGAATTGCGGCACCACGTAAATCAAGAAAAACACCAGAATGAGCGCGGCGGAGCCGACGAGGAAACAGGGATAGCGGACTGCCGCACCGATCCTTTCGGCAAGCAGATGCCGTCTCGCGCGATCCTCGACGATGGCGTGCACGACCGAATCGAGATTTCCCGACGCCTCGCCGGCGCGAATCATCGCCACATAGGCCGGCTCGATGATCGCGGGATGCCGTTCGAGCGCATCGGCAAAGCTTTCGCCGGCAGAAATCGATGCGCGCAACGCACCGGCAAACCGCGTCAAGCCCTTGCCGGCGTCGTCGCCCAAAGTGTGCAGCGCCGCTTCCAGCGTTACGCGGGCGCGAAGCAACAGGGCCAATTCACGCAAGAACGAGGTCACCTCGCGGGGATTGGCGCTGACGGCAAAGAATCCGCCGTGGCGCGCGAGCATGCCGGCGGTGGCGGGCTCGGCCTCGATCGCCATGTGTCCCAGATATTCGATCCGCCGCAGCACCTCCTGCCGCGACGGCGCTTCGACCTCGCCCGCTACAAATTCCCCCGCGGGCGTGACCGCACGATAATGGAACTGCGGCATCTGCCCCACCTAAAGGCTTGCGGTGACCCGGAACACCTCGTCGATCGTCGTCAAACCCGTCCGGCATTTGGCGACGCCATCCTCGATCATCGTGCTCATGCCCTCGCGGCGCGCGATCTCTTCGAGCGTTGTGGTGTCGGTCTTGGGGCCGATGGCGCTGCGCACCGTGGGCGTGACCTCTATCACTTCAAACAGCCCTTGACGTCCGTGGAAACCGCTTAAGCCGCACCACTCGCAGCCCTTGGCGTTGTGAACGACATCGCCGGCCTTGAAGCCCAGAGCTCTGCAACGGTGATCGGCGGCAAGATCGGCGGCCGAAAGGCGGTGCGGCTGCTTGCAATGCTCGCACAGCACGCGAACCAGACGTTGCGCCACGATGATGCGTACACTCGATGCGATCAGAAAGCTCTCGACACCCATGTCGACGAGGCGAGGGATCGCGCCGGCTGCGGTATTCGTGTGCAACGTCGTGAGCACGAGATGTCCCGTCAGCGCCGCATGCACACCGATATGCGCTGTCTCCCCGTCGCGCATTTCCCCAACCATGATCACATCCGGATCGTGTCGCAAGAATGCGCGCAGTGCCGTGGCGAAAGTCAGACCGATCGCCGGATGAATCTGTGTTTGGTTGACGCCGAAAATGTGATACTCGATCGGGTCTTCAATGGTCAGGATTTTGCGCTTCGGCTCGTTGATCATGGCGAGTGATGCCGCGAGCGTCGTCGTTTTTCCCGAACCGGTCGGTCCGGTGACGATGATCATGCCGAAGGGCGCAAGCAGCGCCGCGCGTAATATGTCGCCATCGCGCGACGACAGCCCGATCTGATCGAGCGCGACCACGTTTGCGCCCTTGCGCAGGAGCCGGATCACGGCGCTTTCGCCGTGCATCGTCGGCGT
>JBAPZR010000369.1:0-5846 GCA_049285335.1 Xanthobacteraceae bacterium | reverse complement strand
TGGTGATGCTGCTCATGGGCATATCGCCCAATGTGTTCATTGTGCTCGGGCCGTTCACGATCGCGCATTCGGCTTTCGTGCACGCCAATCTCGACTGGACGCTCGGCCCCTTCAAATACGTGATTGCCGGCCCGGTCTTTCATCGCTGGCACCACACCGCGGCCGATCGCGGCGGCGAGAAAAACTTTTCCGCGACATTTCCGATCTTGGATGTCCTGTTCGGCACGTTCTACATGCCGGCCGGTGAACGTCCGGACCGCTACGGCGTATCCGAACGAGAATTTCCGTCGAGCTTTCAAGGTCAGCTGGCGCACCCATTCACGCAGTGAGGCGCTGCATCGAAGTTGCTCCACCCAGACCGCCACGCCGCGGCGACTGATTTGCACTTCATTCATCAATTTGCAGTCAATTGGTGCAGCGGTGTGACCGCCCTGATGTGCGAAATCAGTATCGCGTTTGGAGAGCTTCGATGATGACGTTGTGCCTTGGCGCCCGAATGACCAAAAGCGCGCGGCATTGGCTCTCGGTGTTTCTGGTTTTGGCGGCCTTCGCTGCACCGGCCATGGCCGACGAGCCGATCGGAGTGCGGCTCGATCAGGCGGCCGTTCTCAAGCTTCCCGAACGCGCCGCCACCGTCGTCATCGGCAATCCGCTCATCGCGGACGTTTCAATTCAACCCGGCGGCCTCGCCGTCATTACCGGCAAGGGTTACGGCGCGACCAATGTCATCGTCATGGACCACAGCGGCGCCGTGATGATGGAAAAGATCGTCGAAGTGCGTGAGCCCATGGGACCAATCGTCGTGGTCTATCGAGGCGCCACCCGACAGACCTACAGTTGCACACCCGGCTGCGTAACGCGCGTCACGCTTGGCGATAGCAGCAAGGACGATTGGGATTTGGGCAAGGAGACCGCGCTACCGCTCGACTATTTCAATCGGGCGCTCAACCAGACTGTCACGCGCAACAACCAGGCGCTCGGCACCGGCAGCTCGCACTAAACGCTGCTTGACCGCAGATCGTCGCGTCGGCCATCGGCCGCGTCAAATCCGGCTTACGGGATCGGCAATGCGGTCGTCGATTTGATCTTTTCCATGGCAAAGCGCGATGTCACGTTTTTGAGCGAAACGGCGGCAATCAATCGTTTGTAGAAAGCGTCGTACCCGGCGATGTCGGGCACCACGACGCGCAGCATGTAATCGACATCGCCGGCCATACGATAAAATTCCATGACCTCAGGCATGGCCGTAACCGTTTTGGCGAACCGGTCCAGCCAATCTTGCGAATGGTCCCCGGTCTCGATCGAGACGAAGACGCTGATGCCGAGCCCGACGCGGTCCTGGTCCACCAAGGCGACGCGCTTTTGAATGACGCCGTCGGCCTCCAGGCGCTGAATGCGTTTCCAGCACGGCGTCGAGGACAGTCCCACGCGGGAACCGATCTCAGCCACCGACAGGGCAGCATTTTCCTGCACAACAGCAAGGATTTTCTTGTCAATCGCATCCATGACGGGCGACTTTTCCAATAAAAGCGATTTAAAACTCTTAAGGAGAAAAATATTCTAGCGCAAGGGCCATGGGTTGCTTCCCCCTGCCCCAGCCCGCCGGCCTTTTGGGGGTTATGCGGAAGACGCCGATGATGGAATGCCGTTTTCGGTCAAAAACGCCTCCACTTCGGGGCGCGTCGGCGCCCCGGCCGAGCCGCCGATCCGGGTACATTTGATTCCGGCAACGGCGGCGCCAAAGCGCATCGCTTCGACCTCGCTTCGCCGTTCCGCGAGAGCGAGCACAAAACCGCCGTGAAAGGCGTCGCCCGCGCCGAGCGTGTCGACGGCGGCGATCTTAAACACCGGCAAACGGCGCACCCGGCCTTGATCGAGATACACGATGTCGTCAGGCCCGTTGCTGACCGCGAGGAACGCATCGGTCTGATCCGCAATGCGTCGCAAGCCTTCGCTCAAATCGGCAACGCCGGTCGTTTCCCGCAGACACTCCCACGAAAACACGACATGCGTAGCGATACGAAACAGCGGGTCGTCCTCCACGGTCGGGCGATCGCCGTCGACCACGACCGGCAAGTTGCGGCGGCGCGCCGCTTCGCCGATCGGCCGCACGAATTCCGGGTACCGGTTGTCGACCAGCACCGCATCGGCGCGCGCGACGAGTGACTGCGGATCGCTCGGCGCCGTCGCGGCGATCCGTTCGTCCCGGTAGGTCACGATGGTGCGGTCGCCGCGCGCGTTCATGAAGATCGCCGAGAGCGCGGTCGCCAAGCCATCGATGCGCTGGCAGGCCGAGCAATCGACCTTTTCGCGCCTCAACGCCCGCAGCACACGATCGCCATTGTCGTCCTCGCCCGCCGGACCACCCATCGGACCGGCGAGCGAAGCGCGGCCGCCCAGACGCGCAATCGCGACCGCCGCGTTTGCCGCGCAACCGCCGTTGACGACAAAGAAGCCGTTGGCTTGGACCTTGCCGTCCGGCTGAGGAAATTCGCTGACGCGAAACACCTCATCGAGCACGATGATGCCGGCACACAAGATGCGGGGCGCGGGCTCAGCGGAAGACATCGTTGCCGTTCTCGACAAAATTGCGAATGATGTGATGCGCGATCGCGACCGGCGGCGGCGTGGTGAGTCCCTGAGGATGTTGCCGCTTGAGCATCGACGCCAATTCCTCACGGTCGAACCAGCGCGCGTCTTCGAGTTCTTCGCGGTCGACGACAAGGGTCTCGGACAAGGCCTCGGCGTGACAGCCGATCATGATCGAGGAGGGAAACGGCCACGGCTGCGAAGCGAAATAGCTGACCCGCCCGCACACAATGCCGGCCTCCTCCTGGACCTCGCGCCGCACCGCTTCTTCGATCGTTTCGCCGGGTTCGGCGAAGCCGGCGAGGCACGACCACATGGTCGGCGCGAAACGGCGCGAGCGGCCGAGAACGCAGCGCTCGCCTGAGATCGCGAGCATGATCACGACCGGATCGGTGCGCGGAAAATGCTCCACCCCGCATGAGGTGCAATCACGCCGCCAACCGCCTTGCGTCATTTTGGTCGCGGCGCCGCAGTTCGAGCAGAAGCGATGGCGCGAATGCCAGCCGAGCAGCGCTTTCGCCTCGGCAAGCGGCGGCAGATGCTCCTCGGCGACCATACCGCGCACGGCGATCGAGCGTAGATCGGCGATTTTCAGATCGTCGCGGAGTTTTAATTGCTCGACGGCATCTGGATCGAGGCCGAAACCGAAGCGCGGCGCACCGCCGAGAAGGCCGAGAAACACCACCTCGCGCACCGCGCCGAGCGCTCGCGCCTGCACCGGCGAGAACAATGGCTCGCACGACGTTTCGCCGGGCCGCAGCACGATCAGCTCGCCACCGACCACATAACTTCCGGCCCGTGCTTGTTCGGCGTATTTCTTCAACACGGCGTCGTCGCCACGGCTTCCCGCGACGCGGTCGATCGGACTGGCGACATAGCCAAGCCGGGGCTGCGGACCGAGATCGAGACGGGCGGGCACGACGATCGGGAACGAGGCTACTGAACGCGCATCATTCGGCCGCTTCGCGCAATGGCCGCGGGTAGATGGCGTCGTAAAGCTCGGGCCGCTGCCATTGCGGGCCAAGCACGCCCTGCTTGGCGCCGCACACCGCCGAGGAGCCCACCTCGTCGCGGGAAGCACGTAGCTGGCGCACGCGCTCGAGACTGACATCGACAACACTCACGCCCACCGCGGTGCTCTCGAACATGATTTCCTCGGGCGCAGCCACCATGGCGAGGCCGCGCTCCGCATGGTCGAACAGATTCTGCGTGGTGACGACGATCGCCAAATTCTCGATCGCGCGCGCCCAGATCAGCGTGCGCCAGCTCGCCCATAGCCGGTTCTTGTCGACGCCGGCCGGCATGAAAATGAGCTCGGCCCCGCGCAACGCGAGCGCGCGACTGACTTCCGGCATGTACACCTCGCTGCACATTGCGAGCCCCACTTTGCCATGCGCGGTCTCGAAGACGGGGAATTCATTGCCCGCCACGTATTGGAATTCCCAGGATCGGCCTCCGGTATAGATCCACGGTCCGTTCGGGTGTGTGCGCCGATAGCGCGCCGGCGCGCGCCCGTCCGGATAAGCCATGACGATCAGATTGTAAGCGGTCGCCGCCTTGGCATCGATCGGTTCGATGGTGCCGAACACCGCGTATACGCCGTGCTTGGCAGCCGCTTCGACAAGCGCCGCGGTCGGATCGAATCTCACCGGCATGCGCCAGGGACCGGGATAGGTCTCGGGGAAGCAGACAAAATTCGCGCCGTCTCCCGCCGCGCGTTCGATCGTCTGCACCGCATCGGCAACATTGCGTTCGTCTTCCCCGGGACGATGCGAAATAGGCTGCACGACGGCGATGCGGAAAGTCATGGCTGCGCTCCTCGGGGAGTTTCTCGCGAGTTCCTTGGGGAATTTCCCTTGTAGTTCCTTTAAGGCGGTTCATCGCGCATCGCGCGATGGGATCGTCAGGGCGAATTGAAGCCGCCCCGCGTCGCAAGGTCAAGGCGCGGCGGCAGTTTTGCGAATGCGGCAACCGTTCAATCGGGCGGCGCTCGCGCATCTGTCGAAGAGGAGGTTGCGCAAGACGCGCAACCTCAGAGAGCGAAACCGCTCGTCTTAGTAGAACACGCCGTAAGCGACGTCGACGACTTGACCCGTTGTGACGTTGACCAGGAGCAGGTCGGGTCCATAGCGGACCCACTGGAAGCCTGGCTCCGGAGGCGCCAAGCCAAGCCCCGCCCAATCCGCATACCAATAGTCGCGCACCAGGAAGAGCGGCGGCAGAACGGCGCCGACGGCCCACTGCCGATAGGCCCAGCCTGACGGATAGACGAACGGCGCGATGTGGATGCGTTCAATGTCGTGGCCGCGATACGTGAATCGCGGTCCGGTGACAACGACCGCTGGGCCGCCTGGATGGACGACCACGGCTGGTCCCGGGTGTGGGCCGACCATTGGCCCATGGGGCGCGACAAACACTTTGGGCGCGGGACCGCCAGGATGCGGCGGCGGATGACCGGGCCCTTCGTGATGCTCTTCCTGCGCCGAAGCAAAGCCCGGCAGCACCATTGTAAAAGCCGCGGCAATGGCAAGCGCGCCTAGTCTCGCGCGTAGCAACATGGCAACTCCTTGTATTCGGTTTTCAGATCGAAAGGAGAGTGGGTGGATGTATCAAATCAATCCAGTGTACGAAATCCATCGGAATGTAAAGTTGCAACAACTGAACACACGTGCGCGTCAAATTGAACGCATTCTTGCCGCATTCGCGAACGGCATTGCGCCTAATCGAGGTGAAAAAAATTCTTCGGCTCCCAACATCGTTGCGACGACCTTTCGATACTGGCGACTGATTTTGGCCACTCATTTTGGCGCCTCTTACGCTTGAGAAGCCCCCAGCGGCTTCCTCGCCCTCGGCTGAAGAAAGTGCCGCCCGCTCGCGACGGATACCGGTGCCCGCGAAAGGACCGCCAAAGCTTGCTTTCCGAGGCCGCGCGGCCGATATAGGAGACGGGAGGTTGGCGGTGGACGAGCCACTCGCCAACCGGGTCAGGTCCGGAAGGAAGCAGCCCTAACGAGCGCGGTTCGGGTCGCTCGTCAGCCTCCCACCTTTTCTCATCACGGATGTAGCCCGGATTGAGCGGAGCGAAATCCGGGCTACATTCTTTGCAATGACCGACGCAACGACACCCTCCGCCGCCTACCGCGTGCTGGCGCGCAAGTACCGGCCGGCGACCTTCGACGACCTGATCGGCCAGGACGCGATGGTGCGCACCATCGGCAATGGCTTCGAATCCGGGCGCATTCCGCAGGCTTGGATCC
>JBAPZR010000368.1:0-14399 GCA_049285335.1 Xanthobacteraceae bacterium | reverse complement strand
GGCGCGGCCCGGCGCCGGCGGCGCGCTCGGCGGTGAGCGCTACCATCACCGACTCCACGCCCGGCAATGCCCGCACGGCGTGTTCGGCTCGCCCGCGGACGGTTTCCCATTCCTCGACGGCACCGGCATCGACCGAGATCGAGAAAAACACTTTGCCATCGGTGGCGACGATCTCGGAGAGTTTGCCGGTAGCGGGCAGCGGCACGCCATCGGGGCTTGAAATTCCGCCGAGCGCAGCGAGCACGTCGTCTTTTGATGCAGTCATTGCAGGGTCACCAAAAAAATCACGAAAAAATCCGAACTCTACATAGGCCAGTCCTGCGCCCGGTCAATCACCTCGCGGCGGTGTTGACGCGCAGCGGTCTGCCGGGCCATGACCAAAGCCAGATCAGGGAGGACATGATGGCAAAGGTCGCATTCGTCGGGCTCGGGGTGATGGGCTACCCGATGGCGGGACATCTCAAGGCCAAGGGCGGCCACGAGGTGACAGTCTATAACCGTACCGCCGCCAAGGCCGAAAAATGGGTGGCCCAATACGGCGGAAAAAGCGCACCGACGCCGCGCCAAGCGGCCGAGGGACAGGATTTCGTCATGGCCTGCGTCGGCAACGACAACGATCTGCGCGAGGTCACGCTCGGCAAGGACGGCATTTTTGCCGGCGTGCGCAACAGCGCCGTTGTTGTCGATCACACCACCGCCTCCGCCGAGATCGCGCGCGAACTCTACGCCGAAGCCAAGAAGCGCGGTTTCGATTTCGTTGACGCGCCGGTTTCGGGCGGACAAGCCGGCGCCGAGAACGGCCTGCTCACGGTGATGTGCGGCGGCGACGAGGCGCCTTTCGCCAAAGCCGAGAAAGTAATCGCGGCCTATGCGCGCGCCTGCAATCTCATGGGCGCTTCTGGCTCCGGCCAGCTTGCCAAGATGGTCAATCAGATTTGCATCGCCGGTCTGGTGCAGGGACTGGCAGAGGGCCTGCATTTCGCGATGAAAGCCGGCCTCGACGTCGAGAAGCTGATCGCCACTATTTCCAAGGGCGCCGCGCAATCCTGGCAGATGGAAAATCGCTACAAGACGATGGTCGCCGGCAAATTCGATTTTGGCTTCGCGGTGGATTGGATGCGCAAAGACCTCGGCATCTGCTTGTCCGAAGCGCGCCGCAACGGCGCCCATTTGCCGGTCTCGGCGCTGGTCGATCAATTCTATTCGGAAATTCAGACGATGGGCGGCAAGCGCTGGGATACGTCAAGCCTGATCGCGCTACTCGATCGATAACCCAATATTTCTTTACGGGTGGGTGGTCCGTGGCCGCGCGCCGATGACTCGTGTCATTGCTTTGAAAGCAAGCGATGTGGGCCTTTGGGACTTGGTCCGGGCGCCGTGTGCGACGATGCGCGATGACCGTTGAAACAAAGCTTCAAAAACCGAACAAATTTGACCCTCAAGCGTTGACCAAAATGCCGCATGGATCCCTTTTCTCCGAGATAGCGCGATCGGCTCACCGCTCGCACATGCGCATGGTCGAAGAAGAATTGCTTCCGCAGGCAAAAATCTACGTGTCCGAAGCAAAGCGGCGGTTAGCTGCACAAGAGGCCAGAGTAGCCGATCTAG
The DNA here is from genome assembly GCA_049285335.1 of Xanthobacteraceae bacterium. Lineage (GTDB taxonomy): Bacteria > Pseudomonadota > Alphaproteobacteria > Rhizobiales > Xanthobacteraceae > BOG-931. The sequence goes on along the minus strand of JBAPZR010000368.1, from coordinate 12,791 downwards.
AACGCAAGGGGTTTGACGCGCCGCTCTCGAAGAAGCTGCTCAAAACAATGCGGGAAACCGTGGCCTTGCAAATCGATCATGTGAGACTGTTGGAGAGCGAAGTTCGAGCGGAAGACCTCGCGCGCGATTGACCGCACGGCAACGGTTTTCCGTAGGGACTCTTCCTTGAGCAAACCATTTTTTCGCTAATCGAGCGGCTCGATATGCGCGTCCCTGGCGAGCTGCACGGTCGAGGCAAGATCGTCGGTAACGAACTTGCCGAAGTCGACGACGCTCATCGCCTCCGATTCAACGCCGAGTTTAGCCAATCTCCCCTGCAGTCCCGGGTCTTGGAGCGCCTTTTCCACCGCGTCGTGGAGCTTGTCGACGATCGGCTGCGGCGTGTGCGCGGGTGCCGACAGTCCGAGCCAGAAACGGAACACGGCGTCCGGATATCCTGCTTCGACAATCGATGGCACGTCCGGCAGCAAGGCGACGCGCTTAGCCGAACTCACCGCCAGCACGTCGAGCTTGCCGCTGCCCAACGCGGACGCCGCCGCCGCGAGCGGAATGAAATAAAAATCGATGCGGCCGGCCATCACCTCCGTCAGCCCGGTATCGCGGAACGGCACATGGCGAACGTCGATCTTGGCGGCGAGCCGCAGGCGCTCGCCGGCCATATGCGAGGATGAGCCGATGCCGGCGGAGGCAAAGGTCAGCGTACCGGGTTTCGCTTTGGCGGCGGCGACAAGATCGGCGACGCTCTTAAATCCGTCCTCCTTCGAGGTGACCAGCACATTCGGCTGCACGCCCAGCATGGCGACCGGAACGAAATCCTTGGCCGGATCGTAGGGCAAGCTTCGGTGCAACACCATTCCGGTGCCGAGCGACGTCGAGCTGACAACGAGCGTGTAGCCATCCGCATCCGCTTTGGCGACATCGTCGAAGCCGACGATTCCGCCCGCGCCGGGCTTGGCCTCGACCACCATCGGCTGGCCGAGCAGTTGCGAAACTTGGTCGAGCACGACACGGCCTACGGTGTCCGACGCGCTGCCGGCGGGAAACGGGCTGATCACCCTGATCGGTCGGCTCGGCCAATCCTCAGCCTGGGCCGCCGATGCGGTAAGCAGAACGCCGGCAAGCGCGACGCCAACCGATGCGCGGAGTGACAACACCCGATCCTCCCTATTTTTTAAATGCAGACCCTACTTTGCAGTCTGATCCTCAATAGACCTGATAGCAGCTTTTGCGGCTTCCTTGGACAAGGCGGCCAATCGGCGCATCCGATCAAATGCGACTGGCGTTCATTGCCGGAACTCTTTGCGCTGCAGGGACTTTCTAGCCTGGGCCGCGGACTGTTGCCTGGGCCAAAACTGCAATCTTGGGAGTAGACAGGCTCCCATTGATCGGATCGCGCGATGCAGGACATCAAATTCCGGCTGGCAAACCCCAAACTGGCGCCGCGGCGGACCAAGCTCGAAATGCCCGGCTGGGCCGGCCAGCCCGAGCCGCGCACCGACGGCGCGCAGGAATACGCCTGGCACTGCGCGCCGTTTACCGAAGGCGCGCAATACGGCATCGAAGTATTTTACCCGTACGACAACGAGCTTCGCGTGCACAAAAAAGACGGCAAATTCGTCTTCGACGGGGATTTCGGGCCGCCCCCGGACGACGACGATCTGATGTGGCCGCCGTTCCGCGCCTTCGGGCAGGACTACTACACCTATCAGCTGCTGCTCGATCTCAAGGTCGGAAAAGACTGGGCGGTGCGCACCGAGCCGCATCCGCGTTTCTATACCGATCCGACCGACACCGTCCCGATCGCTGTTCCGGCGCTGTTGCGGACCGAATGGTGGCCGATGATCTCGTTCGTCGTGTTCAAATCGCCGGTCGAAGGCCACACGCATATCTTCCGGCCGGGCGAGCCGATGCTGCAGATCCTGATATTGCCGATCGCGGCCGACTTCGCGCTTTCGGACATGGATGAGGAAGAAGCCGCGGAGCGGGAGATGCGCGGGCGCCGCATTCACGGCAGCCGTCCGACACTCGCCGCCGAAACGACATGGACATCAAAGACCAATACGGTCTTCGACGGTACCTACCGGCACCTCTTGCGCGCCGCAAAAGGCAGAGCCAGAGAACGATAAAGCGTTAAGAAAAACACCGCCAGAGAACGATCGGCCTACGAACGACAGGGCCAGTGAACGACATTAAGCCTCAAAGATAAGAAGCGCCGAGACAGACAGGAAAAAGGGACGTCCGTCTGATCGTCCCTTTATTCCCTACGCGTCCTAGTAATGATGATGGTGGTGGTGGTGATGATGGTGGTGATGGTGGTGATGCCGGCGATGATGATGGTGGTGATGGTGACCGATCTGGACCGAAACCTGCGCCAATCGAGTCCCTTGAGGTCCCTGGGATCCTTGAGATCCTTGAGGTTCAGCCAGTCGCGCATTATCCGCTTGCAATAGCGGAATCGGATTCGCAATCGGATCGAGCAAATCCCGATAGCTCGCCGCCTCTGGCAATTGTGTCGTTGAAGTCGGCGCCGCTTGGGCACTCGCTAGCGTGGTGACTGCCGCCGCGGCTCCCAGCAGACCAGCCAATTTCCTGTCCATGGTTCCTCCAAATAAAGCAATCGCCCGTTTCACCCCAAGCTACAATTCGAGCACCCTCGCTTGGTTCCGGACAGCGAGTCCTTGCCGAAAAAATCAAACGGCGGCGCAGCAACACAATGATATTCTTTCGGAACTCGCGGCTTCGATCGGCGTTGACTTTATCACCTGCAAGAATCCCTCGGGGCGGTGATGAGTAATCTCGGTCGGTTCGGTGTCTTGGCTTGCGTTGCACTTTACGGCGCAATCGGCCTGGTCGGCGTTTTCTTACTCGCGAGTGAGCCTGGCATGGCATTGTCGACCGACGGCTACGGCATTGGCCGGCTTGCTGCGCGTGCGACGCTCTCGGGCAATTGATCGTTAAGCGCGACTACGCCGCCGCGCTTGGGCGCGCCGATACGTCGTTGTGCCAACGGCGCACATTGCCGAGATTCTCGGGCACAGCGAGCTTCGACACTCGCATGAAATCGACGGCGACCAGCGCTGTAATATCGGCGACGGTGTAATTCTCGCCGGCAACGTACGCCCGGTTTTTTAGCTCACGGTCGAGAAACTCCAAAAATGCGAACGCGCGCGGCCGATTCGCCTCGCCCCAAGCCGGCACCTGTGGATCGACCATCACCTTCATCGCCGGATGCAGGTGCTGGAATAGCGCCGCCACGGGAAACAAAAGATGAAGTTCGGTGCGTCTGTTCCACATTTCGACGAGCGCGCTGTCGAGCGCACCGACACCGAAGAGCGGCGGGTTCGGATGAAGCGCTTCGAAATAGCGGCAAATGGCGATGGACTCGGCGATCACGGTACCGTCGTCCAACACGAGGGCCGGCACCCGCTGCATCGGATTGATCGCGGTATAGGCCTCGCTCCGCTGCTGCAACGCACCGAGATTGACCTGTTCGGTCGGGACGGTGACGTCCTTTTCGGACAGAAAAATGCGCACGCGCCGCGGATTGGGGGCGCGGCCGCCGTCATAAAGCTTCATACTATGGCCTCGCTATTTGGCCCGATACTAGCGTGGCGGCGGCCCTCTCGCCAGAACGCCGCCCGCAAACCGCGGATGCCGCCGGACGATGCCGAGCTGACGAGCGGCACGATCAAGGCCGAGCGCTTTTGTCTGCTCCTACGGATAGCTGCCCGATTTCCCGAACTATTTTCTCGTGCCGGGACGTGGCGGAGAGAAGCCATAGTGAGTTCCGGCCGCACCTCCTAGACGCGAGGGCCGCCTGTTGTGATTTTGCAACAATCCAGGGAAATTTGATTGCATAAGACGTTTCGGCGAAATCATCCGCATCCTTTCGATGCTAAAATGCACTCCGGTAAGGGGCCCGAGAGGAAAATGAAAATGCGCAGATTGTTTCGCGCAGTCATACTTGGGTGGGCGACGCTGAGCGCATCAGCCATTGCAAATGCCGCCGATCTGGGATTGCCATCGCCCCAGCCGACGCCAATTCCAGTGTACAGACCGTTTGGCTGGACGGGCTTCTACGCCGGGGGCAACATCGGTCTTGGATGGACCCAAGGCGACTTCACCGATAGCTTGGGCAACGTATTCACCGGCAGCAACGCGCAAAGCGTCGTATTTACCGGTGGAGGCCAGGTCGGCGCCAATTATCAGTTCAACGACTGGTGGTCGGCATCGAAGCAACCTTCGACGCGATGACTCACAATAACGATTCCAGTGACGCGATTATGATTCCTAATAAAACTTCCGTCCAAGTGTCGGTGACCGATAGTTGGCTGACGACGGTGGCTGCGCGCGTCGGGTTAATTGCAGCCGAGAGAGCGCTATTCTACGCGAAGGGCGGCGGCGCTTGGGTTGGGGGCAACGAGTTTACCGTCACAAACGTGAACACCGGCGCCTCGATTAGCGGCTCAAACAGCAGTACCACCGGTGGCTGGCTGGCAGGCGCGGGCTTTGAATATGCCTTCGCACCGAATTGGACGGCCAAAGTCGAATACGACTTCATAGCGCTAAGCAATACGAGCGTTACAGTGCCGCCAGGCACTGTCGGCTTCACGCCCACCGATACTATCAGCACCAACAATCATGACATCCAAATGCTGACGATTGGATTCAACTATTTGTTCAATTGGCGCTAACGATCGGCCAGGCAGAGCCTTTCCGATAAGAACACGCAGCTAAGGCGCTCTCCGCGATCAATCAGCGGATAAACAAAGCTCCGAAAATCGATAGTGCAAATGCGAGCGCGAAGCCCACCCCACCGGCAAAGGCGAAGGGACGCCAATCAAACTCCGGCTCCTGCTGTGGTCGCGGCGGAAGAGGCATAATGCGCAGATAACAACACTGGTCCCGCGCGTCGCAATCCATCAGGATGTGAATAAGTATGACAACAAACCGATTTTCAGCACCTGTTGCAAAGCTGTCAAACCTGTTGCCTGACAAATATCGAATATTTCAAAAAATGCCGGCAAGCGTTCCGTAGGCTTCCCGGCACGCCCGGTTCACTAAAAAAGGTCCGCTCTATGTCGGCGATCCGACGAAACGACACACGATCAGCCGTGTTTAGCCATGAACAGGTCGGGATATTTCAGCGCATCTCGGTTTTGCGAGTGGCCCGGGCATTCTCCCCCAGCCCCATGTTGGGCCACGCGATTGTTGGTGGAGGTGCGGGGCCTTCCGTGCGGTGGAACGGCCCCGCACCCATTTTGATCACACACAAGCGCGACAGTTCGCTGTGACGAGCGCGGCGAATTCTTTGCTTTTTTGCTTTCCTAAAATTCGTTTGCCGCGCTATCGTCTTCTCTAATGACCGACAAACCAGAATCCGACCTGGCAATGGCCGCTCGACACGCCACCGAAGGGCGCCGAATTGTTGCTCAGCAGCGTGAACGGATCGCCCGATTAAAGGCGGACGGCCGCCGACCACGAGCAAACCCTGCGGGTGCTCGAAAGCACTCTGCAGATTCTCGAAGATCATGAGCGGCAGATTGCGGAACGACATGCGAGACGCATGGTTTAACGATTGGCCGGCCAGATAATTCTCAGTCCTATCTCGGTCGCGCCAGTGGCCCAGACAGCCCATCCCCCCGACACCCCCCTGCTCTGGGCCACGCGTTTCTCAATCTGACTGTGGGGCCGGCGGCAATACCGGCCCCGCATTTTCACAAGATATGCTTGAGTATCGACAGCGCCGCACCGCTGCGGAAACGACATTCAGAAGCGCTCACGTAAGGTTCCAAATAACGCTGACAGTTAATGAAGCGTCAAGGCGTCGTGAGTGAGCCGGGAACGACGCCATATCGATAGCTGTAGCCTCCTTTTTAAGGAATTTGCCGCAAAGCTTGAGGGATTGAGCGCTACGGACGGCTTGTGAACGTTGCCCGACACATGAGCGAAACGCATGAAGCCGCCTTGCCTGCTGCCGCCCCTTCGGCGCAGCGGCGACTGTCGTCGCAGCGCATGCGCGAGGCGCGCGACCGGTTGACCTCGACCAGCGGCAGCCGGGCGGTTTTCGACTATGAATTGCTGCGCAATTTTGCGCAGAACCGCGTGTCCGCGTCTCCGGTCATGCTGCTTCTTGTGGTGATGATCGGCGTGCTTTCGGGGCTCTGGACCGGCGCCTTGGCGTCCGGCATCTGGATCACCGGCGCGCTTTTCATTCAGTTCATCATGATCCGCAAATGCCGCGAATTCCTCGCCCAGCCTTGGCCGACGACGCCGCTGATGCCGTGGCGGATCCGCTTCGTCACGCTCGACCTCTTCTTCGGCATGGCCTGGAGCTTCGTTTTGAGTAATCCGATCGGCGCCGACGACCGCGCCTCGACATTCATGTTGTTCGTGATGCTTCTGGTGGTGGCGATCTCGAGCATGCTGGCGTCGAGCTTGCCGATTGCCGTGCTTGCGCTGACGCTGCCGGTGACGATCGCCATCACGCTCGATTTCGGAGTCAAAGGCGATCTGCACAACTACATTCTTGCCATCATGGCCCTGACCGCGGAAGGATGTTTTTCGCTCTTGGCCTATCGACTTTATTCGACCACGCTCGTGACGCTGCAAGCCCGCGCCGAAAAGGACGCGCTGATTGGTGAACTTGAACAATCAAAATCCATTTCGGATGAGGCGCGGCGCCGCGCCGAGAGCGCCAATGTCGCCAAATCGCGCTTTCTCGCGCAGATGAGCCACGAATTGCGGACGCCGCTCAACGCCATCCTCGGCTTTTCGGAAGTGATGAAAAGCGAGATTTTCGGTCCGCACAGCGCGCCGATGTACAAGGAATATGCCGGCGACATCCATAGTTCCGGCGTGCATCTGCTCAATCTCATCAATGAAATTCTCGATCTTTCGCGGATCGAGGCCGGACGCTACGAGCTCAACGAAAACGCGGTGTCGCTGCGTCGCGTGGTGGAGAATTGTCACTATTTGCTGAAACTGCGCGCCGGCAATCGCAACATCAAAATCCATGAAATATTCGAGCCTGACATGCCGCGGCTATGGGCCGACGAGCGCGCGATGCGCCAGATCTGCCTCAACCTGTTGTCGAACGCCATCAAGTTCACGCCGCAACGCGGCGAAGTCTGGCTCAAGGTCGGCTGGACCGCATCCGGTGGGCAATATATGAGCGTCAAGGACACCGGGCCCGGTATTCCGGAGGAGGAAATTCCGATTGTCCTTGCCTCCTTCGGCCAGGGCTCGAACGCGATCAAGACCGCTGAACAGGGCGCCGGCCTCGGCTTGCCGATCGCCAAAAGCCTCACCGACCTGCACGGCGGTACGTTCACCTTGAAATCCAAGCTGCGCATCGGCACCGAAATCATCATCGCCTTCCCACCCCAACGGGTGATGGCGGCGGTGCCTGCGATCGCCGAGGACGAAAACGACACTCAACCGTCAGCGGAACCCTCTTCGCCCTCGCTCGAGGATGCCGCGTTCCGCCCTAAACGCGTTGCGTCCGGCGTCGGCGGCTGAAATCATCAAGATTGAGCGTGTGTTGCAGAGCCTCTCTCGACAGGGCTGTTAAGCAATCGCGGGGATTGCGTTCTCTTATCCGGCGTCTATGGTGCTGCTTTCCGGACGGACAACTGGGCGAGCGGGGATCGAAATTGGCGCGTTTTGCGACCCACAGTGACGTTGCACGGATGGCGGCGCAGCCGCCAACGCTTACCGCGATCGGCCGCGCAGGCGCGTCGATCTAAGGGACAATTCACGTGCGCCAACGCCTGTTATTGGTTCTTCTGCTCGGCATTTTGATCGCGGTTCTTGTTCTCGTCGCACGGCATGGCGCAGGAACGGTGGGTCCATTATCGACCGACGACTTCGGATCGCTCGCCTATAGAATCCTGCTTCTGGTTTTCCTCGGCGCGGCATTTCTGACGATCTTTCGCGAGCGTTTCGCGCAAGCCTTGATCGCCGCTTTGTTGTGGGCCGCGGTCGGATTGGTGCTCGTGATCGGCTATTCGTATCGATTCGAAGTGCACGAAGTCGCCAATCGCGTTCTGGTCGAACTGATGCCGGGACATGTCGTCTCGCGCGGCCGCACCGTCGAGGTGGCGCGCACCAACGGCGGCGACTTTTTCATTTCCGGCCAGATCAACGGCGCTCGCGTTCACATGGTGCTCGATACGGGCGCCAGCTCTGTGGTGCTGACCCAGGACGACGCCAAGGCCGCCGGTTTGCCGCTCGCCATGCTCAGTTACACGGTGAGCATCGAGACGGCGAACGGCCGCGCCAGCGCCGCGCCGGTCACGATCGACCGCATTGCCGTCGGCGGTCTCGAAGAGCGTTCCGTGGAGGCCTTGGTGGTTCAGCCCGGCCAGTTGCGCACCAGCCTTCTCGGCATGAGCTTCCTCAACCGGTTGCAAGGCTGGCAGGTCGACGGCGATCGGCTGGTGCTACGCGGCTATCCGTAGAGCATGATCCCGAAAAGCATGCCCCGGACGTGATCCGGGGATTATGCTCAAAAAATTGACCAGAGTGGAATATCGGCTCAACCAAAAATCATCTCGCTCTAGTCAGAACAGGCTGACGAGAAAGCGGAGCGAAACCAGTAGAAGAAAAATCGCGAAGCCGACTTCGAGGGAGCGCCGCGACAAAACATGGGCGAGCCGCGCGCCATAAGGCGCGGTCAGGCTCGACACCGGCGCGATCACCACCAATCCGATCAGCGAGACGAAGCCGAGGGAGAACGGCGGCAGCAGAGCCTGATGCGGCAGGCCGGCCAGAATATAGCCGAGCGTGCCGACGATCGTGATCGGCACGCCGAGACCCGCCGACGTGGCGACGGCGTTATGGAGCGGCTTGCCGTAAAGTGTGAGGATGATATTCGAGATGGAGCCTCCGCTCACGCCCATCAACGAGCTCGAAAGCCCGATGAGAAAGCCGTAGCCGGCCATCGCCGTGGTGCCGGGAAGTTCGGAGCCGATGTTCCAGCGGTCGCCGGCGAACAGAAATTTGATCGCGATGAAGGTCGCGATCACGATAAACGCGATCTTGAAGACCGAAGGCGGGGCGAACACCGCAATCACCGAGCCGCAAATGACGCCCAGCACGGCAGGCACCGCCCACAACCGGATGACGCTCGGGATCACCAGACCCTTTTGGCGATGCGCGAGATAGGAGCGGATCGTCGTCGGCACGATGATGGCGATCGAAGTCCCCACGCAAAGCTGGATGCGCACATCTTCGGGCACGGCGAGCAAGCGAAAGACTTCGTACAGCACGGGCACGATCACAGCGCCGCCGCCAATACCGAACAAACCGGCAAGGAGCCCGGTAATGACGCCGGCGATAACGATAGCCAGGGCAAGCCACAGGATCTCGCTCAACGGAACGCCGAGAAACATTTTGCTTATTGTTCTTTCATAGCGCCGACCAAACCGTTTGGCTACGCCGCCGCGCGGCCGCTGTCCGGGTCGTTGTCGGGGACGAGCGCAAGCGCCTTGAGAAGAAAATCCGACCGAGCCCCCGGCGTCGCTGCGGCGCTAGCGAGTTCTCGGCGGAACGCGCGCGCGCCGGGCACCGCGCGAAACAGGCCGTGCAGATGGCGGGTGATGGCGTGAAGCCGCGTGCCGTCTGCAAGCTCGCGCTCGATATAGGGCACGAGCGCGGCTGCAGCCGCATGCGGCGAGGCGAAAGGCGCGTCCTCGCCGAACATCATTGGATCGACGGCGAGAAGGCGCCAAGGTTCTTGATAAGCGGCGCGGCCCATCATCACGCCATCGACCCGCGCGAGATGAGTGCACGCTTTGGCAAGATCGCCGACGCCGCCGTTGAGCACGACCGTCAGCCGCGGATGCGTCGCCTTAAGCCGATAGACGCGATCGTAATCGAGCGGTGGGATTTCACGGTTCTCCTTCGGCGACAGTCCCGCGAGCCAGGCCTTCCTGGCATGCACGATCAGCGCATCGCCCCCTCCCCGTTCGATCTCTTCCGCGAATATTTCGAGCGCCTGCTCGGGGTCCTGTTCGTCGATGCCGATGCGGCATTTCACCGTGACGGGGATGGCGACGGCGGCTTTCATCGCTGCGACGCAGTCGCCGACAAGCCGCGGTTCCGCCATCAGACACGCGCCGAAGCGACCCTCCTGCACGCGGTCGGATGGGCAGCCGACATTGAGATTGACCTCGTCAAATCCCAAGTCCGCCGCGATCCGCGCGCAGGATGCCAGCGCCCGAGGATCGCATCCGCCGAGCTGCAAGGCGAGCGGATGCTCGGCCGGATCGTAGCGAAGAAGCCGCGCGCGATCGCCGTGCAGCACCGCGCCGGTGGTGAGCATCTCGGTATAGAGCAAGGCGCAGCGGGTCATCAGCCGATGGAAGAACCGGCAGTGCCGGTCAGTCCATTCCATCATCGGAGCGACACAAAATCGGTGGGACCGACTTTCTCGTGGTTTATTTGATTTTTCAGTCACTTCATCCGTTCCAGGGCTGTCACATTTCGTACTATTTTCCACCCATTTTGACCTATTTCGCCGACCATGGTACGAAATTTTCGTACTCTAAGGACACATTTCGTACCATGGGAACGATAATTGGACGGACTCGCAAAGACGGCTCTAGAGCCTTTACTGCTCAAATCGTCATTAAAAAAGGGGGTGCAATCCTTCATCGCGAATCGCAAAGCTTCGATCGCCGGCAGGCCGCCAATGCTTGGATCGTCAAACGCGAGTCCGAGCTTAAACGTCCGGGTGGATTGGAGCAGAAGGAAGACCCGTCTCTATCAGCGGTCATCAACCGTTACATAGCAGAATCGAGGAACGCGGTCCTGGGCACAAAGGCTCAAGTGCTCAACACCATCAAGAATTCCGATCTCGGTGACGCTAAATGCAGCGATATTACCAGTCGCGTATTGGTTTCCTTCGCACGTGATCTAACCAAGAATGTCGAGCCGCAAACCTGCGGCAACTACTTCTCGCACCTTTCAAACATCTTCACGGTTGCGCGGCCTGCTTGGGGCTATCCGCTCTCACGGCAGGAATTCGAGGACGCGGTAACCGTCATTAAGAAGTTCGGGCTGATCAGAAAAGGGAACGAGCGCAATCGTCGTCCCACGCTCGAAGAACTCGATCAATTGATGGAGCACTTCGGGCGCATCCGTGATCACCGCCCCTCCTCTATTCCGATGCAGAAAATTGTAGCGTTCGCGCTCTTCTCCACACGTCGGCAAGAGGAAATCACGCTTTTACGGTGGGATGATCTCGATGGTGATCGCATCCTGGTCCGGGATATGAAACTTCCCGGCGACAAGAGGGGTAACAATGTCTATTGCGAGCTTCCGCCAGAGGCGCTCGCGGTCGCTAAATCCATGCCACACGTCAAACCGGAAATATTCCCCTACTCCACCGACGCGATCAGCGCCGCGTTCACGCGCGCTTGCAAGATCCTCGGAATCGAAAATCTGCGATTTCACGATCTTCGGCACGAAGGAATTTCGCGCTTGTTCGAAATGGGCAGGACAATTCCCCAGGTAGCGGCTGTATCAGGCCACAGAAGCTGGACTAGCCTGAAGCGATATACCCATATTCGTCAGAGCAAAGACAAATATAATAATTGGAAATGGAAAGCTGTGATTTCCGGGTCTTGCGCATAGATTCGAATCTCAGTTCCCCAACCAGACCGAAATATTCGTCTTAGGTTGGTCTCCCGCACGCGCGCCGACCGCGAAACGTGGCTAAAGTGCACGATCCGGACAAACGAGCGAATGATCCCAGCCCGGGCGTGAAATCATCCTGGTGGCTTTTTCTTTCTTGGATCGAACGCGAGGGTGGCGGCGGCTTCGCTTATGGTTGCGCGGTACACAGTTTCCATTCAGCAGGCTGGAGCGACCAGGCCAGCTTAGAGATTCCGGGCGATGGGAAGCTCGTTGTTCACCAGTGTACCGTGACTCAGAGCCACTGTTCTTTGGTGGTCTATTGCTACAACGCCGCCTTGCAATGCCGACGATCTAAGTCGCGGAAAGATCGTTTGTAAAAACTAACCCCCAAGCCAAGCTTGTGAGCTTATATGAAGGTATACTATTTCAGCGGACTCGATGCTGTAGCGGAACTGGGGCGCATGTCTGCTTTGGGTCATAAGCGGACATCGCATCGCCTCCGCGTCATGTCCGCTTTACCCCCAAAAGCGGACATTGGGCTTTGTGCGAAAATGCGACATCGCCACACCTTCACTCTGGCAGAGAGTTCGCTTAGTTTGATCGCCGAGCCGCCAGCGGAACGTGCCGATTTCCGCAAAAATCAAAGGCAGCCGTTGTGCCCTCGGCGGGCATTCACTTCGAAAAAAGTCAAAATCGGGTTTTCTGGCACCTTCTGCGCTTGTGGAGGGGATTGAATGCTGGGTAACGCTCTAAAGCTCGTCCACTGTCGATTCCTGCATCTTGGAAGGCCGCGCTGACGACGACATAGGGAGCGGTGCAACGTCAATCGCAGCAATCATCCGGGAGGAATGACAATGAGAAAATTTTCGTTCATCCTCGTGACGGCCCTCGCCACGTTGTTCAACACGGCGCTTCGCGCTGACGATTACCCAACTCGACCGATCACCCTCGTTGCGGTGTTCGGCCCCGGCAGCGCCAGCGATACGATCTGCCGGATCATCGCCAACAAGCTCGGCCCCGCGCTCGGCCAGCCGGTAGTCGTCGAGGATCGTCCGGGCGCCGATGGCGCGCTCGCCGCACTTTACGTCCATCACCAGCCGGCGGATGGTTATACGCTGTTGATGGGGACCAACTCGCCGCTGTCCGCG
>JBAPZR010000367.1:0-8373 GCA_049285335.1 Xanthobacteraceae bacterium | reverse complement strand
TGCGACTCCTATCCCCGGCAAGTGAATGCCAGGCCGCCGAGGCGCGGTTGCGGAATTGGTTGTTTATGTCGCAAGCATGTCGCGTGGAGTTGCCGGTAGGCAAAAGGAGGCGTTGAAAATAAACGGAAAAATACTGCAACATGACGCGACATAGACGGGCATTTTCTGATGCCGCCAGATCGCGAATTATGTTGTGATTTCAGAGTGGTGGGGGAGGTAGGACTCGAACCTACGAAGGCGTAAGCCAGCGGATTTACAGTCCGCCCCCTTTGCCACTCGGGACACTCCCCCCGCAAGCGCGCTTACGGGAATGAATAGGCGCCGGCGCTATATGGTTGGACTGCAACGGCTAGTCAATCGAATATGTGATGCCGGGCGAAGTACCATGTCGATGAGGCTTCCGTCTCGGGTTTTGATGGCGGCGGTTGGGCTTGCCGCAGCTTGGCTGGTTATTGCAACGGGTAACGGCGGCGCCCGGTCGCAGGCCCTCAACACGGTAAGGACCGTCGTTCCCTATGCACCGGGCGGGGTCGCCGACGTCATCGCCCGCCTCGTCGCCCAGGAGATCGGCCGCACCGGCGGCCTGACGCTCGTCGTCGAAAATCGCCCCGGCGCCGGCGGCGCGGTGGGCACCGAAACGGTCGCGCGCGCCGCGCCGGACGGCAATACGATTCTTGTAGTCTCGACGCCTTTCATAATCGACCCGCTATTGAGAAAACTGAATTACGACCCGCTCACAAGCTTCGCGCCGCTCTGCTATTTGGTGAATGCGCCGACCGTGATCGTCGTCAATAGCGCCTCGCCCTACCGCACGCTCATGCAACTACTCGACGACGCCCGCGCCAAGCCGGGACAGGTCACGATGGCGAGCATCGGTCCAGCGAGCAGCTTTCAGCTCGGTTTCGAAATGCTCAAGCGTGCGGCAAAAGTCGACATGACCTTCGTTCCGTATCCCGGCAATGCGCCGGCCCTCGACGCGGTGTTGGGCCAGCAGGTGACGTCGATGTTCGGGACTTATTCCAACGTCGCCGAGTATCTAAAGGCAGGAAAGTTGCGGCCGCTTGCCGTTGGCAATGGTTCACGCGCCGGTCCACTGCCGGACGTTCCGACGCTCGCCGAGGCGGGTTATCGCGACATCGACACGGACGCCTGGTTCGGCGCCTTCGCGCCGGCGCATGTGCCCGAACAGATAACTTCCGCGCTGGATGGTTTATTGATTGCTGCACTTAAGGACCAAGCCGTTAAGGAAAAACTTGGCATACAGGGCCTTTATCCCGTCGGCACATGCGGCGCGGACTTCGCCGGTTACCTCAAAAAGCAACACGACCAATACAGCCGCATCATCGCGGAGGCCAATATCAAGGCCGAATAGGCTCACGCGAGCGCTTGCGGTGAACAAATGGTTTCGGTTTTTGACGGATTTTGAAATGTAAACACCGTCCAAAAAGCCTCGAATAAACGTTATTTTTAGCGTGTTATTTAAACCGATCTTAGACCCTTGTGACTAGTGTGGCGCCGACGACGGGGGACAGGGCCCGTCGCGACAAAAGAAAATTGACTGGGAAAGGCGTCAACAATGAAAGCCGTCGCAATGGCGGTCGAACTCGCCGATCATGAGGCGCGTCTCGACCATGTCCGGCCGCACTATCTCGAAGCACTCACGTTGGTCGAGCGTCTGCATCGTCGTCTGCTCGACGTCATCAAGGACGAATTCGACCGGCGTGGCCGCGCCGATATCAATTCGGTGCAGGCTCTCTTGCTATACAATATCGGGGACAAAGAATTGACCGCAGGCGAACTGCGCACCCGGGGTTACTATCTCGGCTCAAACGTCTCCTACAATCTCAAGAAGCTTGTGGAGATGGGTTTCCTCGATCATCAGCGCTCGCGCATCGATCGGCGCTCGGTGCGCATCAAGCTCACCGATAAAGGCTGCGAAGTGCGCGATGCGGTCGACGCGCTCTATCAAAAGCACGTCCGAACGGTGGAGCAGGTCGGCGGCATCAATGCCGACGAGTTCAGCGTCCTCAATAAGGCGCTCCATCGCCTTGAGCGGTTCTGGACCGATCAGATCCTTTACCGCCTGTAAGATCCGGACCTTTTCGGAGCTGGCCCCGGCTGCACGCCGGGGCCTTTTTCTTAGCACGCTTTTTGTTAGCGTCCTTGGCTCTGTCATCGCGGCCGGGCTTATGCTATTGCGACAGTGGGGGGACGGTCGGCCGAATTGCGCCGTAATGCTCGGCGCAAATATGCGTTCAATGAATCGATTGCATAGCCCAGCAGTGTCGCGGCAATGGGGCAAGGTTTGCCGCCGTACTTTCCTGCAGCGTCTTGCCGGCGGGGCGACTTTTGTTGCCGCCGGCGTTCGGTCGGCGCGATCCGACGATCAGCAGCTCGATGGGCTAATCGGCGAGACGGATCGGAGCGAGTTCGGGCAGGGGTTCGATGAGGCGCCCCGCGGCATTCACATGCCGAAGGCCACGGCGCCGACGCTGTCTCCGTCGACGGCGGAAACCACGCAACGCGCTATTGCGACCTACGACGCCATCGTCGCTAAAGGCGGCTGGCCGGGCGTGCCCAAGGACATGGAATTGCGGCTCGGCAGCCACCATCCAAGCGTCGCCGATTTGCGGGCGCGGCTGGTGGTGTCCGGCGATCTCGATCCGAATGCGAGCGCGGTCGAGAACGATATCTACGATTCGTATCTCGACGAGGCGGTGCGGCGCTTTCAGGCGCGTCACGGCCTGAGCATTGATGGTGTGGTCAACGAGGCGACGTTCGACGCGATGAACGTCCCGGCGGCGACCCGCCGCGACCAGCTCAAGGTCAATATCGACCGCCTCAAGACGCTCTCCACCAATCTCGGTCCGCGTTACGTCGTGTGCAACATCCCGGCGGCGCGCATCGAAGCGATCGAGCACGATGTCGCGGTGTCGCGCCATACCGCCGTGGTCGGCAAGCCGGATCGGCCTTCGCCCGACATCAACAGCAATATCATCGAGGTCAATTTCAATCCGTATTGGACGGTGCCGGCGTCGATCGTGCGCAAGGACCTTATACCGAGAATGCAGGATCAGCCCGATTATTTGACTCAGAACCACATTCGCATTCTCGATTCCGCCCACCGCGAATTACAGCCCTCGCAGATCAATTGGTACTCCGAAGACGCGACCAACTATACGTTCAAGCAGGATCCCGGCAGCTTGAACTCGCTCGGCTCGATTCGCATCAATTTCCCGAGCGCCTACGGCGTGTACATGCATGACACGCCCCTGAAGAATTTGTTCGGGGACGATTTTCGCTTCCATTCGTCCGGCTGCGTGCGGGTGCAGAATGTCCGCCAGCTGGTCGCTTGGCTGTTGGACGAAACCAAGGGCTGGTCGCCCGCCGATATCGAACGCGTCATCAAATCCGGCGAGCAAAAAACGGCCCGGCTCGCCAAGCCTGTACCGCTGCATTGGGTCTATGTGACGGCCT
Source organism: Xanthobacteraceae bacterium (assembly GCA_049285335.1). Lineage (GTDB taxonomy): Bacteria > Pseudomonadota > Alphaproteobacteria > Rhizobiales > Xanthobacteraceae > BOG-931. The sequence goes on along the minus strand of JBAPZR010000367.1, from coordinate 4,896 downwards.
GGTCGGCCTCCGACGGCGTGGTGCAGTTCCGCGAGGACATTTACGGCCGCGACGGGCTTGGCGCTCCAGCCATTCCGACCACGACGAAGCTCTAGCGCGCCGGCCGGTTGCGGCGGCAACTATCCCTAAATATAGCGGCGCGATTTCCCGAAATATCACAACTTATTGCGGGTTCGGCTGGCATCGGGCTTCTGCGCGGTGTATCACCTGAGGCAGCCGGGCCGGGCGCACCGCGGCCAACAAATTTGTCAGTCAGTGAGGAAACGATATGTCGGTAAGCCAGAAAGCCGGTGTAACAGACGAGGGATTCTTCTCGGCAACGCTCGCCGACAGCGATCCGGAAATCGCTGCCGCAATCAAGCATGAGCTCGCCCGTCAGCGCGACGAGATCGAATTGATCGCGTCGGAAAACATTGTGAGCCGCGCGGTTCTCGAGGCCCAGGGCTCGGTGCTCACCAACAAATATGCGGAGGGGCTCCCGGGCAAGCGCTATTACGGCGGCTGCCAATTCGTGGATGTTGCCGAACGCTTGGCGATCGAACGGGTGACCCGCCTCTTCGGGTGCAACTTCGCGAATGTCCAACCGCATTCCGGCGCCTCCGCCAACGCCGAAGTCTTCATGGCGCTGATGCAACCCGGCGATACGTTCATGGGGCTCAACCTTGCCGCCGGCGGACATCTAACCCATGGCTCGCCGGTCAATCTTTCGGGCCGCTGGTTCAAGGTCGTCCCTTACGGGGTTCGCCGCGACGACCACTTGATCGACATGGACGAAGTCGAACGGTTGGCGAAAGAGCACCGGCCCAAAGTGATCATTGCCGGCGGCTCGGCCTACCCACGGATCATCGATTTCCACCGTTTCCGCGAGATCGCCGACGACGTTGGCGCTTATCTGATGGTCGACATGGCGCATTTTGCCGGCCTAGTAGCCGGCGGCGTGCATCCGAGCCCGCTTCCCCACGCGCATGTCGTCACGACGACGACGCACAAGACGCTGCGTGGGCCGCGCGGCGGCGCCATCCTGACCAACAACGAGGAACTCGCCAAAAAACTCAATTCGGCGGTGTTCCCCGGAATGCAGGGCGGCCCGTTGATGCACGTGATCGCGGCCAAGGCGGTTGCGTTCGGCGAGGCGCTCCGCCCATCTTTCAGGCTTTACGCCAAAAATGTCGTCGAGAACGCGAAAGCGCTTGCGGAAACGCTGAAGGTCCACGGCCTCGACATCGTTTCCGGCGGTACCGACACGCATCTGATGCTGGTCGATTTGCGCAAGAAGCGGCTGACCGGCAAAGTGGCGGAAGCCGCGCTTGGGCGCGCCCATATTACCTGCAACAAGAACGGCATACCTTTCGATCCCGAGAAGCCGATGGTGACGTCCGGCGTGCGGCTCGGCACGCCTGCGGGCACGACGCGCGGCTTCGGAATCGCCGAATTCCGGCAGATCGGCGAGATGATCACCGAATTACTGGACGCTTTGGCGCAAAGCGGCACCGAGCAGGATGCGCATGCCGAGGAGCGGGTGCGCGAGAAGGCGAAGCGTTTGGTCAACCGGTTCCCGATCTACGAGGGGTAAGGGATGCGATGCCCGAGCTGTGCAAGCCTCGATACCCAGGTGAAGGATTCGCGGCCGACTGAGGATTCCTCAGTCATCCGCCGGCGCCGGGTCTGTCTGACCTGCAATTTCCGGTTCACCACTTTCGAGCGGGTTCAATTGCGCGAGCTCGTCGTGATCAAGCGCAACGGGCGCCGTGTGCCATTCGATCGCGACAAGCTTTTACGCTCGGTGCAGATCGCCTTGCGCAAACGTCCGGTCGAGCCCGAGCGGATCGACCACATGGTCTCGAAAATCGTCCGCGAGCTTGAGAGTCTCGGCGAAAGCGAAGTCTCCTCCGAAGCGATCGGCGAGACGGTAATGGAGCATCTGCGCGAACTCGACGATGTCGCTTATGTACGGTTCGCCTCGGTCTATCGCAATTTCCGCGAAGCGAAGGATTTTGAAACCGCGCTCGCTGAATTGTCGGGGGATGAGGCCGCCGAATGAGCGGGGAGGGGCCGCGCTCATGCCAGAGCTGTCCCGAGACCAGGCTCGCAAGCTGGCAAGCTTATCCGCACCTATGACCGCTTAAGGTGATCGTCGCTCAGGCCAATAAACGGCCATCCAAGTCCAAATGATGCACCGGTCGTTACTGGACGGGACCAACCTTGGACTTATCGTGCCCCTAGGTCTTGCAACTCGGGTGCCCTACCTGCCTCCGTGAGACGCTTCGATGAGTGAATTGTCGCAATACTCGCAATTTATAATCGTGGCAGGTTTTGGCGCGATTTGCTTCGGCTTCGGCTATCTCGTCGCTTTCGCCGTAGCACGCAATCAATGGCGCGATGAAATGATAAAGCGTGGTGTCGCCCGCTACAACTGGCGAACTGGCAAATGGGAATGGGGCGAGCCACCAAAAGCAGGCCAGTAAGATTTTGAATGCGCCGCGCCGCTACACCGCCATGGTCCGTCGAAAAATTGGACGTCCGCTTTGTGGTGCGATCACAACGGCCGGCAGCTCGGCGAAGATCACTACTGACCGCGCCTGCCGCCCATTAACCAGCCTACAACCTCTTTAGTACATGGTTTGGTCGGCTAGGTCCCGCCACAGAATTCACGGCAGTTTCGATACGGATCGGCTATGTTTATTTTCTTCCTGAGCACCCAACCGCTCTGGGTATCGGGCGCGATCATCGTCGGCTTGGGAACCTTGTTGTCGATGGTCGGCCTTGTATTGGTACGCCGATCTGTGGACGTCAGGAGCCTGACGTCAAATAATGAACTCGCCGGACACAAATTCGCGACCATCGGCGTGCTTTACGCGGTCACGCTCGCATTTGCCATCATTGTCGTCTGGGAAAAATTCGCTGATGCCGAACTCGACGTCGTGCACGAGGCCGGCGCCGCCGAGAACATATATCGCCTCTCGCATGGTGTTAGCGACAAAGGCGCTGCTGTGCGAAGCGCCGTCGCTAATTACCTCAAAGCCGCCATAAACGACGATTGGCCGGCAATGGACCGGGGAGCCGCAGGCGCGGAGGAAATCGTAGGCGCGGAGGGAGCGGCTAAAGAGGCGCTCGATTCAATCTACTCGACGCTGGTGTCGTCCAGCGGACAGGCTGACAGCGCGGTGCTTTCTGAAATGCTCCGTCAAGTCGATCTCGTTGCGCAGTCCCGCCGTGCGCGGCTGATCGCTTCAGAGGGTACGGTGCCACACCTCTTATGGCTGGTGCTGATAGGCGGAGCGGTGATCACGATCGGCTACACGTTCTTCTTCGGTGCGGAAAGTCTGCGGGCACAGGCGTTGATGACAGCGCTACTCGCGATAATGATTTTTTCTGAACTGCTGGTCGTTGTCGGCATCGACCGACCTTTCAGCGGGGCGGTCAAGGTAGAACCAAATGCACTTGCCGCGGTGCTTGCAGACATCAAGGTCTCGGCCCAATAGCGGCTCACGTTTTCGAGCTAGCAAAGACGAAGCTTGGCGTATCGCGGCGAACTTTGCGAAGCCGCCGGAGTTATCGATAAGGCCTTAAGCTGAGGGGCGAGGAAGGAGATCTCAATGCGCACCAAGCGACCTAACCGGATAGCATTGGCGCAGCTTTTGGTGAGCGGATGCGCAGCCGTGTTCTGTGCCTGCGTTCCGATTGGATATGCACAAGCACAATTTGCAGTGCCTCCTCCTCCGCCACCCGTCTTCAATCCGTCCCCTCCAAATACCACCGTCACTCAACCGAGTTACCAAGCAGTCCCGCCTGCAACAACAAGCGGCGTTTCGGGAGCGGACGTTACGTCGCCCGTGAATGAAAAGCCCCCGAGTAGGACCGCTCGGTCCGAGCCACGGGCATCAGTTGCAAAAACGCGGTCGGTACACCACCACGACCACCGAGGTCGTTTCGCGGGACCTACGCTGGGATATTATTGCGGTTATTCGCCTTGTGTTCGTATTCATAGATCGGCCTTTTATGGGGGGGCGGCTTCGTTTCTGTGGTGGCCCGCCTATTATGATTATGCACCTGGTCAATTCGGTCGTGGTCGTCCCCGATACGGGGGATATTGGAGGCGTTCCGGGTATCACGGGGACTGAAAGACGCGCCGCTTCCCGCCGCCCTAGTACCTCCACAATGCTGATCACTGATTCTCGTGGGTCAACCAACCAGAGGATGGCGCGATGACCGCGACAGAAAATATTTTCCTCGCTTGGGCGCTTTTCAGTGGAGGCGTGACGCTTCTTGTCGCGATACTGATTTTACTATTCAACGCGACGAAACATGGCCGTGTTCAGTAAGGGTGCGTTCTGAGAGCTATCTCGTCGTACCCGGGCTATCGATCATCTGCTTTATGAAAGCAACGGCGGCTTCTGGCGTTGGGTGACCGGAGGGTGTGGCAATGTACTCAGCATCGGTGTCGTCGTGATCGCTGGTGCCTGGCCGCCGCGGAACCGGCTTCTTGGTCTCGGCCAACCATAGCCCCGACCATTCTTGATACGCGCGGATTCGGAAGCTTTTATAGATTTCTATTCGCTCCATTTCTGTTTCCCATTGGTTGCCCAGCTTTTTAGCCGGTCCGGCCGCACCTCTGATTCATTGTGGGGGTCTCGGCCAATCCCTATTTTCAATTCGTGTTATGTGAGAGGCGTTTCCCATTGGCCCGAGGGGATTTTCGGGAAGACCTTTAGACAACAATCTCCATATTTGGATCTCTTGCTAAACTAACGACGGCTCGCAACGACTTATGTCGGACGATCAGAGGTACATGGCGCTTGCACTTTCACTCGGCCGTCGTGGCCTGGGCTGCGCATGGCCTAATCCGGCGGTCGGCGCGGTCATCGTCAAGGACGGCCAAATCGTCGGCCGCGGCTG
>JBAPZR010000366.1:0-3107 GCA_049285335.1 Xanthobacteraceae bacterium | reverse complement strand
TTTGCCGCCGATCGTCTAACTCGGGGACGATTCGGGAGTGTTGGGCTCGCGGCAGCAGTCGGCTCGGCCTATTTCCTAGCGGCTGACCTTAGCGTCCGTCTAATTCTAAAACCTGAAGGCGTGGCCGTGTTCTGGCCCGCGGCCGGTATTTCCTCAGGCATCCTAATCGCGCTTGGACTGCAAGCGGGTTGGCCCGTGTTGGCAGGGGTGATAGTCGCAACGGTAGCGACTCACCTCATCATCAACGACCCCCTGTGGGCTGGCGTCGCGTTGGGCCTATGCAACGCGGTGGAGGCCCTAATTACAGCCGGTTTGATCCAGCACTACTTCGGTGCCGGTTTCAACCTCGTTCGGCTGCGCTACGTCTTTGGCTTACTCGCGGCAGCGGTCGCCGCGACAATTGTATCGGGGATCGGAGGTGCAGTTACATACAGGCTGATGCAGGGGCCATCAGCACCGATGCTCAACACTTGGCAGCACTGGTTCGCATCCGACTTCATCGGCATCGTCGCTGTTGCCCCACTGGTGACTGGGCTCACTGCCGTTGTACGGCGGCCGTCGCCACGAAGCGAACTCATCGAAGGCACGTTGGCGCTCGTGGTTCTGGGATTGATGGCTGGATTTATCATTTCGCTGCCACGCGAGCTCTGGGAGACGGTATTGCCGATCACTTGGCTGTTTCCAATTTTGGCTTTGCTCGCGGCGCGCTATCGACCAGCTTTCTCCGCAGCGGGGGCGTTCGTAGTTTCCATGATGATCGTCTTAACGACAATCTTGGGCAAAGGTCATTTCGGAGACCCCCGTTTCCCAATCACAGATCGCGTGCTCGGAGCGCAAGCCGCCATTCCGGTTGTGGCGCTCAGTGCATATGTCCTTGCCGCGCTTTTTGCCGAGAGGAAGGAGGGCGCGGAACACCTTGCTCGGTCAAACACGATGCTGGAGCGCGAACGCGACAACAAGTTGATGAACGCGCAGGCGGTCACGGCTGCGATTTCTCATGAAGTGAGGCAACCACTTGCCGCAATAGCGGCAAACGGCGGTGCGGCCTTGCGATTTCTTGGTAAAACGCCGCCCGACCTGGAGGAAGTACGGGCAGCTTTGAGCAGGATTGTCAGTGACACGCATCGTACCAGCGAGGTGTTTGACGGCATTCGTGCCTTATTCGGCAAAAGCAATCAAGAACGACAGTGGGTCGATGTGAATGAAATTATCGTTGAGGTCCTCGAGTCATCGCGCAAACAGTTGCAGGATCAGGACGTTGAGACTCACCTTGCGCTGGCGTCCGAACTACCGCCCGTCGATGGCCACAGGAGGCAATTGGAAGAGGTGATCTTGAACTTGGTCCACAACGCGGTCGAGGCGATGTCCGCTACGACAGACCGCGGCCGGGTTTTGCGGGTGAGAACTGGCATTAAGGATCACCATGCAATTACTGTAGCCGTGCAAGATTCGGGGCCGGGAATTAATCCAAAACATATTGAAGGCATCTTTGGCGCATTTTTTACCTCAAAGTCACACGGGATGGGCCTGGGACTGGCGATATGTCGTATGATTATTGAACATCATGGTGGTCACCTGACCGCGTCGTCGGACGGCAAAAGCGGATCTTTGTTCCAATTCGTTTTGCCGATCGAGTCCACAGAAAAAGGTGCGGCTCGCGCAAAGGAAGCCGCCAGTTGAAAGGGCGGCAAATTCGCCGGCCCGCGCACGCCTGTGCAATTATTTTTCGTTGCAGTCCCTTTCCGAAGCATGACAACGTGAACCCTGATCAGTTGCGTGGTCTCGAATGGCGGAACCGACCACGTACTTTCGCGATCAACACGGCGCTGATATCGCCTTCTGACCCGAAGCGGACACGATCGCGCTGTGTTTATCGCGATTGTCCATACTTTGGAAAAAGCAATTTTGCCTTTCGCATAGAGCTGGTACGCCATGCGTATATCTTTGGTTATACGCGTCTCCGTGCGCGGCAAATCGCCCCTGTGACGGTTGTCACAAAAAATACGAATGCGATACCAATTTGTTTGTTTGTTCATTAGCTAGAAGGTACCCTGCTTGTCACCGCCCTCGATCCAACGCGACGTTTCGTCCAATGTCCCATTTATGCTTCACACGTTGAGAGGATAGCCGTGCGCGAAGGTTGGATCATCTACGCGATATTTGGTGTTCTCGTATGTCTCCTCCTGCTGTGGGTAGCAGCGCAGTGGAAAGTCAAAAGCGCAGAAGCTGAAAATCTGCGATTCGCAGTCACAATTCTTGGCTTCGTTGCGCTTGTTTTCGTCGTTGTTCAGGGCGCGCGGCTCACCTTGCCAATCGCCGCTGATTCTCAATACAAGATCATCACCGTATTTGCCGCAGCGTCGATGAAAAATGCACTCGACGATGTCAATGAGGCTTTCACCGCGAAAACCGGTATCAAGGTCGTCTCAAGCTATGATGCGAGCTCGCCGTTGATGAAGCAGATCGAGGGCGGGGCTCCGGCCGATGCATTCGTTTCTGCCGACTTGAAGTGGATGGATTACGGCGTGGAGAAAAAGGTCATAAATGAGAGCAGACGAATCAATCTGCTCGGCAACGTTCTGGTACTGATCGCCGGCAAAGGCTCCAAAATCGACCACGTCGACATCGAGCCTGGGTTTGATCTTGCCAAACTCGCCGCCGATGGTCGGATCGCAACCGGTGACGTTAAGGAGGTTCCGGTCGGGCTCTACGCCAAGGCCGAGCTGGAGAGACTTGGCGTGTGGCCGTCCGTCGAGTCGAAAATGAAAATGACGGTCAATGTCCGGGCCGCTCTAGCCTGCGCCGCCCGCGGCGAGGCGCCGCTCGGCATCGTCTACGCAACCGATGCCAAGATCGAGCCTGGCGTGAAAGTCATCGGCGTTTTCCCCGACAATCCGCACGATCCGATCGTCTATCCGGTGGCTGCGACCGTGAACGCTAAGCCGGGGACGACCCAATATCTGGCGTTCCTGCGATCTGCGGAGGCCAAATCGATATTCGAGGATTACAGCTTCTCGGTGCTGGCAAAGCCCCACATCGTGAACCAGCGAGTGATCGAAGAGTTCGCGCATTGACGTCCGCTATTGGCACAAAGCGGACATGACAGT
>JBAPZR010000365.1:0-2024 GCA_049285335.1 Xanthobacteraceae bacterium | reverse complement strand
CTCGGGCTCGGCAAATTAATCGCGATCTACGACGACAATGGAATCTCAATCGACGGCAAGGTCAGCGAGTGGTTTGCCGACGACACACCAAGGCGATTCGAGGCCTATGGCTGGCACGTGGTGCGCGACATTGATGGACACGATCCAATCGCAATCGACGCCGCGCTAATGGCGGCAATTGCCGAGTCGGCGCGGCCGAGTCTATTGTGCTGCAAAACCTTGATAGGACATGGGGCTCCCACCAAGCAAGGCCACCACGATACGCACGGCGCGCCGCTTGGCGCGGACGAGGTCGCACGCGCACGCGCCGAGCTCGGCTGGTCCTACGCGCCGTTCGAGATTCCCGCCACCGTCGCGGAAGCCTGGGATGCGCGCCGCCAAGGTGCTGCTCTCGAAGCAGATTGGAACCGCCGTTTCGAAGATTATCAGAACACATATCCTGTCCTCGCGGCCGAGGTTACCCGCCGTCTCCAAGGCACACTTGCGGCGGAATTTGCAGCTACTGCGGACGCGTTGATCACCGCATGCGTGGCGAAGGGCGAGTCGTTGGCAACGCGCAAAGCCGGTCAGAACGCGCTGACTTTGTTTGCCAAGAACTTGCCGGAGTTGTTCGGGGGCTCGGCCGATCTTGCCCACTCGAATCTGACGATTCATCCGCTTACGCAACCGGTAACTCGCAATCCGGCAGGGAACACGATCTTTTTCGGCGTTCGTGAGTTCGGGATGGCCGCCATTGCCAACGGAATCGCACTGCACGGCGGCTTCATTCCCTATGCTGCGACCTTTCTGATCTTCTCCGATTATGCGCGCAACGCTGTCCGCATGAGCGCGCTGATGCACCAGCGTGTCGTTTACGTTTTCACCCATGACTCGATCGGTCTTGGCGAAGATGGACCGACACACCAGCCGATCGAACAGCTGGAGTCGCTCCGTCTCATTCCAAATCTCCACGTCTGGCGTCCATGCGACGCGGTCGAGACTGCCGTCGCTTGGCGCAGCGCGCTCGAACGAACAAACGGGCCGACAGCGCTTGTACTTTCGCGCCAGACGCTCGCACATCAGCCCCGAACACCAGCGCAGATTGATGCGATCCGCCGCGGCGGGTACGTGCTGATCGAGCCGCAATCCGCGCCGGAAGCGGTTATCGTTGCGACGGGTTCAGAAGTGCAGCTCGCGTGCGCCGCAGCTTCGGAGCTCGCGTCCGGGGGCCTGCCTGTCCGCGTCGTTTCTATGCCCTGCGTTGAAATTTTCGAAGAACAAGATGCCAGCTGGAGAAACGCAGTACTCCCGCGGGATTTACCTGCGGTCGCGGTTGAGGCCGGCGCAACACGTGGCTGGTGGCGTTACACCGGCCGGACCGGTGCGGTGATCGGCATGGATCGCTTTGGCGAGTCGGCACCGGCGCCCGACCTTTTCGTCCATTTCGGTTTCACGACACAGCGGGTTGCCGACGCAGCCCGGTCTGCCATCGCTGCAGCAACTGCCAGCTAGCTCAGGAGAGAACGATGCCGCTCATTTCTATGCGTCAACTTCTCGATCACGCTGCAGAACACAACTACGGTGTTCCGGCTTTTAATGTCAACAACATGGAGCAAATCAAGGCGATCATGGGGGCTGCGCAAAAAACAAAAAGCCCCGTGATCCTCCAGGGCTCCGCTGGCGCACGCAAATATGCAGGAGAGCCGTTCCTGCGCCACCTCGTGGCCGCGGCCGTGGAAGCTTACCCTGGTCTTCCGATCGTCATGCATCAGGATCACGGTGCTTCACCAGATGTATGTATGGGCGCGATCCGTTCCGGCTTTACCTCGGTGATGATGGACGGCTCGCTCAAGGATGATGCCAAAACCCCCGCGGATTATGGCTACAACGTTGTGGTTACTCACAAGGTGGTCGGATTCGCGCACGCCGTCGGCGTGTCGGTCGAAGCCGAACTCGGCTGTCTCGGGCTCACTCGAGACGCTCGCCGGCGACAAAGAAGACGGCCACGGTGCCGAGGGAAAACTTACGCGCGAGCAGCTACTAAC
>JBAPZR010000364.1:0-2292 GCA_049285335.1 Xanthobacteraceae bacterium | reverse complement strand
CGGCGCCGTTTCATCAGTGCATAGAATGCTCGGCACATATTGATGTAGCCAAAGACCTTAAGGTCCCACGCCTTGCGCCAGGTTTTCTCGTCGATGTCGAGCAACGCGCCGCCGGGAATCGCGCCCGAACACGCGGCGACGGCCAACGTAACCTTAATTTCACACCACACTGGAACTTCGTTGCGAGTTTGCTCAACCTTTTGTCGGAGCGGCGCGCGCCCGCGCTGTCTCCGGGCTCGATGGATTTCCGTACAGTCTCGGGCTCGTGGCCCCGGGCCGTCGCTTTAAGCCGATGGCCGGGGCCACACTCGCGCAAGGGCCTGCGGACGTGCGATGCGCCGCGTTTAGCGATCAGCCAGCCTGGATAATGTCGGCTTTTATCTAAACCGCTTTGCAAACAGCCAGGCGCCAAAACGCAAATTTGTGCCATGCGTCACATCTAGCAAACGGAAAACCAGGCAGGTTGCGGGATGACTGGGATGATAGCATCCCGCCCATTCGTTTTTTTGACTGAAGTTGAGTATTTTTCATTGGTGTTTTCCGTCTGCATTGTTTTGAATATTCCATCAGGTTTGTTGTCGCTTGAGTGTGGAGTAGCGGAGCAGTGAGTAAGAACACACCGACAGTAATCATCGCGCGCAGTGCATTATCGCGCGAGGGCATAGCGTCTCTTCTGCGAGGCACACGTTTTAAGGTTGTGACCGCCGTCGGCAATCCGGGTGAATTGGCAAATCACGAATTGACAGACCGAGCGCTGGCGATCGTTGGAATCGATTGGCCAAATAGAAGCCACGACCAGGCTGGCGAAAGTATTCGGCTTCTGCGATCGTTGATGCCCGATAGCAAAATCGTCTTGGTAGCGGAGGCGAACACCCGCGGACCTCCGGGGTGTGCTGGCGCTTGCTCCTGACGGGTATGTCGTCAATCCTGGGTCGCGCGTCATATTAGTAAGGTCGCTGGAGCTGATACTTATGGGTCAGCAGATCTTCGTGCTGGATCGCCCAATTAAAGCGCTACCTAACGGAGGGGATGATGCTCAGTGTCCCGAACGGACTTTAAGTTCGCAGTCCGGGAACTCCTACGAGTTTGGGAAAAAGACCAACGGCACCCTGCTTTCGCATCGCGAACATCAGGTGCTGATCTGTATCGCGCACGGTCAATCAAACAAAGGAATCGCGCGCGCGTATGACATCTCGGAAGCTACAGTTAAGGTTCACCTGAAAGCTATTTTACGTAAAACCAATGCACAGAACCGTACACAAGCCGCCATTTGGGCCATCGAACATGGACTTGTCAACGCCGGCGCCGCGGCCTGAGAATCTTTTCGCCCGCTTCCGGCCTATTCCGCGTTAAAGGAGAGTGGATGTGGCGCAGAAGAAGAAGGCGAAGCTTAAGAAATTGCAGAGACAAGTGGTCAAGAAGCTGAAGAACTCGGTGATCCCAGCAGGCAAAGATAGTGCGGAATGTGTCGCCAAAATCCTAGCCAGCCTGAACCTCCATGTAACGCGCGCTAGTGTTTATTTAGCAGGGCAAAACTTGTCGGGTGATTATCTAGTGGGGTTCGTCGACCCCCAAGGAAACTGCTACACTTCAATTTGGCCGCCATGGGCCTACAATCTAGCCGAGACAGCGTTGTTGTCTGGCAAACCACTCCTCCTCATTTTTGCGCCACCCAAACTGGGCAACAAGCTTTTGGTTGTTGCTCGTTTGAGCGAGTAACGATCAGCACTTGCTTTTCGATTGGGGACATGGGGCTGCGCCCGCGGGAGGTCAGCTTTACCTCCGAAAGCAGACATCGCCGAGCGCTGCGTCATATCCGATTTGTGCCAGAAGCCGACATGCTGATAGCTGATGCGATCAGTCGAAACACGCCATTGAGCGACCAAGTGATATCAATAAAACAACTCATCCACTCGATCGCCTTGCTCGCGAGATTGAGCGTCGTTGCCGGCACTGACCGGTCGGACAAATCGCTTGGCCCCTCTTAGGGGCACATCATTAGCCTCTCTTGTGCGGTCTGTTTTGCCTGCCGTCGGAGTTCATTCGGATTTTGTTGGTGGCGCCCGAGTGGCTCTTCACGTGTTCGATAAAGGCCCGCAGCTTCGGCATCATTTGGCGACGGCTGGGATAATAGAGATACACCCCCGGCGCCATCGACGCGAATGGCTCCAGTACGTGCACTAGTTTTTCCAGCAGCAACCGGTCCGGCGGCGATCGGCTCAGGCACTTGCGCAAGACCCAGACCTTCCACTGCTGCGCCGAGCATAGTCGGAAAATCGTTGGCGATGAATG
>JBAPZR010000363.1:0-1572 GCA_049285335.1 Xanthobacteraceae bacterium | reverse complement strand
AATTCATCGCGTTGACGTAATCGGAAAGCGTAACACACGCGTGACGCGCGATTTGATGCATTGCGCCGTGACTTAATTTCGCCAGATGCTTGCTCAAGGCCGCCGCCTAAGCGCGTCTCGCGGCGGCCATTGTCGGACTTTTTTTTCAAGTCAAAAGTAGCGACGTAGATGATTTATATTTAACGATACTTCGGGGCTTCCCAACTCCAAATTAGAATCTCTATAAAAAGTGATTTTTTCTTTGCAACCGACAAAAGCCTGGACTATTGACGATTTCAAATCGAACGAATGGTCGCAACGCTATCCCGTGTAATGATTGTCTGCTCCTGCAACGTGTTGACCGACTACGACGTGCGCGCGACGCTTTCCGCGCGTGCAGATGTCCCACGCACCACGGGACAGGTTTACCATTGCCTGGGTTGCAACGCACAATGCGGGCGTTGCGCGCGCACCATTCGACGCATTATGGACGAGGCGCTGGCCACCGCCGAACCGGCGTGTTGCCGGAGCGCTGTCACCCGCCGCTGATCTCTGCGTTTCATAAAGCGTGAATACCTTAGGTCTGGCTTCCGGTCGCTGGCGCCGCCGCTATAATTGAGGCGCCTGGCGCGCTGGGCGCGTAATCTTCCGTCAATTGCAGGAGCGAGGTCATGAGAGGCGAGCCCGGTGTCGTCGACTATCTCAACAAGGCGCTGCGGCACGAACTGACCGCAATCAATCAATATTGGCTGCATTATCGCCTGCTCGATAATTGGGGCTATAAAGCGCTTGCCAAGCGGTGGCGGAAGGAATCAATCGAGGAGATGCAGCACGCCGACAAACTGGTCGAACGCATCATCTTTCTTGAAGGCTTTCCCAACATGCAGGAGCTGGATCCGCTGCACATCGGCCAGAACGTCAAGGAGGTGCTCGACTGCGATCTCGCTGCCGAGATGTCGGCGCGGGCACTCTACGAGAAGGCCGCCACCCACTGCCACTCAGTGCGCGATTACGTGTCGCGCGACCTATTCGAAGAACTGATGCATGACGAGGAAGAACACATCGACTTCCTCGAAACTCAACTCGACCTTGTCGCCAAGCTCGGCCTTGAGCTTTATGCGCAGCACCATATCGGCGAGCTTCACGAGGATGAAGATTGACCGGCTAACCGTGGCGGACCTTCGCGCACGGCCGGACGGCTCGGTCTTAGTTCATTGACGTTGACCTTGACCCTCGATTGAGGGTCGTGAGGGTGGAGCGAGCCTCCTGATCCGACTAAGCCTAACCGCTGCATCAGAACGCCGCGCCCGAAGCCCAAGCCGATCCATAAATGCCGCGACTCTACGTCGCTTACTGACTTGTCGCGGAACAGCGAAGGATTCTGATGAGTTCCCTCGCCGAGGGCGATAAAACCCAAGCTGCAGCCGATGTGATGAAGGAGGACCACATTGCCCGCACTGATTCGGGGTTACTCTATTCACTGTCTTCGTCCACTGCTGCCCTTTGTGAGAGAAAAAGGCCACCCAATTGGGTATTGATCTAACAATGACTGAATCGAAATTGCTCCAATTGCATATTGAAGAACTACGCGTG
>JBAPZR010000362.1:0-1877 GCA_049285335.1 Xanthobacteraceae bacterium | reverse complement strand
ACCCTCTGCAGCGTGTACCCGGCGGCGGTACGGCTCGACCTGTTCGCCATCATGCCGGCGGCGCATCCTTACAACGACTGAGCGCGACATGATCGTATCGGGCAGCCAGCCGAGCCCAGCCATTGCGACAGCGGCATAGGCCGGAATTTCCTCCGTTTCGATCGTCTTGCCATGAACTACACACCGACCAGCAACAGCGCCCCTGCGGTGGCCAGCATTGAGCAGGCCACGTAGCTCTTCATTTTCGCGGGCTCTCGGTCCAAATACGGTGTCGATTTCGTCGTACAGCAACGTTACGCCCTCCTCGTCGCCAATTTTTCGAAACATGTAGGCTGGGCTCACGTTGATGGCCGCAACGGGGTTCGGCACCAACAACTCCGTAATCTCCAATGCTCGACTTTTTCCCGATGCAGGTTCCGGAGAGAGGAATGCTATACGGGGCGTTGACTCCCACTTGTTCATCAAATGCGTGTGCACACACCATAGGGCGTGTGCGACGTGTGCGTGCTCACTGGGATATGAAATAAAGCGGCCAAGGAAACCATAGACTTGGGCCACTATCATTTCAGCCTGTCGGGCGCCGCCGCTCATGGCCGACGAGTCAGTTCATCTAGCCGCATTTGCGCGTAGCTAGAGACGATCTTGCGAGGCCGGCCGCGACGGCGCGGCTGCGGTGCGCCGACCATTGGCGAGAGCAACCGGGCTAAGCTCGCATAGCTCACCAAAGTGCGGCGGACGCCGGGCACGCGCACCGCCTCAAGGCGGCCGTCGCGGAGGGAGGCCCAAATCGACGTGAGACCGAGCCCAGACAGTTTGGACGCGCGGCGGACTGTTACGGCGAGCGGCGGCAGATGTTCGGCATCGGCGCGTCCGGTGACGTCGGGATGATCGGAGGGTGAGTGCATCGTGACACCTCGAATGCATGTGACGATGCACTGCATATGCGCGCGCCGTGGCGCGCACTCAATCGCGCGAGGCGCAAGCCATCGGACTATCGCGCGTCCGTCCGACGATCATCGGATCATCGTGCGTGCGTCCGATACTTTTGCACACGCTTGCGGATGGCGTCCTGTGCCAGAGGCCGACGCCCTTCGGCGCGCAATGCCTCGTTTAGCCGCGGCTCAATTTCAACTGCACACCGATGGGAAGTCCATGTTGGATGCTTCTTCAGATGCGGGCCGGCCAACTCCGCGACGGCGTCGTCAATCGACTGTGAAACGTTGCGTTTTGTGGCCATTGCTGGCGCAAGCCGCCGAATCCTTTCTTCGCGTTTGGCCCGCTCGAACTCTCCAATGGCTGCAAGCCCCTGCGCTTCCGCATGCTTTTTGTGTTCAAGTGCGGCCATGCTTTCCTGCAACACTTGTTGGTAGGATAGGACAGACAGCCGCGCCCGCAGTGCCTTGGCACCGCAGCGGAAGACTTCCTGGGTGACATTTTGCAGGGCGCTCGGTGGCGCCTTGCTGTCGCGTTCATCGCCAAAGAACAAGTCAGATGTGGCCTCCAAAACGAGCCAGTCGATCGTCCGCTCGCGCTCCGCATTGAAGGTCGCGGCGGCAGCGCGGTGCGGAAACCGCGTTTTCGGGGATCAACCTAGCCGCCGCCAAATGATAATATCAGGGAGCGCGAAGCGCCGTGACGTTGCTTTGTGACTTTTGAACCGGTTCAGTGGTGCAGAACGCCGCCCATTGCCCCATTAGCCGGCGCCGCTTCTCAAACAGGTCGCCACGCCGATAGGCTTGCTCAACCTTATCGCCGATAATGTGTGCAAGTGCCGCCTCGGCAATTTCGTTCTGGAATGACGTGCGCTTGCTCGACCAAGTCTTAAACGTGGCACGGAAGCCATGCACGGTCAGGTCCCTGAGCTCCATGCGCCGCAA